>CAZXCK010000008.1:0-4678 GCA_964639225.1 uncultured Anaerolineaceae bacterium | reverse complement strand
AACTGGGGTTATGACGGTGTGATGCCATATGCCGCGCACGCGGCCTATGGTGGCGTGGATGGACTGCGGCGGCTGGTTAACGCCTGTCATCAGCAGGAGATGGCTGTGTTTCTGGATGTGGTCTACAACCATCTGGGGCCGGAGGGTAACTACCTGTGGGATTTCGGTCCGTACTTCACCGATCGTTATCATTCCCCCTGGGGCGAGAGCGTCAATCTGGACGGGGCGCACAGCGATCACGTCCAGCGCTTCTTCATTGAGAACGCGATCTACTGGCTGGATAGCTGCCACATCGATGGGCTGCGGCTGGATGCCGTTCACGCGCTGCTGGACTTTACGGCTGTGCCGTTCCTTACCCGGCTGACGACCGCTGTCGATGACTGGGAAGCGCGCAGCAACCGGCATGTGCATCTGGTCGCCGAGACGGACCGCAGCGACCGCAAGCTGCTGCTGCCACGCGAAGCCAACGGGACGGGCATGGACGGCCAGTGGCTGGACGATCTGCATCACGCGCTGCATGTGGCACTCACGGGTGAATCTGATGGCTATTATTCGAGCTTTACCGACTTTGGCCTGATGCTCAAGATTCTGCGCGAGGGCTATGCTTATACCGGGCAGTATTCACCCTCGTGGGGGCGGCGGCACGGCACGCCATCCGCCGATATCCCGCGCGACCGCTTCGTGGTCTGCACACAGAACCATGACCAGGTGGGCAACCGGATGCTGGGCGAACGTCTGAGCCAGCTCACCGACTTTGACGGCCTGAAGCTGGCGGCAGCGCTGCTGCTGACATCGCCGTATGTGCCGCTGCTGTTTATGGGCGAGGAATACGGCGAGACGGCACCGTTTCAGTTTTTTGTGTCTCACGGCGATGAGGGCCTGGTCGAGGCGGTACGTCAGGGGCGCATCGACGAGTTTTCGGCGTTCGCGTGGCAGGGTACGCCGCCCGACCCACAGGCCGAGACGACATTCGAGCGAAGCAAGCTGAATCATGACCTGCGTGATAGCGGCCAGCACGCGCTGCTGTATCGACTGTATGGCTATCTGCTGGCGCTGCGGCGTGAGCATCCGGCGCTGACCAATCCGCTGCCGGAAGCGACGACCGTCTACGGTGACGCCGGGACGCGCATCCTGTGCCTGGAAAGGCGCGATGGCCCGTATGCGCTGCGCGTGTTCATGAATTTCAACCTGGAGCAGACGCACACTCTGGACGTACCGGGAGACGCGGGCTGGCGGCTGATCTGCGACTCGAACGCGGCGGAATGGTGTATGGGGTCACCAGTGCCGAGTCCGGTCTCCGCTGAACTGCTGGCAGGTCAGAACAAGCACACGGTGACGCTGCTGCCGAAAGCGTTTGCCATCTACGAACGATTGATTGAGGATTAGGATGCCATGTTAGGCCAGTCTGAAAAAATCGAGAGAATACTGGACGAAGCGATGCAGCGTCCGCGACTGCCACGCGCGACATATCGCATTCAGTTTGGGCCGCATATGACGTTCCAGGGTGCGCTGGAACTGGTGGACTATCTGCAAGAACTAGGCGTGAGCGATCTGTATGTGTCGCCGGTGTTTAAGTCGCGCTCGAACAGTACACACGGTTACGATGTGGTCGATTACAACGAGTTCAATCCAAATTTGGGCAGCGCTGAGGAATTCGACGCGCTGGCCGCCGCCATGCGCGAGCGCGATATGGGCATTCTGCTGGACATCGTGCCCAATCACATGGGAGTGAACACTGAAAACGTGTGGTGGATGGACGTGCTCAAGCACGGGCCGTCGTCAGTATATGCCGACTACTTCGACATCGAATGGTTTCCTCAGAACCGGTCGATGGATAATCGGGTGCTGCTGCCGGTGCTGGGCGATCATTATGGCCGTGTACTGGAAGCGGGTGAGTTGAAGGTCGTCTACTGGCATGGCGACTTCTACCTGCATTATTACGAACACCAGTTCCCAATTACGCCAGAGACGTATGCCAGTGTACTGCGTCGCGTACATGAGCATCTGCTGGCATATGGTGATTATGAGGACTGGGTGGAGATGGAGCTTTCCAGCGTCATCACCTCGCTGGAGTTTATGCCGCCCTATACCACGCCAGACGAAGATCTGTTGGTCGTTCGCCGCCGCGAGCAGGTCATTATCCGCTGGCGGCTGCTCGGACTCTTCGACAAGAGCGAAGTGTTCCGGGTGGTGCTGCAGAATGCGCTGGACGACTTTAACGGCGACCCGGAGAACCCTGCCAGCTTCGACGATCTGCACGATCTGCTGACGCGGCAGCCGTATCGGCTGTCATACTGGCGGGTGGCCACCGACGAGATCAACTATCGTCGCTTTTTCGACATCAACGATATGGCGGCCATTCGTATTGAGAACCCGCAGGTATTCGCCGACTCTCACGGGCTGACGCTGCGACTGCTGGCCGAGGGCAAAGTCAGCGGGCTGCGCATTGATCATCCCGATGGGTTATGGGACCCAGAAGCCTATTTCATGCGGTTACAGGAAGGTTATCTGCTGGCGTGCGTGGAGCAGCGCCTGGATGAGCCGATAACCGGCTATGTGCCGGTAGCGGAACGGCTTGACGTGCTGCGGCAGGAAAACGCCCAGGCGTCAGAGTGGCCGCTGTATGTGCTGGTCGAGAAAATCCTATCGGAGACGGAGCCACTGCCGTTCTCGTGGGCGGTATATGGCACCACTGGTTATGATTTTATGTATGTACTCAACAATCTGTTTGTGGATCCGGCCAACGAAGCGAAGTTCGACGCGCTGTATGCCGATTTTATTGGCGGAGCGATTGAGTTTCACGAACTGACGGACTACACCAAAAAGCTGCTGATGTCGCAGTCGCTGACCAGCGAGATCGATGCCCGCAGCGCCGACCTGGCGCGTATCCTGGAGCAGAATCGACGTTACAGCGGCTACACGCGCAACAGCCTGGCGTTTGGCCTGAGCGAGATCATCGCGGCGCTGTCGGTGTACCGCACGTATATCACCGGGCCGGGCAACGTCAGCGAGCGTGACCGCTTCTACATTAACCGGGCAGTTGACCTGGCGAAGCGGCAGAACAAGCTGACGCCGAGCAGCGTTTTCGACTTCCTGCGCGATACGCTGCTGATGGAAAACTTTGCCGACTTCGACGAGCATCAGCGTGGCGAGCTGCGCCAGTTTGTCATGAAGTTCCAGCAGATCACCGGGCCGGTGATGGCCAAGAGTGTGGAAGATACCGCGTTTTATATCTATAACCGGCTGACGTCACTCAACGAGGTGGGCGGGCATCCCGACCGCTTCGGTATGACACCTGCCGATTTCCATGCGCATAATGTGGATAAGGCTTATCCGTATACCATGCTGTCCACGTCTACGCACGATACCAAGCGCAGCGAAGACGTGCGCGCACGTATCAGTGTGCTGTCTGAGATGCCAGACGAGTGGGCGGCGGCGATCAATGAGTGGGCGGCAATCAACAGGGGGGACAAGACTCCTGCTGAGGACGAGACTGAGGCGATGCCGTCCCGTAACGACGAGTATCTGATTTACCAGTCGCTGATTGGTATCTACGAAGCTGATAATCTCAGCGATGTGCGCGATCGGCTTATCGCCTATATGTACAAGGCGATCAACGAAGCCAAGACACACAGCAACTGGATCAACCCCAACGATGTCTATGGACAGGCGATTGCCGACTTTGTGACGGCGATGCTGGAAAGCAAGGCGTTCCGGGCGGTATTTGAGCCGTTCCATGAGCGCGTGGCTTTCTTCGGCTACTTCAATGCGCTGGCACAGACGCTGCTGAAGCTTACGGCTCCGGGCACGCCGGATATTTACCAGGGCAACGAGTTGTGGGATTTCAGCCTGGTGGACCCGGACAACCGCCGTCCGGTGGATTTCCAGCACCGGCACGAGTTACTGGCCGAGCTTCAGCAGGCATTGACTGACGACCAGCAGCAGCTTGTGCGCGATCTGGTGGAACAGGTAGGGACAGGGCGCATCAAACTGTATGTGACGCACCAGGCGCTGAACTATCGCCGGGAGCACGAGGCGCTGTTTCTGGAAGGCGAATATATACCACTGGACGTGAGTGGTGGTCGTGCTGACCATGTATGCGCTTTCCTGCGCCAGCTCGATGATACGATGGCGCTGGTCGTCGTGCCCCGGCTGGTGGTGGGGCTGGTTGGTGGCCAGCAGCGCGCGCCGCTGGGTGACGTGTGGGCCGATACACGCCTGGTGCTGCCAGAATCGATTCGTCAGATTGCCGGGCTGGAAAATGTGCTGACGGGCCAGCCAGTCGCCGTGACTGCGCACGACAACCGGCTGACGTTATCGGTGGCGGAGATTCTGGCGGCGTTCCCGGTGGGGCTGCTCAGCGGCAGAGTCGCCAGCGCTGCCAGTAGCTAGCGCCCGAGAAGCACCATAACCGAGCGTGCGCGCAGCCGGTAACGTTCCTGATTCCTGAGCGCGGGTTCCTCACCTGGCTCGTGACTGGCACTGGTGCCGGTATCGACAAACAGATGCCACTGCTGCCCATCTGGCAGTGGTGGCAAATGGAACGTCTTGCGCTGCCAGTGCATGTTCAAGGCGACGTAGATGTGATCGTCCTGGGCCAGGCCGCCTTTGGCGTAATTGCCGCCCAGCGAAAACGCGAGGACATGGCTGCGCGCCGACCAGTTCGGGTGGTACGGTT
>CAZXCK010000007.1:53123-69799 GCA_964639225.1 uncultured Anaerolineaceae bacterium | reverse complement strand
CCCAGCGAAAACGCGAGGACATGGCTGCGCGCCGACCAGTTCGGGTGGTACGGTTTGATGCCGTGAAAGGCCATATCCGGAAAGCCCGTATCCATGTAGTCCAGGTGCTGTAAGAAATGACCGTTGCGCAGCACCGGATGCGCCATGCGGAAGGCGACCATGCGGCGCACAAACTGGAACAGATCGGCATTTTCGTTCAGCAGATTCCAGTCCAGCCAGTTCCATTCGGTGTCGTGGCAGTAGCTGTTGTTGTTGCCGTGCTGGGTGCGCCCCATCTCGTCGCCCATCAGCAGCATGGGTGTACCCTGGCTGGTGAGCAGCATGGTGATGGCGTTGCGCACCTGACGATCGCGCAGTTCGTTGATCTCCGGGTCGTCGGTGGGACCTTCGTGACCGCAGTTCCAGCTATTGTTGTGGTTGGTCCCATCCCGGTTGTCCTCCAGGTTGGCTTCGTTGTGTTTGTCGTTATAGGAAACCAGATCGCGCAGCGTGAAGCCGTCGTGTGCCGTGATGAAGTTGATCGACGCGATGGGGCCACGACCAGGATACAGATGGGGCGAACCCTGCACGGCCTGTCCCATCGATTTGACCTGACCGGCATCACCCTTGAGAAAGCGGCGAACCGTGTCGCGGTACTGGCCGTTCCACTCTGCCCAGCGACCATAAGACGGAAAGCTGCCCAGATGGTAGAGACCGTCGGCATCCCAGGGTTCGGCGATGAGCTTGGTGCGTCCCAGGATGGGGTCGTCGGTCATGTGGCGCAGAATGGGCGGGTCGTCCAGTGGCATACCGTTGACATCGCGCGCCATAATTGACGCCAGATCAAAGCGGAAACCGTCCACATGGTATTCTGACACCCAGTAACGCAGGCAGTCCATAATCATGTGGCGCACGCGCGGATGATTACAGTTGAACGTGTTGCCCGTGCCGCTGAAGTTATAGTAGTAGCCCTCTGGCGTGAGAATGTAATAGATTCTGTTGTCGATGCCTTTGAACGAGATCGTCGGGCCTTTTTCGTTGCCTTCGGCGGTGTGGTTGAACACTACGTCCAGAATGACCTCGATGCCGTTCGCGTGCAGCTCTTTGATGAGCAATTTCAGTGCGTTGACGGCGCTTCCGGGTCGTTCGCCGGCGGCGTAACCGTCTTTTGGCGCGAAGAAGCCAACCGGGCTGTAACCCCAGTAGTTGAGCAGCCTCTCGCCTGTGTTGGGATTAACGCGCGAGTGCTCAAATTCGTCGAACTCAAAGACGGGCATCAGCTCGATGGCGTTGACCCCTAACTGCTTAAGATACGGTATTTTCTCGCGCAGGCCTTCAAACGTTCCGGGATGCTCGACGCCGGACGACGGATGCCGGGTGAAGCCGCGCACATGGGTTTCGTAGATGATGATATCTTCGATGGGGTAGGCCAACGGTCGATCCAGCCCCCAGTCGAACTCCTCGATATTGACGCGGGCGCGGTGCGGGTAGAGGTTGTCGTGATTGGGTTCGTCTCCCCATACTTCGCGTCCGCTGATGATCTGCGCGTAGGGGTCCAGCAGTACGGCGTCACTGTCGAAGCGATGGCCCTGACCGGGCGCGAAGGGGCCGTCCAATTGAAAGCCATATTCGATGTCATGCGGGTTCAGGCCCAGTACGACGATGGCGAAAACATCACCGATGCGAAATTCCTCAGGTATGGGGATACGGACCAGTGGTTCGGCCTCACCAGTTCTGAAAAGCACCAGTGTACACGACGTAGCAAAGCGCGAGTAAATCGAGAAGTTGATGCCGTTGGGGGCCAGGCTGGCACCAAAAGGCAGAGCGTGGCCGGGAAGGTAATCAAAGCCCTCGTGGTGGTGGGTAGGATGAGGTTCCTGCCCTGGCAGGTTACGCATGTCCATTGTGATTGAGTCTCCACATCTGATACGGACAATCTCAGAAATGCCCGCGTCTTTTTTGAACACTTAATATCTATATTGCATTATTCACGGTTTTTGCCGGAATGGCCAGCAGCAGCTTTCTCGACAGCAGGTAGGGAGCACAAAACCGGGGACAGTTCTGTGACTATCCCCGGCCTGTGCGTTTGTGTGCTGATTGGCTCGGCTCTGATTATTCGACCGGTTCCAGCAGCAGGCTGTAGTCACCGCTGGTGTAGCCGTTCTGCTGGTCGGCCCGCTGGACCACAATCCGGTACTGGCCCGCATTCGGGAAGCGGTAGCTGCTCATCTGCGCGATGTCGCCGGAGTTCTCTGCACGGATGGTGCGCAGCGACTGGCCGTTGATGTCCTGAATGTCGATGTTGGGGATCAGTGTGCCGTCGGTGCGGGTGGCGGTCAGGTTGACCTCTGCACCGGCTTCAGCAGAGTACACCCAACCATTGGCCCACTGTGCGTTGGTAAGTGTGCCCTCAACCGGCAATTTGGGTTCGATCTCGCCCTGGCTCTCGGAAAGAATTGGGTTGTCCACGCCGATTCCATCCAGTTGCACAGTGAGTGTGTAGTCGCCAGCGGTAGCGCCGTTCTGGCCGCGAACCCGGCTGACGCGGATGAAATATGTGCCCGGAACGGAAAGCGAGTAACGTTCGATGCGAGCGGTGGCGCCGGTGTCATCGTTGGAACCGCGCCGCATCTCCTGCAGACTGCCGCCCAGCAGGAATACTTCGGGCATCAGCGTGGCATCGGGGGCACGCTCGACGATGATAGTCAGCGTGTCGCCTGACTCGGTGACCAGTTCCCAGTCCTGATACCACTGCGCGCCAATGCTGCCGGTCACGGGTTGGTCATAGTCTATACTGCCCACGGTACCAGCCAGCAAACTGCTGCCTTCGCCGGCGCCCCACAGCGATACGGTCATCTCGTATTCGCCCTGCGTTACGCCGTTGAAGCCGCGTGTGCGTGTGACGACGACAGTGTAATTTCCGGTGTCGGGCAGTTGATATTCCAGATAGGCGCTGTTGCCGGTATCGTTCACGCTGCCGTTGCGCAGCGAGCGACCATCGGCGTCCACGACCTGAACCTCGGGCATGAGCGTGCCACTGGTGCGTGTCGCTGAAACACGAATGAAGTCGGCGGCCTCGGCGCTCAGAGTGTATTGGTGATACCAGTGCTCGTTGGTGATCTCGCCGGTGACAGCCTCGCCGTATTCAATCACGCCAACAGGGGTAGTGTTGCTGGGGTGATCGTCGCCGGTTGCGAGGGGCAGGACAACCAGTGAATAGGTGCCGCTGGTAACGCCGCTTTCACCGCGCTCACGGGTGACCTCAACCGTATAGACGTCAGGCGACAGATCGACGCGGTTGATGAGGGCAACGGAGCCGGTCCGGTCCGCGCCGGAGCTGCGCCCGACCTGACGACCAGTAGAATCATAAACGTTGACATCGGGTATCAGATTGCCGCCAGTGCGTTCTACACGCACCGCCACGCGATCTGAGCCGCTGGGTTCCAGCGTCCATTCCTGCGTAAAAGCATCATTGCGGATCTCACCACTGACGGTCACATTGTAGGCCAGTTCAGTGGAGGACACCTCAACGGAGCCACTTTCGTCATTGGTTTCGTCGGCCTCAGTGGCTTCGGCGGTCTTTTCGACTTCGACGGCCTGGGTGTCGTCATCGTGCGTGTCTTGCTCTTCATCGGCCATGACGAAGGCTGCCGGCACCAGCATCAACAGCAGTAAAACGTAACAGGTGAGCAGTTTTTTTAACATCAAGTGGTTCCTCCATGTTCGAAAGTAACAGTAACAAAAGCTGGAATCGTCGGGATGTCTCCGGCGAGCCTGTTTGTAGCTTATACAAATTGTACAGAAGTCTGAGAGTTATGTCGATGCGTGCGGCGGGGGCGATCATGCCAAATTATGGCAAATTGCTATAATATGGTTTTATGTAAATAAGTGAAGATTATGGTATTATTACGTTGGTATTTTGGCTCTAAGGGTCGTGGTCTCTGTAGAGTATAATGAATGCAAAACTGGGCCAGATACCTGTTGACGTCAGCTTCTCTACTGAATATACTCCGGTTTGTTGACGCTACGCCGAATAGAACAGATAACAAGCCCCTTTATTTGAAAACTATAGTCTGCCTGATGAGATAACATCCTATCTGCCTGGAATGGGTCGTTTGCGAACTTGTCACCCTTCACAGGCTGGTTTGGCATATGTTAAGCTCCTGGGTGGAATACTGAAGACCGCATTTCGCCGGGCTGGTGAGTGTGGATTGACGGCTGGTTAATCGATACCCGGATAGAGTGTTATGACACGGCATAAGACCAAGAAAGTCAGGTCACCTGACCGGACGACAAAACTGCTCGATGTCACCCTGCGGGTGGCTTCATTTGTGGTGATATGGTGGTTGCTAACCCAGGGCGATACCGAATCGTGGGTGGTGGGTGTGCCGTCGATTATCCTGGCGGCATTACTTAGTTTGCACACCCTGCCACTTGGGGAATGGCGCTGGAATATTCGTCCGCTGGGTACTCTGCAATTCCTGCTGTATTTTTTGCGCCAGTCGGTGATCAGCAGCGTTGATGTGGCCAGGCGTGTTATGCATCCGGCCATGCCACTCCAACCCGGACTCGTCGAATACAAATATCGCATTACCGGCGAACACGCGCGCGTGCTGATGGCGAACACGACCAGTTTGCTGCCGGGTACGCTGAGCGTCGAACTGGCTGATGACAAGCTGTTGGTGCATTCGCTGGATGTTGGCGCGGATGTGCAGGGCGAACTGCGAATACTTGAAAAACGGATCGCCGCTATTTACGGCGTCAAGCTGGAAGGTTAGCCGGTATGATTGCCGATGCCGCGAGTGCAGGTGCGTTCTTTCTGTTGGTTAACATAGGTCTCGGCCTGGTGCGGGTGGCACGTGGTCCCACCACTGCTGACCGCCTGCTGGCGGTTCAGTTGTTCGGTACCACCGGCACGGCTATTCTGGTGCTGTTATCGTTGAGAGACAACGCGCCCGATTACCTCAACATCGCACTGGTATTCGCGCTGTTGGCAGGGATTCTGGGTGTGGTTTTTACCCGTTACTGGCAGTGGACTGAGAACACTACGCCAGCCAAGGCAGAGGATCGCCGCCATGAACTGGAGTGAAGCCTTATCCATCGTCCTGTTTGTCGCGGGTGGATTTTTCTTCCTGGCCGGCACTGTCGGTATTCTGCGCCTGCCTGATGTGTTCACGCGCCTGCATGCTCTCACTAAAGCGGATAACCTGGGCCTGGGCCTGGTTATGTTAGGGGCCGCCTTCCATATGGATTCCTGGCAGAATGTGGTCAAGCTGGTTTTTATCTGGGTGCTGGTGCTGGTTGCCAGCGCTACCGTGTCTCATCTGATCGGCAGGAATGCACTCATGCAAGGACAAAAACCCTGGGAGAAAGCCGAATGATTCTGGACTTGTTGCTGGCGTTTGCACTCCTGTTGATTGCCTGGACATCATTGAGCAGTCCGGACCTTTTCCGGTCGGTGGTGTTGTTTATCACCTTCGGCCTGCTGGTAGCTCTGGTATGGGTGCGGCTGGGCGCGCCCGATGTGGCGATGGCTGAAGCAGCCGTGGGTTCTGGCCTGACCGGTGCGCTGCTGCTGTCTACGCTGAGCCACATGCGGCGCAATCAACGACGCTATGATGCCTCTCGCCAGGAGAAAAATGATCGTAACGCCGAATCCGATGATGCCGAGCAGAAAGAGGCGGAAGTTGCGTGACGAGAATTACATTGATGACGATGTAAAACTGACGCCCGCCCGCCGTGTCATCCTGGCAATGGTGGCTGTGCTGACAGTTGTGCTGGTGGTGGCAGTATTCGCTGTGCCCGACGATGTCGTGCGATTGGCGCAACTGGCTGAGGATCGCCTGCCGGAGAGCGGTGTTTACAACCCGGTGACGGCGGTGCTGATTAACTTTCGCGGTTACGACACCTTTCTTGAGGTGTCGGTGCTGCTGCTGTCAATTATCGGTGTGTGGTCGGTAGCTCGTCGGGCGCGCGTGCCGGTAAAAGTCCCCAACACGCCGGTACTCAGGGTGTTTGTTCGCCTGTTAATGCCGCTGATGGTGATTGTGGCCGGGTATCTGTTGTGGATCGGTTCGGATGTTCCTGGTGGTGCGTTCCAGGGTGGGGCGGTGCTGGGTGGCATGGGTGTGCTGTGGATCGCGGCAGCGGTGGACGACCCAGGTTCGCGTGAGCGCCGGTTATTGCGCCCGCTGCTGATCGCTGGTATGGCATTTTTCCTCGGTGCCGGGGCATTAGCAATTGTGGTCGGGGGCAGCATGATGCAGTATCCGGAAGGCGAGGCCAAGACCTGGATTTTGATTATTGAGTCGGCAGCGACGTTTTCAATTGGAGCGACGCTGGTAATGCTGTTCCTGGGCGGCCAGCCTGGCGGCTCTTCCAGGGAGGATGGTAAAAAATCATGACGGAAACGGCGCTTTTATATATGGTGGTAGGCGTCGTGCTGTTTGGCATGGGCCTGTTTGCGCTGGTCGCATATCCACACCTGCTGCGCAAAATTCTGGCTATGAATGTGATGGGGACGGGTACATTCATGGTCTTTATCGCCATTGCGCACAATGGTGATAACCAGCCTATTGATCCGATACCGCACGCGCTGGTGATTACTGGAATCGTAGTGGCTGTTTGCTCTACCGGTCTGGCGCTGGCGCTGGCGTCTCAGGTGCAGGCGTTGACCGGCCAGCCGCGCCTTGACGGCAGCGAGCGGGAGGAGTGAGATGATCTTCGACACCACTGTATGGATGTCGCTGGTTATCCTGCTGCCGCTGGCGGCTGCGATCACCGCGTTTCTGCTGCCGCGTCACGCGCTGGCAATTGGATTGACCAGCAGCGGTTTGATAGTCCTTTCTGTCATCGCGCTGACGATCAGCCTGGTGGATGGTGGCGCAGCCCGCGATCAGATGGGTGGCTGGGGCGCGCCGTTGGGTATCGATCTGGTGGCCGATGGCCTGAGTGCTGTCATGCTGCTGATGACGGCTGCCGTCGGATTGGCGATTACCATTTATGCTAAAGGTTATTTCCCGGCCCGCGATGCTCATAAGCGGGCATTTTTCTGGCCATTGTGGCTGTTCCTGTGGGGATCCCTCAACGCCCTGTTTCTGTCTGGCGACATTTTCAACCTGTTTGTGACGCTGGAACTGTTAGGTTTGTCGGCGGTCGCGTTGACCGCGTTAGTGGGCAAGCCTACCGCTGTGCGTGCTGCAATGCGTTATCTGCTGGTGGGGCTGGCCGGCTCGATGATGTACCTGCTGGGGGTGGCGTTCGTCTATGCTGGTTACGGTGCGCTGGATATAGCCCAACTCAGGATGTTGGTGGCCGACGGTCCACCGCTTTATGCCGCCGCCACACTGATGACAGTGGGCCTGATGATGAAAGGCGCATTGTTCCCGCTGCATTTCTGGCTGCCGCCCGCCCATGCGAATGCCGCCGCGCCGGTGAGCGCGCTGCTGTCGGCGCTCGTGGTTAAGGCGCCATTCTATATTATGCTGCGGCTGTGGATGGATGTGCTGTATCCCCTGGCCGATACAGCTGCGCCGCAGGTGTTGAGCGCGCTCGGTATCGCCGCGATTTTGTGGGGGTCGATCCAGGCGCTGCGCCAGCCGAAATTCAAGCTGCTGGTTGCTTATTCGACAGTGGCCCAGCTTGGTTATCTGTTTTTGTTGATCCCGGCGTTGCTGGCGGATAGCAGACCACAGGTGCTTGGCGCTATTGTTTCGTTTATGGTGGCCCACGCCGCCGCCAAGGCTGCCGCCTTCCTAAGCGCGGGCAACATTCTGCATGCGACCGGCGACGAGCAGATCGCGTCTTTTACCGGTTTGCTGCGCACGCTTCCGCTAACGGTGACGACGTTCGCGCTGGCTGGCCTGAGTCTGGTGGCGCTGCCGCCTAGTGGTGGTTTCATTGCCAAGTGGCTTCTGCTTGACCGGGCGCTGGCTAACGGCGACTGGTGGCTGGTGGTGGTGATTATCGCGGGTGGTCTGCTGGCGGCAGGCTACGTGATGCGCGTGCTGGGGCCGACCTTCCGCGAGCGCGAGACCAAGCCCACTAATGCGCGCGCTGTTCCGCGCTCGATGGCGTTGTCCGCATTTGGCCTGTCGGTGCTGGCGATTATTCTGGGTTTCATGGGTGTTTACTTGCTTGATCTGCTGGCCATTGAGCCGGTCTCCATGATGGTTGGGGGTGGGTGATGAGTTGGGAAAGTCTGCTGCCGCTGGCCATCGTCCTGAGTTCATTTATACCCGGAGTTATGATCTTCTTCTTTTCGGAGAAGCAGGCCGGATTGCGAACCGGGCTGAACATTGCCGCTGCGCTGGTCAAGCTGGTGCTGGTGGCCATTCTGATTAACGGCGTATGGCGCGGCGATACCCTGTATGAGCTGCGGGTATCGCTGCTGCCGGGGCTGGACCTGGCGCTGCGTGCCGATGCGCTGTCGCTGTTGTTCATCATCCTCTCGGCGACGCTGTGGCTGGTGACAACCGTTTACGCCATCGGCTACATGGAACACTCTAAAAATCGCAGTCAGTTCTTTGGCTTCTTCTCGTTGTGTGTCAGCTCGACGATGGGTATCGCGCTGGCGGGAAACCTTCTGACGTTCCTCATTTTCTACGAGATGCTGACGATCTTCACCTATCCGCTGGTGGTGCATAACGGTACGGATAAGGCGATGGGTGGCGGTCGGGTTTATCTGATGTACACCATCACCGGTGGCGCGGCGCTGCTGCTGGGCGTAGTGTGGCTGTATATGCTGGCCGGTCAGGTGGAGTTCACGGATGGTGGCGCTCTGGCGTCGGTGGCGCATCACACCACACCGCTGACGATTATTTTCTTCTTGTTTGTTGTTGGCCTGGGTGTAAAGGCGGCTTTGTTCCCTATGCATGGCTGGCTGCCGCGTGCGATGGTGGCGCCAGCTCCGGTGAGCGCGCTGCTGCACGCAGTAGCGGTGGTAAAAGCCGGGGCGTTTGGCATTGTGCGTGTCGTGAACGACGTGTTTGGCGTGACTCTGGCGCAGGACCTTAACCTGTTGCAGCCGCTGCTGGTGATGGCCTGCATCACCGTGCTGGTCGGCTCGATGTTCGCCATTTTCCAGGATGACCTGAAAAAGCGCCTGGCTTATTCGACAGTGAGCCAGGTGTCTTATGTGGTGATGGGCGTGGCGTTGTTCGGTCCGATAGGCGCGACCGGTGGGCTGCTGCATCTGGTGCATCAGGGTGTGATGAAGATTACGCTGTTCTTTGGTGCCGGTAGTTTCGCCGAGACGCTGGGCATTTACCGGGTCAGTCAGATGAACGGTATCGGCAAGCGAATGCCGCTGACAATGGGTGCGTTTACGATAGGCGCGCTGGGGATGATCGGTGTGCCGCCGGTGGCTGGATTCATCAGCAAGTGGTATCTCGGTACAGGGGCACTGGACGCCAATATGGATTGGGTGATCGGCGTGCTGATGCTCAGCAGCCTGCTGAATGCGATGTATTTCCTGCCCATTCTGTATCGTGCCTGGTTCATGACACAGCAGGAAGCGTGGCCGCATGAGCATGACTTTGGCCGCTTTGAAACGCACTGGATGCTGCTGACACCGCCGGTTGTCACGGCTGTGTTCTCAGTTCTGCTGGGCCTGTTCGCCAGCCTGCCCTATGGCCTGCTGGACTGGGTCGAACTGATTATTTCACGGGAGTATCTGTTATGACCGTTCATCATGTGCTGCTGACTCTCGCCTGGGTAGTGCCGCTGCTGGCGGGACTGTGGCAGTTGGCCCGGCCCGGTAAGATGTGGATTCTGTCGCCCTGGGCGGCGCTGCCGGCGCTGGTCGCGGCGATTGTGGTGCCTGTCAATACCACGGTCGAATTGTCGTGGCTGGTGCTGGGCGCGACGCTGTGGTTTGACCTGACGACTCAGGCTTTTCTGTTTTTCACGGCGGCGTTGTGGCTGGTGGCGGGTGTGTTCGGCGCGGCGTATCTGCACAAAGACGAGCAGCGCGGGCAATTCTTCGCTTATTATCTGCTGGCGATGGCTGGCAACATGGGGCTGATCGTCGCTGGTGATCTGCTCTCATATTATACGTGGTTCGCCGTGATGAGCTTTGCGTCTTACGGATTGGTGCTGCATACCCGCACCGACTTTGCGCGGGAGGCCGGTAAAGTTTATATCAAGCTGGTGGTCATTGGCGAGGTGATGTTGTTCGCCGCGCTGGTGATGATCTACTCGCAGACGGGCACACTGCGCCTGGATGAACTGGCTCAGGCCAGCATCAGCCAGTTGGCCGCCGCGCTGATCTTCGCCAGCTTTGGCATCAAGGCCGGTGTGGTGCTGCTGCATGTGTGGCTGCCGCTGGCGCATCCGGCAGCGCCGGTTCCGGCCAGCGCGGTGCTGAGTGGTGCCATGATTAAGGCGGGTCTGCTTGGCTGGCTGCGCTTTTTGCAGGTGGGCGAGCTGGCTTCGGATTGGGGTGTATTCCTGATCGTAATTGGTCTGGTGACAGCGTTTTATGGCGCGGTTATTGGCATCTTGCAGCGTGATCCGAAAGCGGTGCTGGCTTATTCCAGCATCAGCCAGATGGGTCTGATAACAATCGGCGTGGGGACGCTGCTGCTGGTTCCTGAGAATTACGTCAGTGTGGCGCTGACCGGCGTGCTGCTGTACGCGCTGCATCACGGTCTGGCGAAAGGGGCGCTGTTCCTGGGTGTGGGCCTGATCGGCACGTCGCGCTGGGTGGTAGCGGCGCTGCTGCTGCCAGCGCTGGCACTGTCTGGCCTGCCGCTGACCAGCGGCGCGATCGCCAAAGCCGGGCTGAAATCGGGCGTCGAGCATCTGCCGGATGGCTGGGCTGGCACGCTGGAGACTCTGCTGCCGCTGGCGGCGGTGGGCACCACACTGCTGATGGTCCGTTTTTTGCAGTTGATGTGGCAGCGCGCCACCAACGAGAAACAGGCCGCTCCGCTGCTGTGGCCGGTGTGGGGGGCGCTGCTGGTGGCGGTGGCGGTGGTGATGCCGTTGTGGCCGGACGCCTCGTATGCAACGTCGAAGTCGCTGGAAGCGGAGAAGATTTGGGTGTCCACGTGGCCGATACTCCTCGGTGTGCTGCTGGGGGCGGGATTCGCGCTGCTGACGCGGCCTATGCCCGCTCTGGCCCGGTTTACGCTGCCCGCTGGTGATGTGCTGCCGCTGATGCAGCGCGCGCCGCGCTGGCTGGCGACAACACTGATGGCTGTGCTGGGGCCGGTTAAGTCAGGGCTGGATCAGACGGTGCTGGCGGTCCAGGCCAGGTTCAGCAGCCGCGCCGATGAGCGTTCGCGGCGGGTCAACGGCTGGGAGTTACGTCTCCGCGAGTGGACTGTGGCCGGCAGCCTGTTGCTGGTGCTGTCGCTGGGGTTCCTGGCGGCGGTATGGTTGGGCAGTACGTAGATAACGTGCGTAAGTTATCGAGTGACAAAAGACCGGCCTGGATTACGAAGCCGGTCTTTTTGATTCGCTGATTATGAGCCTGTCCGTTGTCGTTACGTGCCCGGCCAGACCAGCCGATTAACCGCCTCGCGGGTGGGAGCGCCCAGGACGCCGCGCCCGCTTTGCAGCACCAGCGCGGCGGTCGCGTTGGCATAGTGCAGCGCCTCCTCGAGTGGCAGGTCGTTGTAAAGGGCGAAAAGAAAGCCGGCGTTGAACGAGTCGCCAGCGCCAACGGTGGCATTCGCCTCGACCTGATGCCCAACAGATCGGATGATCTGTCCGGGCTTAAAGGCCAGAGCGCCCGGCGCGCCCTGTTTAAGCACGACGCAGCGCGCGCCCGCGTTCAGCAGGCGAACTGCACCGGCTTCGATGGTGTCTTCGTTAGTGCAGGTGAGCAGCTCGTACTGGTTGGCGATGACGTAATCGAGATGTGGCAGCAGCGGCAGCAGCATTTCCAGCGTGAACAGTGGTTCAACCGCCGGGCCGATGTCAATCGCGGTGACGGCGCGCTGGCTGTGCGCTGTGCGCAGGATGTGCTCAAAGCCGCCGTTGTGGAAGCGTGGCAGCAGCGAGGGACCAGTCAGCAGCAGCATGTCGGCGGCCCGCAGCATCCAGGGGACGATATGCGCCTGCTGGTATACGTGGGACGCGCCCGCGTGATGGTATGACACCCGGTTAAACGCCTGGTCGGTGAGGGCGGTGGTGGTGGCGGTAGCCGCCTCTGGTGTGCGCAGGAATCCATCCAGTTTGACGCCGCGCTCTTTGAGCCAGCCGGTGACCATCTCGCCCATCGGGTCGGTGCCAGAGGCGCTCATCAGATGCACGTCCGCGCCCAGTGTCGCCAGGACATAGGCGCTGTTGGCGCCATTGCCGCCCAATGTGACCAGCAGCGGCTGCTCGCAGAACACCAGGCTGCTTGCGGTGAACTCGTCACCCTCGGCTGCCGGTGGCGTGTCGAAGCCGCTCACCAACAGGTCAACGGTCGTGGTGCCGATGACGATCAGCATGATGCCACCTGCGCAGTTGCCAGACTCGTTTTATCGACTATGTTCAACGTTGTACTCCGTAAACTCGATCAGCGGATGGCTTCGGCGGCGGCTGCGAAGCGTTCCAGCCGCTCGCCGCTGATATCGACGTTAAAGACGTTGCTCATCACCGCTGCCCAGCCGAGGATGAAGTACGTCCAGCCATCGACGGCGGTGATGCGGCGTGACGCCTGCTGGGCGCGGGCCTGATGCAGAAAGTCGAGTTCGCCGCGATAGTTCAGCTCCCAGGCGAAACCGTCCAGTGGAAACTGCCCGGCGTCGGTCACTGGTGAGCCAGATGTGTCCTTGCCCATGCCGGTGGCGTTGATGACCATCGAACCAGGGGGCAGGTCGGCCATCAGGCGGTCGTTGACCTCCGGATTCTCGTTCTGGACCCATTCAAATGTGATGCCGGAGTCCGGTAGACGTTCGACCAGGGCGCGCAGGCTGTCCAGTTTGGGCTGGCTGCGATTGACGATCAGCATGCGGCGTGGCCGGTCTTCCGGGCGGGCGTTGGTGATAAAGTGCGTAGCAATCGCCACCGCCGAGCCGCCAGCGCCCAGGCACATGATATCAGCGCCGGTACGCCCCCAGTACCCAGGTGGAATAAACTCGGCCATCGACCGGGCTGACGTCACCGGATCGACGGCGTGGCCGATCAGCCGTCCGTCTCGCTTGTAGATCGACGAAACCTCGTTGCACAGGTCTGCGTGTTTGGTTAGCTCATCGAACAGGTCGCGGGCGGCGTTGAGCGTGTTGATCTTGTGTGTGGTCACCAGCGCGCCCAGCGAAAGCGGATCATTCCTGATGTGCTCGACGGCACGGCGATATTCATCGGCTGGCGCGTTGATGGGAAAATCGACGCCGACGAGCTGCGCATCTGGCTGGCCAACGATGGCAGCCCAGGCCGGGAATACCTTGCGGCTGGACGAGCGCCCGGTGGTGACGCCGAAAAAATACATGGTGGGTACGTCGCGTGGGACTGGCTGGAAGCTGCTCATGGCCGATCAGCCGCCGTAGACGCGGCGTATGCGTGCGCGATAGTCGTCATAAGAATCGTCAAATCGCTGCTGCGAAGCCTCGCTGCCGATGAAATGGCTGCTGGTGAGAACCAGCGGTGGCTGGCCCAGCGCCGCCAGCCGTTCGGCGACGGCGCACTTGATGGCGTTGGTGACGGCTGCCGCGCCGATAGTCGAACCAGGACCGACCGGGTCATCCAGGCCGGGGACGTTCACCAGGGCATCACCGGCAGGGGTACCGTTGTCGATGACGATGTCAGCGATGTCGGTGAGCTTTTTGCCAGAACTGTGACGCGCGCTGGACTCGGCGCTGTGTTCTTTGGAGACAACCACAACCACCGGCAGGTCCAGTTTTTTGGCTTCCAGTGCCATATCGACGACAACTTCATTGACGCCGCTGTTGGAGTAGATGAGGAAGCTATCCGGCGGGTTGATGACGAAGTTACGCAGAATGACCGCCGCCAGCCCTTCAATATGCTCGATGAACATCGCCTGGCGCTGGCCGTTGGCCCCGACTACCTGGGTGTGATAGGTCATCGACAGCTCGACGATGGGGTGAAAGCCAGGGAAACTACCGTGACGCGGGTACATCTCTTCGATGAACATGCGCGAGTGACCGGTAGCGAACATGTGAACAAGCCCACCCTGGCTGATGGTGTGGGCAAATACGTCAGCGGCCTGGTCGATGGCGTCGAGTTCGTTTGCCTGGATGCGCTGCAAAATGGCCTGTGCGGCGTTCAGATAGTCTGTTGGTGCGTTCATAAGGGTTTGACTTTCGGGTGCGAACTGGGTGAAATGTCTAAATGTACGGACATTATAGCGCGGTCAAAAAACGGATGCTACCCGTACCTATGAATGGAAGGTGTGGGCGGTGATGTATTCGTAACGGTCGGCGCGGTAATAGCTGGTGGTCTGCTCGATGATGACGTCGTCTTTCAGATAGGCGCTGGTGTTGACGACCAGCAGCGCCGCACCCTCATGGATTTCGAGCAGTTTCGATTGGGATGGCGTGGCGCTGGCGGCACTGATGCTGTGCAGTATGCGGTGGATCGACAGATCATAGATACTGGCCAGGATTTCGTAGAGGGAGCTTTCTTCAAAATTGTGCGCGTCGATGTCCGGACAGCGTTCGGTCACGATGATGGTGCGCTGCACGCCGATGGGGTGGTCACCACCGAAGCGCAACCGTTCCAGTTGAAAACAGTTATGCCCCAACCTGGAATGCAGCGGTTTGGGGTGAATCTCGCTGATGGTGCCTTTTCTGGTGCTCAAAACTTTTGAGCGAGCCACCAATCCCATCTGTGCCATCTGCTTGGTAAAGCTGCGATCCAGATAGAACTGTTTGCGGTCCATCTGAGATTTTACGAATGTTCCACGCCCTACATGGCGCTCGATGAGTCCATCGGCGGCGAGACGGGTTAGCGCATGGCGCATCGTGTGGCGTCCGACATCGTATGCGCGGCATAATTCCAACTCTGGCGGCAGCATGTCGTTGGGGGCAAGCGTGCCAGACAGAATCATCTCGCGCAGGTCGAGTTCAATTTGATGATAGAGAGGGATAGGACTTACAGAATCAACGGTTGTTAAGGGCAAATCTTTAACTGCAAGATATCGTGGTCTCATAACGTCTGGATACTCTGGCGTCACTTGCATATATATAACATTGTAGAATAAATTACTAGATTAACTTGTATATTTTTGACGATGTAGTATTTTGACACGGCATTTTCACCGGGTTATAATGTTGGTAGCTCCAAAATGATCGAACATTCGGAGCTTTTTTGTAGAATACTACAAAATATCTTGACCCACAACTATTCGACTATTGAGGAGAAAATGATGCGAAATTTCAAGGTATTGGTCTTAGTAGCCATTCTGGTGATGCTCGGTGTCGCGCTGACTGTCAGCGCCGCGCCAGTAAACCAGGAAAGCTTCACCATCGGCGTTTCCAACGGTTTTGTCGGCAGTGAGTGGCGTACGCAGATGATTCAGGGCATCGAGGATGTCGTCGCTGAGTTCAACGAGGCCGGCACCGAGGTTGACCTGATCGTCGAAAGTGCCGACGTCGATGTGCAGGGGCAGATTCAGCAGATTCAGAACCTGGTTAACCGGGGCGTGGACGCGATCATCGTCAACCCGAACGACCAGGCTGCGCTGAATATCGCGCTGGAAGAGGCGGTCGAAGAGGGGATCGTGGTCATCGCGGTTGACCAGGAGATCGGCGCTGAAGGTGTCATCAACGTGGTGATCGACCAGACCGAATGGGCGCGGATCAGTGCGCGCTGGCTGGCAGAGCAGCTCGGCGGTGAAGGCGACGTGGTGCTGATCGAGGGCTTTGTGGGCCATCCGGCTAACGAAGCGCGCATGGACGGCGTAGCGGACGTGTTCGCTGACTATCCGGGCATCAACGTGGTGGGCCGTGAGACGGGTTCCTGGGACCAGGCGACTGGTCAGCAGGTCATGAGTGACTTCCTGGTATCGCTGCCGAACATCGACGGTGTGTGGACGCAGGACGGTATGGCGCAGGGCGCGCTGACGGCAGTCGTGACGGCGGACCCGGATGAATGGCCGGTGATGGTCGGCGAGGCGCGCGCGGGTTATCTGCAACTGTGGAACGAAGTGCTGCAGGAACGCCCGGAATTCACGTCAATTGGCGTGGTGAACCCGCCCGGCGTTGGCGCGGATGGTGTCCGCGTAGCGATGGAACTGCTGACGGGCGCTGAACTTAACGAAGACGCGCTCGAAGGTCCTTTTGGAAACACGCTGTATGTCCCCATTCCGTATGTGGTGGATGGCTCTAACTTCGAGGAAGAGTACGAGAAGGTGGCCGACGCGCCGGCTTCCTACACGCTGGATGGCTTTATCACGCAGGAACAGGCTGCTGCGTTGATCGCCGGTGAAGACATCACGATGGAAGAAGAAGTTATGATGGAAGGTGGCCCCTTCACCATCGGTGTTTCCAACGGTTTCGTCGGCAGTGAGTGGCGCACGCAGATGATCCAGAACATCGAAGATGTTGTCGCTGAATTCAACGCGGTGGGCCTGGAACTTGATCTGGTTGTTGAAAGTGCCGATGTCGATGTACAGGGGCAGATTCAGCAGATTCAGAACCTGATTAACCGGGGCGTGGACGCGATCATCGTCAACCCGAACGACCAGTCCGCGCTGAATATCGCGCTGGAAGAGGCGGTCGAAGAGGGGATCGTGGTCATCGCGG
>CAZXCK010000007.1:48512-53023 GCA_964639225.1 uncultured Anaerolineaceae bacterium | reverse complement strand
GCGCTGAATATCGCGCTGGAAGAGGCGGTCGAAGAGGGGATCGTGGTCATCGCGGTTGACCAGGAGATCGGCGCTGAAGGTGTCATCAACGTGGTGATCGACCAGACCGAATGGGCGCGGATCAGTGCGCGCTGGCTGGCAGAGCAGCTCGGCGGTGAAGGCGACGTGGTGCTGATCGAGGGCTTTGTGGGCCATCCGGCTAACGAAGCGCGCATGGACGGCGTAGCGGACGTGTTCGCTGACTATCCGGGCATCAACGTGGTGGGCCGTGAGACGGGTTCCTGGGACCAGGCGACTGGTCAGCAGGTCATGAGTGACTTCCTGGTATCGCTGCCGAACATCGACGGTGTGTGGACGCAGGACGGTATGGCGCAGGGCGCGCTGACGGCAGTCGTGACGGCGGACCCGGATGAATGGCCGGTGATGGTCGGCGAGGCGCGCGCGGGTTATCTGCAACTGTGGAACGAAGTGCTGCAGGAACGCCCGGAATTCACGTCAATTGGCGTGGTGAACCCGCCCGGCGTTGGCGCGGATGGTGTCCGCGTGGCCGTTGAAATCCTGATGGGTGGCGTGGTTGATGAAGCACAGCTCGCCGGCCCGTTTGGCAATTCGCTGTACGTGCCGATCCCGTATGTGGTAGACGAGTCAAACTTCGAGGAAGAATACGAGAAGGTGGCCGAGGCGCCGGCTTCCTACACGCTGGATGGCTTTATCACGCAGGCGCAGGCCCGCGGATTCATGGAATAAGCGGCAAGCGACCTCGCAGATGAAGGTATCACTCTCAGCCCAACACATCGTTAAGCATTACGGTGGTGTGGTGGCGCTGGCAGACGGCAACCTCACCGTACAATCCGGTGAGGTTGTCGCGCTGCTGGGCGCTAATGGCAGCGGCAAGAGTACGCTCAGCAAGATCATCACGGGCGTTGTCTCGCCGAATGACGGGCAGATCTATCTGGATGATGTGCCCGTCAGTTTTGCGTCGCCGCAAGCGGCAAGGCGTGCCGGTATTACCGCCGTATATCAGGAGCTTAGCCTCGTCCCCGATATGACGGTGGCCGAGAATATCTGGCTGGGGAACGAGCCGCTGGTTGGCGGCATTCGCGTGAACCGGCGCAAACTCATCCAACAGACCGAAGACCTGCTCCAGCACTTCGCGGGTACGTTCCAGCCGACGCTGGAACCGGACGTCATGGTAGCTGGCCTGCCACCCGATGAGCGCCAGATCGTCGAGATTCTGAAGGCACTGAGCAAGAATCCACGCCTGATGATTCTTGATGAGGCGACTGCCAGCCTGGGCAGTCAACAGGTGGCCCGACTGTTTGAACTCATCGAGCAGTGGAAAGCGAGGGGCATGGCTATCGTGTTCGTGTCGCATCGCATGGATGAAATATTCCGTATTGCCGACCGGGCGACCGTCCTGCGCAACGGATATCATGTCGGTGATCGGCAGATCGCTGAGACTAACGAACGCGAGCTGGTCTCGTTGATGGTCGAGAGCCAGGCGAATCCGCACAGCATTCGGGTGAAAACGACGCAGGCAGACGCGCCGATTCGGTTACAGGTTGAGCAGTTGAAGACAAAAGCGCTGCGCGGTATTGATCTGCGGGTGCGTGACGGTGAGCTGCTGGGGATTGGTGGTTTGCAGGGGCAGGGCCAGACCGATCTGCTGCTGGCACTGTTTGGTGCAGTTCCTTATCACGGGCAGATCGTACTGTCTGGTGAACGGGTGAAGTTTAACTCGCCGCGCGACGCGATGAAGCGTGATGTGGCTTATGTGCCGGGGGATCGTGGCAGCGAGGGATTGCTGCTCATTCGCTCCATTCTGGAGAATCTGCATCTGCCGTCGTGGCGGCGCTATGGACTGCCGCTCGATATGCGCGCGGCCTATGAAGCTGGCGAACGCTCTGCTGACAATCTGCGGTTGGTGCGATCCTCACTGGATGCGCCGGTCAACAGCCTCAGCGGCGGCAATGCGCAGAAGGTTGTCATTGGCAAATGGCTGCTGCGCGATCCCAGGTTGCTGCTGCTCAATGACCCGACGAAAGGTATTGACGTTAGCACGAAGGGGGAGTTCTACGAACTGCTGGCCCGGCTGTGCGCGCAGGGTACGGCGATACTGTTTTACAGCAGTGACGATGAGGAACTGCTCGGTTTGTGTGAGCGGGTGCTGGTGCTGCATGACGGCCAGATCAGCGCGGAGCTGCAAGGCGACACACTGGACCGGACCCATCTGGTAGCGGCCAGTATGGGTTTCGCGCAGGAGGGGGACATTGAATCAGATTAACCTGCAGCGCATCAGCCTGCGCCATACGTATCTGTTCGCGCTGGCTATTCTCGTAGCCGCCATCGCCATCAATTATTATCATCAGCCCAATATGTTTGAACTGCGCGTGCTGAATGGCAATCTGCGCGTGTTTCTGCCGCTGATTTTGCTGGCTGCCGGCCAGACGGTGGTGATTATCGGCGGTGGCATTGATCTATCGGTGGGCGCGATGGTGTCAATGGTCAATGCCATTCTGGTCACGCTCATCACCCGCGACTCGACGGCAACCGAGGTTATTCTGGCGATTCTGGCAGGGTGTGGGGCCGGTATGCTGGCTGGCGCGCTCAACGGCTTCTGTGTCGCTTACCTGCGGTTGCAGCCCATCGTGACAACGTATGCCACCAGTTTCATCTACGCGGGGCTGGCGTTGTATATTCTGCCGCGCCCTGGTGGCTCGGTTCCGTCGGACCTGGCACGTCTGTATCGAGATACGCCGCTGGGCGTGCCCTTTACGGCTTATGTGATTGTCGTGCTGGTGCTCATCTGGCTGCTGCTGCGCTCGACACGCTACGGCCAGTATCTGCTGGCGACGGGCAGCAATGCTGACGCCGCCTATACGACCGGTGTGCCGGTGAATCGCGTCCGCTTAAGCACGTATGTGATCGGTGGCCTGATGGCGGCACTGGCCGGTTTGGCGATCACGATGTCGGTAGGCACTGGCAATCCCCGCATCGGTGATGCCATGACGCTGGATTCGATTGTGGCGGTGGTGCTGGGTGGGACTCGCCTGGCTGGTGGTCAGGGCGGTGTGGTTGGTACGGTGATCGGTGTGCTGATCCTGGGGACCATCCGCAATATTATCTCGTTTGCCAATGTGCCGACGTGGTCGCAGACGCTGGTTGACGCGCTGATTATTCTGGTGGCGCTGGCCGGTCCAGGGCTGGTCCGGCTGATGCGCGGGCAGCCGGTGTTCGTCGGGGCGATATGGCAGCGGCTCGTCAGGAGGGAAAGCGCATGACCACCACAACGCTGAATAGTGTGCGACGCCTGTTTGATTATGTCAGTCCGCCGATGGTGGCGCTCATCCTGGCGGTGATTCTGTTCTTTGCGGGCGGTCTGATTAACCCGAACTTTGTCAACGTAACGCAGGCTATCAACATCGTGCGTGCGGCGGCCTTCCTGGGCATCATCGCTGCCGGGCAGACGCTGGTCATCATCAGTGGCGGGGAGGGTATCGACCTGTCGGTGGGCGCGGTGGTGACGTTGAGCGCCATCCTGGTTTTCCGCATCAGCGATGGCGACAACGCGATGATGGTCCCGGCGCTGTTGGTGGCATTGGCTGTTGGCGCCGGTATTGGCCTGATGAACGGACTGGGGGTGATCCTGCTGCGGATTCCGCCGCTGGTGATGACATTGGCGATGGCTGGTGTGGTCCAGGGTACAGTTCTGATTGTGACGCGCGGCCAGCTCATCGGTGACACGCCATCACTGATGCGTCGTTTTATCGCCAGCCCGCTGGTTCTGGGTGTGCCAGGGGTGGTTTTCCTGTGGATTCTGGTCGGGATTGGCATGTGGCTGTTGCTGGAGCGCACGAATTACGGCAAGCAGTTGTTCGCAGTCGGTGTGAATCGCAAAACGGCGACGCTGTCCGGTGTCAACGTGCCGCTGGTTGTGATCGCCACTTACACGCTGAGCGGTTTCCTGGCGGCATTTGGTGGTTTTACGCTGTTGGGCTTCACGCAGACGGTGTTCCTGAATCTGGGGCAGCCCTACCTGTTTCCGTCGATCGCGGCGGTGGTGGTGGGGGGCACCGTGCTGGCTGGTGGCAAGGGCAGCTACTGGGGCACGATGTCGGGCGCGCTGGTGCTCACGCTGATTGACAGCCTGCTGCGGGCGTTGCAGCTCCAACAGGCTTACCAGTTCATGGTGCTGGGGACGGTGCTGGTGCTGCTGCTTTCGGTCTACGGGCGACAACGCACACTGCGCCAGTAAAATGAAGTTGTGTACTGTGCGCGTTGTTTGCCTGGCTGTGAGAACTGGCAGGTGAGCAGCGCGTTTTCGATCAAATAATGGACACGCTACTTTTAAGGAGAACTCATGCGCAAGATTACGATGCTTGGAACCGGTCTGATCGGTATGTTTTACACGATGACCCTGCACAGCGGTCGCAGCCGCGACCGGGTGATGGTTGCATACAGCCGCAGCGAGGAACGCGCCAAACAGTTCGCCACAGACTGGGATATCCCGG
>CAZXCK010000007.1:0-48412 GCA_964639225.1 uncultured Anaerolineaceae bacterium | reverse complement strand
CCCAAAACGCTCAAAGCGCTGGATTCGGTGCAGAAGGGCGCCGTTGGGCGGGTGCTGTGGGCGCGTTCCCGTGAGGCGCATCCAGGCCCGCACAGCGACTGGTTCTGGGATAAGGCACAGTCCGGTGGTGGCGCTATCATCGACATGGGTTGTCACTGCATCGAGATCAGCCGCAACTTTATCGGCAAGGACGTGCGCCCGGTCGAGGTGATGTGCTGGGCTGATACGCAGGTCCACCCTATCGAGGCCGAGGACAGCGCGGTTGGTTTGGTGCGTTACGCTAACGGCGCTATCGGCCAGTTTGAAGTGGCATGGACCTTCCGGGGTGGCATGGACCTGCGCGACGAGGTATCCGGGACCGAAGGGACAATCTGGCTGAATCACTGGCTGCGCACCGGTTTCGAGATGTTCTCATCTGGTGGCGGCTCCGGTTACGTGGCGGAGAAAGCTGAGACCGAGACCGGTTGGCTGTTCCCGGTGGGCGATGAAGTGGGCGCGCTGGGTTATACCGATATGTTCCGCGATATGCTCGACTCGCTGGACAACAGCACCCAGCCGATGGAGAGCTTCTACGACGGCTATGTGGTCAACGCCATCATGGACGCGGCTTATCGCTCTGCGGAGAGCAAACAATGGGAACCGGTCATCATCGACGACTGGCGGGGCCAGGACGAGGCGGAGACTGATAAGGCGCTACGCGAATATGATGCCGAGCATTACCTCATCAAAGAGGAAAAGATGCCGGATGGTCGCTTCAAGCGCATTCTGAAAGAGAAGGCCACTGGTAAAGTGGTGCAGTATATTCTTGACGAATAGCATACAGGCAGGAGAATAGACTTATGGAAAAAGTACGGGTTGGCATTATTGGCACGGGCTTCATCGGTAATATTCATGCGCAGGGACTCCAGCACTGCCACAACGCGGAGATCGTCGCGGTGGCGTCGCGCACGCCAGGTAAGGCGGCGTCTTTCGCCGAGTGCTACGGCATTCCCCACGCTTACGAGGATTACCGTGAACTGCTGAGGCGTGATGACATCGACGGCATCACCGTCGCTGTACCCAACTATCTGCACGAAGAGATCGTGGTTGCCGCCGCCGAGGCTGGTAAGCACATCATGTGCGAGAAGCCTTTCGCTCGCAATATGCGTGAGGCGCGGATTATGCTGGATGCCGTCGCCAAAGCCGGCGTCAAGCTGGTCTACGGCGAGATGCTGTGCTTCGCGCCCAAGTACGTGCGCGTGAAGAAGCTCATCAGTGAGGGCGCGCTGGGCGATGTGTTCCTGGTCAAGCAGAGCGAAGAGCATGACGGCCCGCACTCGCCCTGGTTCTGGAACGTCGAGCAGAGCGGGGGTGGCGTGCTGCTGGATATGGGCTGCCATTCGATTGAGTTCGCGCGCTGGATTCTGGACCGGCCTAAAGTCAAAAGCGTGACCGCTGTGCTAGGGACGTATGTGCATAAAGAGCGCACCAAAGGCGACGATCACAGCCTGTGTATGGTGGAGTTTGAGAACGGCGCGCTGGCCGTGTGTGAGAATAGTTGGGCCAAGACCGGTGGCATCGACGATAAGTGCGCTGTCTATGGCACGCAGGGCAACACCAGCGCTGACCTGATTCATGGCAACGCCTTTATGACTCACAGCAAGTCCGGCTATGGCTACGCGGTCGAAAAGGCGGACACGACTGTCGGCTGGACGTTCACCGGCTTTGAGGAAGAGTGGAACTACGGCTTCCCGCAGGAGATGCAGCACTTTGTCAATGTGATCCTGGGCAAGGAAGAGCCGATTGAAACCGGCGAGGACGGCCTGGAAGTGCTGCGTATTATCCACGCGGCCTATCAGTCGGCTGGTGAGGGGAGACGCATCGACTGGCCTTACGAGCCGCCCGAAGTTGAGATTCCGATAGACCTGTGGCTGAATCCCCGGCAGTGATGTAAATCAGCGCACATCTAAACCGAGCCGCCCATCCCGATCACAAAAGATCAGAATGGGCGGCTTTTTGCATTTTTGTCGCGGTCGATTGGTCGCAGCGCGGGGTGTAAACTCAGCTCCGCTTCTGGATACGTGCCCAGTCGTCACGCAGGGAAACGGTGCGATTGAATACCAGACCGCTATCGGTCGAGTCGGGATCGACGCAGAAGTAACCCACACGCTCGAACTGGAAACGGTCGCCGGGTCTGGCGCTCGCTAAGCTGGGTTCCAGCTTGCAGCCGGTGAGTATTTGCAGCGAATCCGGGTTGATGTCGTTGACGAAATCCTCGGTGTTTTCGCCGGGTATTCTGCTGTTGAAAAGATGCTCGTACAGGCGCACCTCGGCGTCCAGCGCGGACTGCGCAGCTACCCAATGGATGGTTGCCTTGACTTTACGCCCATCCGGAGCGTTGCCGCCGCGCGTGGCCGGGTCATAGGTGCAGCGCAGCTCGACGATGTTGCCCGCGTCGTCCTTGACAACTGACTCACATTTGATGAAGTAGCCGTAGCGGAGGCGGACTTCGCGGCCAGGAGCCAGCCGGAAGAATTTCTTGGGTGGGTCTTCCATGAAGTCGTCGCGGTCGATGTACAGCTCGCGGGCGAAGGGCACGGTGCGCGTGCCGGCGTCCGGGTCTTCGGGATTGTTGACGGCTTCCAGTTCTTCGACCTGACCTTCGGGGTAGTTCTCCAGTACGACTTTAATCGGATTTAGTACGGCCATCACCCGCAGGGCGTGCCGGTTGAGGTCCTGGCGGGCGCAGTGTTCCAGCAGGGCCATCTCGACCATGCTGTTAGATTTCGACACGCCGATGACGTCGGCAAAATCGCGGATGGCCTGCGGTGTGTAGCCGCGCCGGCGCAGTCCGGAGATGGTCGGCATGCGCGGGTCATCCCAGCCGCTGACGTGCTTCTCGGTCACCAACCGGATGAGACGACGCTTGCTGAGTACGGTGTTGGTCAGGTTGAGGCGCGCGAACTCGATCTGCTGTGGATGGTAGACACCCAGGTTGTCCAGAAACCAGTCGTACAGGGGGCGATGGTCCTCGAATTCGAGGGTGCAGATCGAATGCGTGATGCCTTCGATAGAGTCTGACTGGCCGTGTGCCCAGTCGTACATCGGATAAATACACCACTTGTCGCCGGTACGGGGATGGTGGGCGTGCAGTACGCGGTACAGGACCGGATCGCGCATGTTGATGTTGCCTGACGCCATGTCGATTTTGGCGCGCAGCACGCATTCGCCTTCGGCGAAGTCACCGTTTTTCATGCGCTCGAACAGGTCCAGGTTTTCCTCAATCGAACGGTCACGATAAGGGCTGTTCTTGCCGGGTTCGGTCAGTGTACCACGATATTCGCGGATTTCGTCCGGGCTGAGGTGATCGACGTATGCCTTGCCCGCCTTAATCAACTGCACAGCCCAGGCGTAGAGCTGGTCGAAATAGTCGGACGCATAAAACAGACGATCTCCCCAGTCGAAGCCCAGCCAGCGCACGTCCTCGATGATGGCATCGATGTACTGTTGTTCTTCTTTGATGGGGTTGGTATCGTCGAAGCGCAGGTTGCACTTGCCCTGATAGTCACGGGCCAACCCAAAGTTAAGGCAGATCGACTTGGCGTGGCCGATGTGCAGATAGCCGTTTGGCTCTGGCGGGAAGCGGGTATGGACACGGCCATCCCACTTGCCAGTGCGCATATCCTCGTCGATGATGTCGCGGATGAAATTGGAACGCGGCGCGGCGGTGGCGCTGCTGTCGGTCATGTCGCTTTCACCTGATATCTAATGGAATCCCTCGCAAAGTTGCCCTGTAGCTGGCGTAACCAGCCTTCAGGACGGCCATTATAGCGCATCTTGCAGCAGACTTCAGGCGTTGGTATAGCTGTTCAGGTGATGAGACGGGCGAATGTGTCGTCGTAATGGTCGATAAGCGCTGCCCAGTCGTGGCGGGCGATGTGGGTGCGTAGCGCGTCGAGGTCTGGCTGGAACTGGCCGCGCAGGTGGCCCTGGAGCAGGGCGCTGAGTTTATCGCCTGGATATAGACAAATCGAATGATGATCTGCTGGTACGAGATAGGGATAGTTCAGGCGATGCGGCAGGATGGGCGCACAGCCGCAGTAGATGGCCTCGGCGACGGCGATACCGAAGAATTCCTGCTGGGCGGCGCTAACGACATAATCGGCGGACCATAACAGCCGGGCATAATCGGTGAAGCTGTCCACATAACCGTAGTGTGTCATGCGGTCGCCGAGTCGCTGGCGTATGGCGTCGAAGTCGGCGAACTTCTGGCGCGGGTTCTCGCCGACGATGGCCACGCGGAAATCGAAGTTGGCGGCCATGAGTTTGTCGAGTGCGGCGAAGAATAGTGCAGGGTTTTTGTCGGGTTCCCAGCGATGGTTCCACAGAATCAACGGCGGTGCGCCAGGCACTTTGTTTACGCGATGCGCGTCGAAGCGGCGCAGATCGACGGCCAGCGGCAGCACTGATGTTTTTTCACGGATAGCTGGGACGGATTCAAGTTCGTTGTAATCGCCGAAGTGCTTCAACAGGCGGGGCAGATACTCGAAGAATACGTCGTGATGGTACTGGCTGCTGAACAGGACAGCATCGGCGGCCAGTGCGCTAATGGTGTTGACGAAGCCATACTGCCAGCCATGACGCTGGCGCGCGTTCTGCGGATAGCTGAGCTGGTTTTCGTGGAAGTAGAGCGCGATGGGGATCTCGGTACGGGTGAGCGCGCGAAACGTGGCGACATTCACCATATCGGTCATGAGCAGCAGGTCAGGCTTCTGCTCAATTTGCTGGTAGTGGCGGGCCAGTGTTATCGCGCCGCCCTGCATACGCCATTTCCAGAACTGAGCCGGCAGGGTCAGCAGGTCGATGGAGTGGCGGGAGAATCGTTGAAGTTCATCGGCCCAGGCTTTGTGACTGCCGCCGTAGTATGGTTCGATGAGCAGAATACGCATGATGCTTTCCTAAGTGAAGGGCTGTGATGGGTGTCGCCGACGGGGATTGCGATGATATTCAACTTGCCAAGATAGCCTATCCTGACTCTACCATCTGCCCTGCGCCTTGCCTACGGCCTTATACGGCTTGCTGGCGTTTGGGCAACGGGTGCATAGCATCGGCACCTAACCCGGTCTACAATAGTAATCAGGACACGTTTCAGGTCCGCACCGGTCAGGCAGAGACAAAGGACGTGACATCGTGGTGTTGGCGGCAGGAGTTGAATTTGATGCCTACAGGTTAGTTCATCAGTTGGGTGCTGGTGGTAATGGTGAGGTGTGGTTAGCTTACCATCTTCAGACGAATGACGAAGTTGCCATTAAGCTGCTGCTGCCACATATCCGCAACGATCAGGAGCGTGTGGAGCGGTTTGAAAACGAAATGCTGAAGGCGTCGAGTGTGGTTCACCCTCACATTGTTCCGGTTGTCGCATTTGGGGAATGGGACGGTCGGCGTTATATCATCTCGCGTTACATAGCTGGCGGGACGCTGCGCCAGCGCCTGGAAACCGGCCATCCCCTTCCAGTCACCCAGGGGCTGCGCTATCTGTCGCAGATGGCCAACGCGCTGGACCATATTGACCGGGAACTGGGCAGCATTCACCGGGATGTCAAACCGGAGAACATTCTGTTGTCTGCTGATGGTGGCGACTGTTACCTGACCGATTTTGGCCTGGCATTAAATCCGCTGATTGACCCCCGGCTGACGCGCCCTGGTTCCAAACCACCGGGTAGCGGACGTTACATGGCCCCGGAGCAGTGGTTGGGCGGCGAACTGTCGCACCAGACCGATATTTACGCGCTGGGAATCATGGCTTACGAACTGCTCACCGGACAGCGGCCCTTTCACGAATCAGAAAACGGCCCCGACTATCTGATTGCGATCGCTCACATTGAGACGCCCATCGCGCGGCATCCCCGGCTGACGGTCGAACAGTGGCGCATTATTGCTCAGGCGGCGGCTAAAAACCCGGACGATCGATTCGCAACAGCACAGGCGTTTGTCGACACGCTGCGTGCGACCTGCCTGCCTGACACAGGCGAAAATCGGCGGTAATGAGTTCGTGATTATGCCTGTGACCGGTTGGTGCTGCTGATCACCTTAAATTTTGTTGAAATAGGGTGTTGCTTATTTCAATATTGGTGTACAATAAGATTGCAATGTGGGCTAAATGGGGCAAAGTGGCCTCACCCGCATAGATGCTGTGGTTAGGCATCTGATAGGCCAGAAAGAGAAGGCAGGAATATCACAGGTATTGGGCTGTTGCAGCCTGACCGAAGACATTTGAAGCCTTCTAAAAAGTACCTCGTATGCTCCATGAAATCTTGGGACGCTTGGGTGTACTATCGGCTATGCAAAACCAGTCAACTCAATGATTTCAGGAGTAGAACAACATGTCAGAGCGTACCAGAGGTACAGTCAAGTGGTTCAATGCGGATAAGGGCTACGGGTTCATCACCCAGAACAATGGTCCCGATCTGTTTGTCCACTACTCGGAAATTCAGGGTCGCGGCTTTCGCTCGCTCAATGAGGGCGATGTCGTCGAGTTTGAAGTAACTGAGGGCAAGAAGGGTAAGCAGGCCAGCGCCGTTACCGTCGTCGAAGGCTAGATCTAACAACCGAGCTTTCTATAAACCCGTCTCATGCTTGAGGCGGGTTTTTTGATTCCACATATCGGTCTTTCAATCGCAGTCAGATTGCTGGGGAGACTGGCTTACACGCATCAGGTCGATGACACGTTGTAACGACTCGTGCAGAGGTTGGTTGATGCGATGAAACACCCACACGCCACTCGATTCGGAGACAATCAGCCCGGCGTCGCGCAGGATTTTGAGGTGATGCGAAATGGTGGGCTGGGTGAGGTCGAAATGGCGTTCCATATCACAGGCGCACAGGCGACCACCGCCCTGGGCGATGAAATCGAGCATTTGCAGGCGCACCGGATTGCCCAGGGCTTTGAATACAATCGAGAGTCTCGCTGCTTCGTCGCTGTCCAGGCGCGGTTCGATGACGGCGCAGGTGGCGCGCTGACGGGCGGCTTCGCCCTGGATGGGAATATCGACAAGGGACAGGGAATTGTTTTTTTGCATCGTATCGTCATCCTCGTTAGCTGAATTTGAGTATACCACAAATGATACATTGACAAAGTTCTATATCGATGACATTCTATATTGTGATATAGAAGATTATCTATGTAACGGTTGATTGGTGACGATGCATACTCCAAAGATAGCGTCATGAGCGCTAGAGTGAGATTGTACAACCAACGGTTGCTTACAAATGACAATAGAGAGGACAAGCCAATGTTAACTGTCAAGATTCTGGGTTCTGGTTGCGCCAACTGTAAACGCCTCGAAGAAGAGGCACGGGCCGCGCTGGAGAGTGCCAATCCGGCTATCGAATTTGAGATTATCAAAGTGACGGATTATGCCGACATTATGGGCTATGGCGTGATGAGTACACCGGGCCTGGTAATGAACGAGCAGGTCGTCTCTACCGGTCGCATTCCCAAACGCGATCAGATTCTGGAATGGGCAGCCAGTTATCAGTAAGCAATCCGGCCTCCGCTGCGCATCTGTCGTTGTGGGGACGCACGTTGAAATGCGGCGAAACGTCATGGAGATAAGCGGTTATGAGCATAAAGGAACTGACACCTACTCGCGATGATGGTCGCGCTTTTCTGCTGGTAGGCGTCGCAGCGGTCTTTTGGGTGGCGGCCTATAACAACCTGCAAGCCATCGCGGACTGGATTACCTATACGATTATGGGGCTGAATCCCGAAAGCCTGGTTGGCACGTCGCTCAACTTCTTTATTTACGACGTACCCAAGCTGCTGCTTCTGCTGGCCGGGATGATCTTCATCATCACGCTGATCCAGACATTCGTCAGCCCGGAAAAAACGCGGACACTGGTCGAAGGCAGGGGAGAAGGCGTGGGTAACGTGATGGCGTCGTTGTTTGGCGCCATTACCCCGTTCTGCTCGTGCTCGTCGGTTCCCCTGTTTATCGGCTTTGTTGAGGCGCGGATTCCATTGGGGATCACGTTTTCGTTTCTGATTACCTCACCGCTGATGAACCAGGTGGCGTTTGTGATGCTGATTGGCTTGTTCGGTTGGCAGGTGGCGCTGGTTTATCTGCTGTCTGCGATTGCCATCGGTACGTTGGCCGGTATGGTGCTGGGCCGTATGAACCTGGAGCGTTACGTCGAGGACTTCGTCTATAAAGTGAAAGTAAACGCCCAGGGTCAGCCTATTGACGAGAAGCTGACATGGGTACAGCGCTTCGAGCGCGCCGCCGAGGGTACGCGCGACATTATTCAACGTGTGTGGCTGTTTGTGATTATTGGTATTGGCATCGGCGCGGCGGTTCATGGCTTTGTGCCGGAAGGCGCGCTTACCAGCATTATGGGTGAGGGTGCGTGGTGGTCGGTTCCTGCGTCGGTGTTGATCGGTGTGCCGCTGTACTCGAACGCAGCAGGGATTATTCCCATCATCAGTGTGATGCTGGAAAAAGGCGCAGCACTGGGGACCGTGCTGGCATTTATGATGTCGGTGATCGCACTCAGCCTGCCCGAACTGATTATCCTGCGGCGGGTGCTTAAGCCGCGCCTGATCGCCATCTTCGTGGCGGTGGTGGCGTCGGGGATCATGTTTACCGGCTATCTATTCAACCTCATCATCTGAGCGTGACAGGTTGCATACGTTGCTGGTCGGTGTAAACCAATTGAGCAAATTCTCAGTTGGCAAGCGGCGCGCTTGTGGGTAAAGTCATAGTACAACACAGGCTTGGTAGTCGGCGCTGATTTTTGTGTGAGCGCCGACCGGGGGAATGGTTCGCACCGCTGAGGTGTGGAGGAATCTGGATATATGTCAACTGTAAAAGCACAACTCGATCGATTTGTGGCAGGTGTTCTGTTTGTCAGGACACCGGCGCAGGCAGACCCGGTGGATGCCGGCGCAGAAGCCAGAGCGCAGGAAAGTCGTAAGACTGAGAATATTTTCGGCCTGTCCTTGTTCTTCTCTGGCGCGCGCTGTGTGCTGCAATACGTGGTGCTGCCGTTTGTTCTGCCGGTCATCGGTGTGGCGGGTAATTTCGCTATTCAGCTTACGCTGGTCATCACGGTGATCGCAGTCATCGCTATCATTACCAGTCTGCGTCGCTTCTGGGCGATTGATTATGCCTACAAGTGGCAGTACCTGGGCGTGGCACTGGTAGGGCTGGCGATCCTCTTCGCTTATATTTTTGAGGATGTTCGGCTGTTATTAAGTTGAGCGCGCTGGTTTTCGTATAGTCAAATAGGCGCTCCACCGGATTCCGCAGATATTGAACACCGGGAGCAGGAATGTTCCCGCTCCCGGTTTTGTGTGAGATGCTTGCCAGGGATTAGCCTTCGTAAGAGAGGACTTCCCGCAGGGTTAAACGTGAAGCGCGCCGTGCTGGCAGGAAACTGAACAGGAACGCCAGTCCCAGCGCCAGCGCCAGCCACAGCAGTGCCCCGCTGACATCGAAGCTGTAGGTAAGCGGTGCGTTGCTGAACGCTATTCCTACCCCATCGCTGAGGGCCCGGCTGATCGGCAGAGCCAGCAGCGACCCCAGCAGCCAACCGATGAAACCGACGAAAACCGCTTCGACGATGAAGATGCCAAGTACCTGATAGTTAGCCGCGCCTACCGAGCGCATCACGCCGATCTCGCGCATACGCTCGATGACGTTGATGCTGGTTGTCCCGGCGATTCCCAGACCACCCACAATCGCCAGCAGGAAAGCGAGCGCCAGCAGACTGAGAACAAGTACATTGAAGCGGGTGTTAAAGCTCACTTCCAGGGCTGCGAATGTCTGGGTTCCTTCGATGGCGAAACCTGCGCCAGCGAACGAATCGGATAGCGTACCAACGATCGAGTTCTGGGTAGCTTCGTCGTTGGGGCTGGTGGTCACGCGCAGCAGGCGAGCCAGTCCGGTTTCGCCGATGGTCTCGGCCAGCGTGTCGTAGCGCGTCCAGGCGACATTCTCCAGCGAGAATATCGCCCGCGCCACACCGATGACCTGCCACTCGGTCGGTTCGCCGCGCACGATGACGGTCAGCGTGTCACCGGTGGTCACGCCCAGGTCGGCGATGTTGGCGTTGATGACGATACCGTTTTCTACATCGCTGTCGTCCAGCCATACGCCAGACTGCATCAGTGGTATCAGCATTTGTGTGTCGGTGGGCAGACCGCGTATGGTCACATCCTCGTCGGACTGGTCGTCCAGGCGGATGCGCTCTGTGACCTCGGTCCAGGCTTCGACGGCGCTCACGGACTCCAGCGATTCGGCAGCGTCGATCAGCGCGTCACGATCGTAAGCTTCGGCCAGATCAATGGCCACGCTGTAGTTTTCGTAAGCCAGTGCATCGTCAAGGGTGGCGAACAGCGAGTTGCGTACGGTAAACACCGTCGCGAAGATGGCACCAGCCAGGGTGAGTGTCGCCAGTGTCAGTGCGAGACGGCCCTTCTGGCGGAATGTATTCCGAAAAGACAGCAGCACCGGGCGGGGGAACATCTGGAAGCGGGCCAGCAGGCGGTCGAAGAAGGACGTGTTGCTCGCGTCGATGCCGCGCGAGTCCAGCGCGGCGCGCACGGTGATGCGCGTGCCGCTGATGACCGGAACCAGCGCGGCCAGCACCGGGATGATTACACCGATGAAGATCTGCAGCGCGAAAATCCACCAGGGGGCCGAAAAGTCGGTGATTTTGTAGTTATTCAAATCGCCGATAAAGCCAGCCAAGCCACGTGCACCAAGGAACGACAGGGGCAGGGCGATCAGCAGTGCGAATATACCGAAGATGGCCGCCATCCCCAGGTACATGCCCACCACCTGCGAGGTGCGCGCACCGACGGCTTTCATCACGCCGATCTGGCGTGTCTGCTGGGCAAGCAGGGCCGAGATGATGTTGACGATCAGGAATCCGCTGAGGATGAAGGTCAGCGAACCGACGACACCCAGCACCACCAGCAGCGCCACAATGAAGACGTAACCGGGCGGCTCACCGGGAACCGAAATGAACGGCGGCGCCACGACGATGACGCCCTGGGCCTGGACCTGGTCTCGGATGTCGTTGGCTACCTGCGCCGAGAAGCTCTCCCGGTCCAGGCCGGAAGCGGCCAGCGCGTCGTCATCGACAGTGAACAGAATGGTGTTCCAGTTCTCGTCGCCGTTCAGGCTGGCGATCGTTGCTGGTGACACGTAGCCATAGGCAATATCCAGCACCGAGCCAGCGGGTTGGCTAAGATCGTAAGTGACACCAGCCACCGGGAACTGGCGGCGTTCGCCGTCCGGCAGGCGAACCGTGAGCGTGTCACCTTCGCTGATATCCAGCAGACTGAGTGTGTTGCGTTCGATGAGAATGGCATCTTCGGGCGGCGGCCAGTCACCGGATTCCGATTCGATGCGGTTTAACTGCATGGCTTCGTAATCCGGGACGGCGAAGATACGCAGGTCTTTCTCGGTGCCGTCGGCGAGTTCGGCGCGGGTGTTGAGCGTGCGCCGGAGCTGGATGGTGGCGACGTTGGACATCGCTGTGATGTCGTCGGCAAGTGCTGCCTCAAAAGGCGTGGTGACCAGCGAACCGTCAGCCGGATCGATGGACATCCAAAGCGCCTTGCTCTCTCGATCGATGATGGCGGCGGTCCCGGCGATGGACCCGACTGCGAAGATACCCACCACAATCGACAGCACGACCAGGACCGTGCGCGTTTTATTGACGGTGAGGTCTGACCAGATTTTTCTCCAGCGCGGACTCATTGCGCGGTCTCCTGGGCGACAGCCGGTGCGCCGTTGTTCTGGATGGCGTGCTCGATCTGGCGGTCCTGGACGATCAGACCGTCAGCCATCGTCAGGTCGCGGTTGACGCGGCTGGCGAGGTCGTTGTCGTGCGTCACCATAACAATAGTCTTGCCATTCTGGATGAGGTCTTCGAAGAGTTCGAAGATCGACTCTGCTGTTTTGGAGTCCAGATTACCGGTTGGTTCGTCCGCCAGGATGAGCGGCGGGTCGTTAGCCAGGGCGCGGGCGATGGCCACGCGCTGCTGCTGGCCACCGGACAGCGTGGAAGGAATCTTGTTGGCATGGTCGGCCAGACCCATCTGCTCCAGCAGATGCATAGCGCGCTCTGGACGCTCCTTTTTGTTGTACATGTTGCAGAAGTCCATCGGCAGCATGACATTCTCAATGGCTGTGAGCGTGGGCAGAAGCTGGAAGAACTGGAAGATAACGCCCATATTCTTGCCGCGCCACTGTGCCAGTCGTCCCTCCTGGAGTTTGAAGATTTCGGTGTCGATGACTTTCACCGTGCCGTCGGTGGGGTAGTCAATGCCAGTAATCATGTTGATGAGGGTGGTCTTGCCGCTGCCGGACTTGCCGATGAGCGCAACAAATTCGCCTTCGCTGACAGTCAAATTGATGCCTTTTAGTGCCGGGAACGAACCCGCCGCCGTCTTGTAAACCTTGTGGACTCCGCGCAGTTCAATAAGGGGAGTGGTCGCCATGTGATGCTCCTGTATGTGCTTCGGAACGTGCGTAACAAGAAAAGTTGCGTTGTGTGTGATCTGAAATTTAGCACATTCCGAACTGGGTTGGGGGCAATTTTCATCAGTTCATTACGCCAGGCTAGCCCGGCACTTATCCCGGTTTAGCCCTGCGCTCATTTTACCCGTAAAGCTGGCGGCGATACGCTCAGGGTGGGCAGATGGATTGAACGGTCTCGCGGGGAATCACCGTCAGGGGTGGCATTTCCGGGGGCTGCGACTGGTCGCGCCGGCGGATTAAATCCAGCAGGTAGCGGACGCCGTACTGTCCGCTGCGTTCGAGATGCTGGCGGACGGTGGTCAGGCCCGTGTGCTCGCTGATCTCCAGATCGTCGTAGCCCAGGACGGATACATCCTGCGGTACACGCAGGCCGGCGGCGCGCACAGCGGCAATGCAGCCCAGCGCCTGCATGTCGCTCATGGCAAATATGGCCGTTGGTGGTTGGTCCATTTTGAGCAGGTCCTGCGCCAGATGACGCGCGGCCTCATAACCGTACATACCTAGTCGCAGATACTCATCGCGGGGTTCCACGTTGTATTCAGCCAGTGCCTGAAGATGGCCCTGGTAGCGTTCCTGGCTGGTGCGAAAACCGAAGCTGTCTACAAAATCGTCGCCTATGTAGGCAATGCGCCGGTGACCGTGCCGTAGCAGATATTCGGTGGCCAGGTAGCCACCCTGCAAATTGTCGGTCGCTACACACGGCCAGGAGACATTAGTGAAGTGATTCAGGCCGACATAAGGTACGTTGGCTTCGTCTAGCCGGGCACGCTGTTCATCGGTGATGCGCAGATCGATGATGAGCAGACCCTGCACGGCGCGATTCTGCGCGATGAGATCAATCTGCTCGTCGAGGAAAGCCATCGAACTGATGTTGTACAGGATGATTTGATAGGGATTGCTGAGGGCACCCAGAGCACGCTGAACTCCGCGCAGGCGCTCGGCGAATGAGTAGTAATTGATGAATGTCTGCGTGATGACACCGATATGATGCAACTGCAACTTATTCGACAGTTGGCGCGCTGCCAGGTTGGGCTTGAAGTTAAGCTCGCGGATGGCGTCCATCACGCGCTGCCTGGTCTCTGGGCTGACGTTAGGGCTATTGTTGAGAACTCGTGAGACTGTGCCGATTCCGACACGGGCTTTTTGTGCGACGTGGCGTATGGTCGGGCGGGTCATAAAATCATTTCGCTTAAACGCATTGTTGTTGAGTTTTAGAAAGCTCTATTACTAAAGTTCAGATAATAACCAATTCCACCTATTAATGCAAATGTCATGCTGTGGATTCTTAAATTAGCCACGTGCTGAAAGCACCGATTTGAGGGCGGGGTATGTGGATGCCAGACTGGCCAGGAATGCCGCCACGATCGGCGAGAATGGTGTCTGTTTCTCCCAGATGGCCCGCAGCGTGCGCCGTAGAGGCGTGCCTTCCACGCTGATGGTGTGCAGATTATCCTGGCTGACCTCGCTGCTGACGACGTAATTCGGCAGAATGCTCAGGCACATGCCAGCGCTGACCGCGCGCTTGATCGACTCCAGATTGTCAAACTCCGCGCCGATAACTGGCTCTACATTGTGCTGTCGCAGGGTGCTTTCCAACCAGTTGCGCGACTGGCTGCCGGCCTGCCTTACGATGAATGACTGCTGGTGCAGTTCTTCCAGGCATACTGACTCGATCTGCCACCAGGGATGATTGCGCCCGACGACAACAAATTGTTCGACGTCTTCAAGTTCGGCCCAGCCCAGGCGTTTGTGTTGAACCGGTTCCAATTCGCCTTCGATTATGCCCAGGTCCAGGCGCTGGGCCAGTACGTCGCTCACGATTTGCGTAGTGATACCGGTCTGCAAGGTAACGGTCATCTGCGGGTAACTGGCACGGAAGCGCTGAACCCAGTCTGGCGCCAGATAAATGGCGACGCCTGGCGTCGCACCCAGGCTTACCCGGCCATTATGGACGTGATCGACGTCGGTCAGGGCGTGCTCGGCCTCGGTGACCAGCGCCAGAATCTGCTGGGCATAGCCGTGCAGGGTCGTCCCGGCAGGCGTCAACTGGACACCGCGCGCACCACGCTGGAAAAGCTGCTTGCCCAGGCTGGCTTCCAGGTCTCTGATGTGCTGGCTCACCGCTGACTGGCTGATATACAGCCGGCGGGCAGCGGTGCTGAAGCTGCCTTCTTCGACGACGATGGAGAAAATCCTGAGTTTATACAGATCGAGCATTATTCAGCCAGCGGATAGCGGATTAGCTATAAGTGTTTGCTTATGGCACATTATAAGCCATTTGCCATAACTATACACGGGTCGAACCGGTTATAGTACAGGTGAATTCTGCAAATTCGTTTGTATTGACGTGGGTACCCTATGAAACTTGTGAACGACAAACGTACATGGATACTGGCTGCGGTGGTTGTTTTGCTGGTGGCTGGCGCGGTGGTCGCGATTCCGGCGCTGAACACCAGTTCGGATGCAGATACCAGCAGTGCGCCTGCTGCCAATGGCCCGCAGCTCATCGCGCCACTGGCATATGTGTCGCAGTTCCGGGATGAGCCGGTGCCGCATATTCTGGTGGATGTGCGCACGCCCGAAGAGTTTCGTGGTGGGCACATTCCGGGGGCGGTGAACATCCCGCTGCAATCGCTGCAGAGCCGGTTGTCCGAACTGCCGCAGGATGAGACCGTCGTGCTATACTGCCGCAGTGGCAACCGCAGTGCCGATGCAGCGCGTATCCTGGAGCGTGCCGGCTACGAGTCGGTGTATGACATGGGCGGGATCATCGCGTGGAATGCCGCCGGCCTGCCGGTGGAATAAGTCTGGAAATTCGAAAGACGCTGGATTGTTAGCTTTCCTGGATGAACGAGGTTGAGTTGTGAATATCTTCAAAACGCTTTTTGGTGCCAATAGTGGCACTCAGGTATCGGCGGGTGAGGCCAAAACATGGATTGATGGTGACGACTCGCCGTTTATCCTGGATGTGCGCCAGCCCGACGAATTCCGCGCAGGGCATATTCCGGGCGCGAAGGTTATCCCGCTGGGTGAACTCGGCAGCCGGCAGGGTGAGCTGCCACGCAACCGCGATATTCTGTGCGTATGCCGTTCCGGCGCGCGCAGCGGTGTCGCCGCCCGGCAACTGCGCGATCAAGGGCTGAACGCCATTAATCTGCGTGGTGGCATGATCGCATGGCAGGGTGCGGGATATACGGTCAAACACGGTAAGTAACTCGCAGCAGTTCACGGAGGGAACGCTATGCCTTTGTATGATTTTGACTGTCCGAACTGCGGTCAGTCTTTTGAGAAGCGCGTTAGCATGAGTCAGAACGATGACGTGGTCTGCCCCAATTGTGGCAGCGAGCGTGTAACCCGCAAGATGGGCACGTTTGCTATTCGCGGCCAGTCATCGGCGCGGAGCAGCGCCCCGGCGGCGATTCCGACAGGTGGCTTGTGAGGTGTAGGCCGCAAATGCTGACCGTGTGTCAGCCCAACTGAGCACAAAACAAACGGCAGCCGGTAAAAGGCTGCCGTTTTGTTATGCTGGAGCGTGCAGTTCGTTTATTCGTCGTCGGGCGTCTCCAGCCCGGCTGGTGCGTCGGGCATTTCGACATCGGCAAAAGCGCCGCGAATGACCGCCGTCTGTGGTTCGGAGTCGTCGCGCGGGCGCTGGATGGCGCCAAATTCGAAGCTGCCGCTAATGGTGTCCCCAACCGTGTCGATGGTTAGCGTTCCGCTTGTGGAGACAAACACCATTTCTGCTTCGATCTCGTTGAACTGGCCAGACAGGTCGCGCTCGCCTGGTACCAGGCCAAACGGCTCAATATCGTAGGTTCCGGGTTCGATGTCACGTGGCATTGGGCCGATGCCCAGCGGAGTCTCTGTTAGGCTGCCCAGCGTAATGGTGATAAACTGGCCATCGACAAGGATTGTGGTTTCAGGGTCGGTATCGCTGTAAGTGTAAGTCTCGCCGATGATCTCGAAGTAGGTGGAGCCGCGCTGGTCTTCGGAGACAGTGCTGTCCACGTCAAGATCGATTTCGGGCATAGGGGTATCTGTGGCGGGTTGTGTGTCATCGCCACCGCATGCCACTAACATGGATGATGCAAGCACTGCCACAATGATGAGGACTATTCGGCGTCCGGCGATCATTCAAGCTCCTCTCTGTATATGTCTCTGGTCTCAGTCTGTATTGTAGCTGAAGCATCAGCAAGATGGAACATCAGTGTAAGGCTGGTTGCGACGACCCATCCTGCACGAAAGCACGCCTCGTTTATCTGCTAAACGAGGCGTGCTGCGGATACGAGAAGTTCTGGTGGTTGCCGGATTGTTACGATTTAGGGGTTTGCGAACCGGAGAATGGCGCACCAAGAAGCGGCGCGATCAGGCATACGTTGAACACACCCGCCAGAAGCGGTACGACGCCAATCACAGCCAGGATAATGCCGCCGGTCCCCTCAACGACGAACAAGCCCAGTGCGATCAACACAATACCGGCGATGACGCGAATGCCGCGTCCCATATTAGTTGCCATAAACTGTGCCAATGCCATGATGTTTCACCTTTCGAGTATGACTGAAAAACAGGGCAAAGCGGTCGATTAGGTGGATGTTGACGGCCTGTGTGGACCTTTGGCGGGTTCGATAAGTACGCCAATCGCCCATTCGTAGCCGTCCGGGTCGCGTATCAGGGCCTCGCGCCAGCCGTGGCCTTTGTCCGCTGCCGGTGCAGCGATGAGCGCACCAGCCGCGCGGGCACGGCGTTCGACGGCGTCGGGGTCGATACCCAGTAAACGGATTTGCAGTCCCAGCCCGCGCGGCATGCCGGCGGCCAGGTCCGCGTGCCAGGGATGATCATCGTGGGTGTGGTCGGCATGCAGCATGACCTCCGCTGGGCCAACGCGCAGCGCGCCAAAGTCGATGTCATAGTAGTGGACTTCGGCCTCGAAGACAGCCTGGTAAAACTGTACAGAACGCTCGACGTCGGTGACGAGCAGGTTCAAAGACAGCGGTGGCAGCAGTGCGCCATAGCGAAAGCCAGGCATCCAGGGGTCGCCAGTGCGGAGTTTTTTACCCATCAGTTGGCTCTCCTAGATGCACCAGGGATTCAGGTTGCGCTTATCCAGCCGGTAAAGCACCATGTGTTCTAACCGAAAGCTCTCGAAGTTGGCGAAGCCAGCCTGCTGCGCCTCTCGGATGATGGTCTGTTCGGTCAGGCGGTGGTCGAGCGGTGGCCCGATTTCCTGCTCCTGATACGGCCACTCCAGCACAGCCACACGCAACTGAGTCACGCGGTAGGCTTCGCGCAGCGCCTGCAGCAGATTATCGGCCTCGTGCAGCACATGCCCCATGAAGACCAGGGCGAACGCTTCGTCTGCGAAGGGAATGGACTCCATGCGTCCCTCACGGAAATCGCCAGTGGGGACGTAATCACGCGCGGCGGCCAGCATATCTTTGCGGATGTCGATACCCGCCACAGACATACCTTTGCCGGCGAACTGCTCCGCAAAAATGCCGCTGCCGGTGCCTACATCGAGTGCCGAGCGCGCGGTGATGCCTTCGGTGGCCAGTTCGACGACGCGCGCTATTTCCATGCGAGCCAGCCGTTCCGGGTCGCGCAGCCTTTCAATTTCTCCGTTGTACTGTCGATTGTTCATCGCTTCGCCTTGTGTTGGTGGTTTCGCTTGTCACCTATCTGACGCCGAGAACAGGGCCAGGCTTACCCGCCGCGTAGTCCAATTACGCTGGCTTGAGTTGAAAAACCGGATGGCGATGCGCTTCGCTGGCGAAATCCGCTACTGGCGAGGCCGGCGAGGCATCAAAATAAGGCTGGGTGATCGCTTCGCTGGCGATATACTGTTTGAGGATCGGCGCACTGCTATCGGCGTCCAGTTCTTCGATGCGCAGTATCTCGGTTTTTCTGCCGCGTGATATGGTGACCGTCCCAGCGGCACGTGCATTGCGTACCCAGTTGACCTCGCCGTAAGGTGACACCAGGAAACGCTGGCCGTCCTGGGTTACCAGCGATACGGGTGTCGTGTAGTGCTTGCCGGATTTGCGCCCGGTGACGGTCAGCAGGTGCATGTTGCCGGGACCGACTCCCAGACGGATGAGGATAGTCATGAGCCGGTTGATGAGGCGTATGCTGGTGGTGACACGATACTGTTTCGCCATGACGGACGCTCCGTAACTCTATTGTCGTTACTTAGTTATACGCTGTAAGCAGTCGTCGGTTGTATAATGGGTGGCGCTCTTCGACCCAATTTGGCGCTTCTTGCTGGATTCTGATACTGATATTGTATAACTCATATAGAAGTGCCAACCAATCGAGGTAAGTCTATGGAATACAAGGACTATTATCAGACACTTGGCGTCAGCAAAGACGCCAGTAAAGACGAGATCAAGAAAGCCTATCGCAAGCTGGCGCGCCAGTACCACCCGGATATGAACCCGGACGATCCTAACGCCGAGGCGCGCTTCAAAGAGGTCAACGAGGCGCATGAGGTACTGTCTGACCCGGATAAGCGCGCCAAGTATGACCGTTTCGGTGCGCAGTGGCAGCAGTACCAGCAGGCTGGTGGCCAGCCAGGCGGTTTTGACTGGTCACAGTGGGCCGGTCAGCCGGGTGGACAGACGCGCACCGTCAGCCCGGAAGAGTTCGAGCAGATGTTTGGTGGCAGCGGTTTCTCGGATTTCTTCGAAACGCTGTTTGGCGGCCTGGGCGGGCGTGGTGGTCGGCGCAGTGCTGGCGGATTTGGCTTTGATGGCGATCCGTTCGGCGGGCAGCAGGCGCGCACACGCCCCGGCCAGGACCTGGAATATCCACTGGAGATTACACTGAACGAGGCGTTTCATGGCACGCTGCGTACGCTCCAGTGGGAAGATGGGCGCAAGACCGAAGCCCGAATTCCGCGTGGTGTGCGCACTGGCTCACGGGTGCGGCTGGCTGGCAAGGGCCAGCCGGGGATTGGCGGTGCGCCAGCCGGGGACCTGTATTTGCTGGTGAATGTGCTGCCGGATCCGGTGTTCGAGCGTGACGGTGATGACCTGCGCGCCGATGTGCCGGTCGATCTGTACACGCTGCTGCTGGGTGGCACAGTTCAGGTGGCCAGTATCGACAAGAGCGTGCAGCTCAAAATCCCGACGGAAACGCAGAACGGTAAGGTCTTCCGGCTGCGCGGGTTGGGGATGCCTCGTCTACGGCATCCTGAACAGCGCGGTGATCTGTATGTGCGCGTGCAGGCGCAGCTCCCGCAGCATCTTACAGACGAAGAGCGTAGACTATTGCAGGAACTGCGCGCCTTGCGTACGCGCGAAGCCAGTCACCAGCCTTAACTGGACTATGCCGGTATAGGCGGCAGCGGAAAATCGGCGATGCAGGCCTGCCTGAGATCGCCACGAATCCAGTGGGCGCTCCCCAGACGGTCTTCCGGGCCGATGCCCACCGCCCAGAAGCCGCCAACCAGAGCCGCTTCGATGCCGGCTTCGGCGTCCTCAAAGACGATACACTGGCGCGGGTTGAGGTCCAGGCGACCGGCCACCCAGATGAACAGGTCCGGCGCGGGCTTGGTGTTTACCACGCTGTAGCCATCGCCGAAGGCGTCGAACAGTTCGACAATACCCAGGCGCTCGCAGACGGTGCGGGCGTTCTTGCTCGCCGAACCTAACCCCAATCGGATTCCGGCCTTATGAGCTTCGCTGAGAAAATCGAAGACACCTGGCAGCAAGTCGGCGGGCGTGACCTGCTGGATGTAGTCCTGATAGTAACGGTTCTTGCGTTCCAGCATGTCCGCTTTGTGGTCGTCGGTCATCTGGCGACCCTTGAGCAAAATCTCCAGGCTGCGCGGGCGCGAGACTCCGCGTAGCTGATGGTTGTCCTCCCATGTGAACGGCAGACCCTCTTCGTCAGCCATCTGCTTCCACGAGAGATAGTGATACTGGGCGGTGTCGGTGATGACACCGTCCAGGTCAAAGATGTAGCCAATGTGCTGCCGCATATATCATTGTTCCCCTTTGACATCGATGGTAACGGGCTGGCCCTGGTACCGCACTTTGAACTTGACCCGCCGCCAGTGGGCTGGCAGACAGGGATTCACCTGCGGTCCGTCATCGGTGAGTTGCAGGCCGCAAAAGCCAAACACAACCGCTTGCCAGGTGCCACCACAGGCAGCGGCATGGATACCGTCGCGGACGTTACCCTTGTGATCTTCGAGGTCGATGGTGGCACTGTAGATAAACAGGTCATAGGCCAGTTCCGGCATACCCAGACGCGCGGCGACCCAGGCATGAATGGACGGACTCAACGACGAACCATGATCGACCACCGGATAGTATACATCCCAGTTACGCCGTAGGAAGTCCGGGTCGCCCAGTTCGTCGCCAAGCACAGCCATCAGCATGACGACGTCGGCCTGTTTGATGACGCGGCTCGTCTGCGTGCGCTTATGACCGATGATCCAGTCCATGTTTGTCGTGCGCGGGGCGTAGTCGGCCAGGTTGAAGGGCTTGAGGCGCTCGAAGAAGCCCTCAAACTGCTCAAAGACGCCGCCATACTGGTCACTGATGTTGATCCACATCTTGCGGGCGATGTCACGCCAGTGTGCCAGGCGTTGCGGCGTCAGGTCGAGTGCGTCGCGCAGCCGTTGGGCGTCGGCGGGGCGGTGAGCGTGCAGCCAGTTCCAGGCCACCAGTGCCTGCTCCAGATGCCATACGACAATGCGATTGGTAAAAACACTGTTGTCGATGTTCTCGTGATATTCATCCGGGCCGATCTGCAGGCTGAGTTCGTAGCGGTCTTTATCGGCGTTGTACTCGGCGCGGGAACCCCAGAAACGCGCGGTATCGAGGACGAGTTCGGCGCCATACTGCGCGAACCAATCGTCGTCGCCGGTCCAGCGCCAGTATTGTATTACTGCGAAGGCGATGTCGGTTGAGATATGCTGCTCATGGTCGCCCGTCCAGATGCGGATACGGTTGCCGTCCTGGTCAGGATCGTTAGCCCACTGGGGCGTGGTTTCTTCGCCAGTGTCGGTGCTTTCCCAGGGAAATAGTGCGCCCTCGTGACCGGCTTCAAGCGCTTTTTTGCGTGCGCCGGGTAGATTATGATAGCGATACATCAGCAGACCGCGCGCCAGGTCTGGCTGAGTGAGCGTCAGCGGCGGCACCATGAACAACTCGGTATCCCAGAATACATGCCCCTTATAGCCGAAGCCGCTGAGCGTCTTGGCGGCGATGCTCACGTGCTCCTCGTGGGTGGGCACGGCAATGAGTACATGATACGTGCAGAAGCGCACGGCGCGCTGTGCGACTTCGTCCCCCTCGATGACTATGTCCATTGTGTCCCAGTATTGTGCCCAGGCATCGACATGGGCGGTGTACAGCGTCGCATAACCGGCAGATACCGCCGCGTCGAGTGTGGCGCGTGCGGCGTCGTCAGGATTGTCGCTGTCGCGGCTGGTGTGCAGCGCCGTCAGCTTGGTGAACCAGACCTGCTGGTTCTGCGGCACTGTCAGCGTCGCTTCATGGGCTGGCAGACGCGCCTGCGAAACGTCCGCCAGTGCGGGTGTGGCCTCGTCGAAAAGCAGGCGGCTGCGCATGGCCACACGATAGCCGCTCTGGTCGGTGGTGCCGCTGATGTGCAGTGTGTCGCCGACGGTCGAGCCGGTCAGTTCGGCCCAGTGATCGATATTCTCCGGGTTTGTCACCGATCCGTCGAGGGCGCTCCGGATGCGAAGCTCGTGCTGACCTTCGCTCAGTGGTTGCAGCATGACGCGCAGCACGAGCACATGCGGGTTGTCCAGGCTGGCGAATCGCTCGAAGCGCAGCCGTAGCACGCTGCCGCCGGGACTCATCCACAGGACGCCGCGCGTGTGGACGGCGGTTCTGAGGTCCAGGACGCGCTCGTAACCGAGGACCACGCCCTCATTCATTCGAAACGTCTCGCCGTTGATGCTGACCCTAAGCGCCAGCCAGTTGGGCATGGCGACCAGTTCGGGGACGGGTACACCTGCTTTGTGATTAAATACACCGGCAGCCAGAGTACAGGATGTGTCGCCGGGGTAGCCTTCTTCAAATGTACCGCGCACGCCCACCAGCCCGTTGCCGATGGTGTAGATCGTCTCGGTGTGAGGCAGGTCGTGGAACTTGAACGGGGCTTCTTTGATCTGCCATTGTCTTTTTTCGTAGCTGTGCATCACAACTATCCTGTTCGGGTTGAATTGGGATATTAGAGTGTTTCTGTTGTGTTTACGTCCGAGTGTCTGCGTTATCAGTATTCGAGGGTACTGCTGGCGCGCACAATGAGTTGTGGCGTCAGCAGATGTTGCTTATGTTTGATGTTATGGCCGTTGAACTGATCGAGCAGCATATCCACCAGGATTTTTGCCGCCAACTGGGTTGGCTGGCGCACCGAAGTCAGCGCCGGATACAGAAAAGCGGCTGTCGGTGTGTCGTCAAAGCCGGTGATGGCGATCCGGTGGCCGTCACGGGCGCAGAACTGCATGGCTCCGATAGCCAGCACATCACTGACGCAGACGATAGCAGTCGGCGGGTTGGGCAGCGACATCAGGCGTTCGGCGCATTCGTGACCGTTGGTCGAGTAGTTCAGCGATCGCTCCACATAGACCGGTTCCAGTTCAAGACCGTGCTGGCTCAGTGCATCGAGATAGCCCTGATAGCGCCTGTCGCCCGATGCCGAACCTTCCGGCCAGCCGATGAAGCCAATGGCGCGATGCCCCAGCTCGATCAGATGGGTTGTTGCCTGGTGAGTACCAGCGCGACCGTCCACATCGACCCAGTACGTCACATCGTCGAGCGGTGTGTCGCTGCGACCAAAAGCCACAAAAGGAAAACCAGCCTGGTGCAGATAAGCGAAGCGCGGATCGGCTCGCTCGGTATACGATAGAACAAAACCATCGACACGCTGGCTTTCGATCAATTCGCGATAGGGGGCTACCATGTTCGCGTTGTCTGTGTTGAACAACAGCACATGACGCCCGATACCTTCGACAATCTGCACCAGCTCCCACAGAAAGCGGTCCAGCAGCGGATTATACTCACCGCGTTCGCTGAACTGCGCATAGCCGATTACCCTTGACTGCTGGTCGCGCAGGTTGCGGGCGCGGATACTGCGCGTGTACTCCAGGTCGCGCACGGCCTCCAGTACGCGCTCGCGCGTCTGCTGGCTGATGTTGCCTTTATTGTTGAGGACCAGCGAGACGGTTGTCACCGATACACCGGCCCGGTCTGCGACGTCTTTAATGGATGCCATATTCTTTTGCGGCAGAAGCCCTGAACACGCTTAAACGGTCTAAAACGGCGGCGTTGGCGATGGCCGATACAGCGCCCCAGGTCAGCAGCACCCAGGCCGCCACCAGAATTATGCTGATGGCGGCCAGCAGCAGCAGACCAGCCAGAATGGTCGTGGTGAAAAACGGATTGCGCACTACCATGATGAAAGCATTGCGCGTCGCCTGTGTCAGGTTCGGTTGTTCCATCGCGTAGTAGATGGGCCAGGTATATAGCATAATCCCGGCCCACACCATGCCGGAAGCAATCCACACCAGCCGCAGGCTTTCGGCCAGCAGTCCGGGTGTGTCCGCATAGGAAAACAGATTGGTGAAGTTGACGATGGCGAACGCTGCATGGGCCAGTCCCCAGGGCAGCGCCCGCCACAGGTTTTCGCGGAACGTCTCCCAGAACAGGCTCAGGTCGGATTCGTGTGGCTCGGTGTGAGCCACATAACCGACACGGAATAGCGCGCTCAGGGCGGCGGGCATCGTCACCACGGGTAGGCACAGGAAGAAGAACGCCAGATTGGCCCAGATGTAGCTATAGCCCTGGATGCGAACGCTGTTAAGTCCACGCCAGATAACGCGCAGCCCGTCGATCACGATGGTTAGCCTTTCAGCCCGCTGTAGCTCACGCCTTCGACAAAGTAACGCTGGAAGAAGAAGAACACCAGCGCCAGCGGCACTGTCGTGATGACTGCACCGGCCAGGAATGTGTTCCATTCCAGCGTATCGCCGAACTGTCCGCGTAACAGCGCCAGACCCAGCGGCAGATTATAGAGTTCCTGACGCCCGCCGACAATAATCAGCAGGTCCATGAAGTTGTTCCATGTGCCCTGGAAGCTGAAAATCGTCAGCGCGGTTAGGGCTGGCGTGGCCATCGGCAGGATGATGCGGAAGAACAGCGTCAGACGACTGGCGCCGTCCACCATAGCGGCTTCTTCGATCTCGTCCGGGATGGACTCGAAGAACTGCTTCATCAGGAAAATGCCGAAAGCATCCGCCGCCAGTGTCAGAATCACGCCCTGGTAGGTGTTGAGCATAGCGAGCTGCCGTAAGATGATGAAACGCGGGATGAGCAACACCACGCCCGGAATCATCATCGTACCCAGCATGATGAAGAAGGCGGCCCGGTTACCGGGGAATTTGATGCGGGCCAGCGCGTAACCAGCCAGTGAGTCGAACAGCAGGCGCAGCAGGGTAATCAGACTGGCGTAGATGACCGTGTTGATGAACCAGCGGTCCAGGTCGAATTCCAGGACGCGCTGGTAGCCCTCGGTAGCGATGTTGAAGGTAACGCTGTCGGTTGTCTCTGTCGCTGGTATCGAAGCACCGCTGGGCAGGCGGCACTCGACCGGACCGCTTAAGCGCGGCACAAATGCCTGTGGCTCCTGTTGTACCGCCGGCAGACACTTAAACGAGTTGGCGATGGTGAGCACAAACGGTGTGATCTGCACGAAAGCGAAGAAGATCAGCAGGCCGATGGCTACCACCGACAGCACACGCCGCACCGGGTTGGGACGTTCCTGGTTTGGGTTAACAGTTGTCGCAGTCATGATCCCGGCCTCCTAAACCGCAGCACGTTCGCTGGTAAACCGGCGCTGGACGAGCGTGAACAGGAAGATAATCACAAACAGAACGAGCGCTGTCGAGGCGGCTAAACCCATTCGTGAGTTGTTGAAGCCGTTCTCGTAGACGATGTAAGCGATGGTCATCGTCGTTTTGGCTGGTCCGCCGGACGAAATAACGAACACCTGGTCAAACACCTGGAACGTGCCGATTAATCCCAGGGTTACCACGAAAAACGTTGTTGGCGCCAGCAGCGGCGCGGTGATTTTGCGGAAAATCTGAAAGTTGGTGGCACCGTCGATGGCGGCGGCCTCGTAGACCTGCGATGGGATATTCTGGAGTGCCGCCAGGTAGATGACCATCATGGTGCCGATGGTTGTCCAGGTATTGAGGATCATAATCATCGACAGGGTAACGCTGGGACCGCTGATCCAATCCCAGATCGTCAGGCCCACGACACGAGTACTGGCCCAGTCGCCGACATTAGTACGGGTGACGCCAAATGTCGCCAGCAGATTGTGAATAACGCCGCTGGGGTCATCCAGCCAGGTGATGAACTCGTAGTTGGGGAAGATGGCGCCGATAGCCGTGTTGACCAGACCGCCGCGCGTAAACATCCACATGAACACCAGCGAGATGACGACCGATGATGTCACCGATGGGAAGTAATAGGCGGTGCGGAAAAACCCTTTGGCTTTCAGCCAGCGCTGGTTGACGATCACCGCCAGAATGAGCGCGAGGAAGGTCTGTGCGGGGACCACGCCCAGCACGAAATAGACGGTATTTTTCAGGGCGTTGAAAAAGTCGCGCTGCGCCAGGCCAGGATTGATCAGCAGGTCCTGGTAGTTGCGCGTGCCGACCATGTCAAACGCATCGTTGACGCCGCCGCGCGTAGGTGTCGGGTTGGTGACAGATACCCGTTCCTGCAACTCAGATGGGAGTTGAGTAACGGCATTGGCACGGATGTTGGTCTCCGAGCCGAGGCTGCCATCCACGGCTTCAATGGACGCTTCAGCGGTGTTATCGACGCCAGCCGGAACGGTCACATCGTCGGTGAGCTGGAAGGTGATCGGTTCGGCACCCATGCTTTCGAGGCGTGTACCGGCAGGGATGGTGATGGTCTCGTCGGTCTGATTGGTAAACACGACAGTGCCAGTCGAGCCGGTAGCACGCTGGCCCAGTGGGCTGATGCCGTTCCAGTCTGTAAAGCTGATAAACAGAGCAAAGAAAATCGGAATAAACAGAAAGACCAGGAAAACCAGAAATGCGGGGGCCATGAACAGCAGGCCGGCAATGGTATCTTCGCGCTTTTTTTGTGTCAGTGTCTTGACAGAGCTATCAGTGAGGGTCGCCTGTTGAGCCTGTGCTGTGGATGACATGAGACCTCCAGGAGAGCATGGTTTTTTGTGAGTGGAGATGCTCGCCAGTGTTTGCGAGCATCTCCGATTTTCAGTTGGTAAGAGCAGATTAGCCGCTCAGTTCTTCAGCAGCTATGACTGCCTCGAAGATGATGTCATCCACGGTGATCTGCCCACCGAAGGCACGCTGCAGATTGGCGTTGAACTCATCGGCGAATGGGGCGAAGCCAACCGGAAGCTGCCAGGGGTAGGAGTATTCGGCGCCAGCCACAAAGGCTTCGATGTCCACCGGTTCGAAGGCGACGCCTTCAGAGCGTGGCACCCATGTTTCCATGTAAGCTTCAGCGGCGCTTTCGCGGCTGGGCATGGGGCCGAAGCTAACCTCGGCGGCAGCGACCTGACCTTCGGTACCGGTCAGGAAGTTGACGAGCTGCCAGGCTTCTTCCGAATAGCTGGTGTTGGCACCCACGCCATAGCACACTGTAAAGGCCATCGTCGCGCGGCTTTCAGGCCCGGCGGGGAGTTCGGTTATGCCCCAGTTGAGTTCGGGGTACTGTTCCAGCAGGAAGTTGATGACCCAGTTGCCTTCCATGGCCATGGCGGCGCGACCTTCACCGAAGGCTTCACCACCCCAACCGGCGTCAACCGCTGCCGGGACACCACCAGTGCCTTCTAAGCTGAAGCTGACGTAGAACTCCAGCGCTGCGCGGGCAGCGTCGCTGTCCAGCATCAGTTCGCCGTCTTCGTTAAACAACTCGCCACCAGCCTGATACAGGAAGGGCAGCCAGCGCTCCAGGTTGGGCGGGGTCACCAGACCGATGATTCCGGCGTCAGGATCGGTGAGGGCAGCGGCGGCCTCGGCCAGATCATCCCAGGTCCAGTCGGCAGTAGGGTAGTCGAGTCCGGCGGCGTCGAACAGGTCTTTGTTGTACTGCAGCGCCATTGTCGAGAAGTCTTTGGGCGGGCACCACAGCACGCCGTCATAGGTGAAGATGTCCAGCAGTGCCGGGTAGAAGCCGTCGGGGGCGTCGATTTTGCCTTCACCAACATCAACCACGCCAGCCTCGACCCAGTCCGGCAGCTTGGAGCTGTCGATATAGAAGACATCGGCGTAGTCGCCGGCGGCGAAAGCCGACTGCATCGTCACCACATAGTCAGGTGAGGGGGCAAATTCCACATTGATGCCGGTCTCTTCGGTGAATTGCTCCAGCATGGCGTTCAGGGCGGCGTCTTCCTGTGAGCTGGAGGACCATCCCGCCAGGGTGAGGGTGATGTCATCCTGGGCGACCACGGCGCTGAAGCTCAGCAGGGCCATCGTCGCGATGATGAAAAGTGTAAGCAGGGTGTTGCGTTTCATGGTGTCTCCTTTAAGTAGTAAGCAATTTAGAGCCTGCACGATAGACAGCTAAACGAATGTGGGAAATGTTTTCTGAGTGCGGCACCACCTCCTTGAAGACTCGGTTTCTTGGAAATGTACTCGCCATATACTGGCGAGTGGAGTAGGTTAATCGATTTAGTAAATCGTTTTACTTATTTATAGCGTGTTTTTTGAAAGCTGTCAAGCAATTCATCAGACTTTTTGTGTCACATGCCAACTCAGTGCCTGACACGTTATACTGGTGCTATGATAATGGCAGACCGGGCGCAGCAGAGAGGTACCAGCATGATCGAACCATCTGAAATACGACTGGCTGGAATGGCTGCCAGTGCTGGTATTGTAACGGGACCAGCCTATTGTTACCGGCCTGTTGATTTGGCAATTCCTGAACGGCAGTCCGGGTCTGTCGATCAGGAAATGGCGCGTTTCGCTGTGGCCCAGGCGAGCGCCGGCGCGGAATTGTCGGCGCTTCAGCAGAGAATAACCCGGATCGCCGGTGATGAATACGCCACCATTTTCGAGGCACATTCGCTGCTGCTGGATGACCCACTGCTAGTTGATGGTGTACGCAGCCGGATTGAGGGCGGTCTGACGGTCGAATGGGCGCTGCGGCAGACTGTCGATGAGATAGCTGGTATGCTGACATTGGCGCAGGACGAGCTGCTCGCGGCACGCGCCGTCGATGTGCATGACATCGGTCAGCGTCTGCTGCGCCTGCTGCTGGATGTGCCGGATACGTCGCTGTCTGGACTTAGCGAGCCTTCGATTGTCCTCGCAGATGATCTCACTCCGTCGGATACAGCGCGGTTAAATCCCGAACTGGTGCTGGGGTTCTGCACAAAGGCGGGTGGGCTGACCTCACATACGGTGATTCTGGCGCGGACATTATGTATCCCGGCTGTGGTCGGCATTGGTGAATCGTTGCGAGTAATCCACAGTGGCCAGCAAATGCTGATGAATGGCCATGAAGGGATTGTGATTGTAAATCCGGCGTCAGCTACTCTCCGGGCATATCAGGACATGGGGCAACAGCGGGCAATCTGGCAAAAGCAGATCAGCCAGCGCGCCGGTGAGGATACGATAACGGCGGATGGTGACCGTGTAGCGGTGATGGCGAATATTGGCGATGTCACGAGCGCCAAGCAGGCCGCAGTCGGAGGCGCAGAGGGCGTAGGGTTGTTGCGCACTGAATTCCTGTATCTCAACGTGGCGCGGCCCCCCACTGAGGAGGAGCAGGCCAGAACTTACCGGAAGATATTCGCGCTGTTTGGTCAGCTTCCCGTGATTGTGCGTACGCTGGACATCGGCGCAGACAAGTCGCCGGGATTCATCAGCTTCCCGCAGGAGACAAACCCGTTTCTGGGTTGGCGGGCTATCCGGGTTGGACTGGACGAACCGCCGTTATTCAAGACACAGCTCAGGGCCATCTTGCGAGCAGCGGTTGATTATAACGTGCGCCTGATGCTTCCGCTGGTGAACGATCTCGATGAACTGCATCAGGTTAAGGCGCTGCTCGCTGAGGTCCGCGCGGAACTGGACCAGTCTGGCATTGTCTACGCGGAGCATATGCCGCTGGGCATCATGATCGAGACTCCGGCAGCGGCGATGTTGGCCGACATGCTGGCGTCTGAAGTTGATTTCTTCAGCATCGGGACCAATGACCTGACTCAGTATACGCTGGCGGTTGACCGGATGAACGAGCGCATCGCGCATCTGTACCAGCCGCTGCATCCGGCGGTGCTGCGGCTTATCCGCCACACCATTGTGGCTGGGCACCAGGCTGGAATCCCGGTGGGTATGTGCGGTGAATTGGCGGGGCTGCCCCGTGCGGTTCCGCTGTTGTTGGGTATGGGCCTGGACGTGTTCAGTATGGCAGCCTCGACGATCCCCGAAACGAAGTGGCTGATTCGACAGCTTAAGCGATCTGAGTTGCGGGCGCTGGTCGATGAAGTGCTGGCACTGGCAACCGCTGCCGAAGTCGAACAGCGGCTGGCGGGGTTCGTGCGCCCGTATTATGCGGAACCGCCGGGAGGCTGAACCGCAGCACACTATAGGTTGGGTCAATCAGACACGGAGAACCGCGCAGGCTCCCCGTGTCTGTGTTGCTGTTCAGGCTTCGATTTCCACCTGGGTGATGCCGAAGTAATCGGCTTTAACCTGCCATTGCGGCGGTTGGTAACCGCGCTCTTCAATGTTGGGCATGATGACTTTGTGGGATGGTACCGGCCCGCTGTCATACGAGAAGCGTTGCTGGCCTATCCAGAATTGCAGATTGGTTTGCGTGTAGTGATACGTCATGCCGGGTTTCTGTTGCGCGTTCCACAGTACGACGCGCAAAGGTACATCGGTGTCACGGATGACCTCAAAACCCACCTGGTCGATGACTTCGATGAGCGCCTGTAACTGTGTTGGTTTCAGATAGTAGGCGTATTCCAGCAGTGTGCGCGTGTCCGCCATGATCTCGTCGATACGCTCCCAAAGCGAGCGTTTGATCTCTGTCTCGGCGGCCATATGCTTGATGAGATGCCAGCAGGTTTCGCGGCGGCGGTCGCGGCGTGCCAGCAGACTCTTGTCATGATTTACTGTGATGATGACGGCAGCGGTTATTGGTGTGTCGGGTAGTTCGACAGTCAGAGTCTCGGTGTCGGCATCGTAGCTCGAAGCTGCGGTTATCGTTTGCTGGTCAACACTGGCTGTTAGCTGTGCCCCGGCAGTTACACCGCGCAGATGCACGCGCCAGGTTCGCGCCGGTGGAATGCTGGACGTGTCGCCGTCAGCGGGTGTGATGGTGAAGGTCATTTGTTTCGCCTGCCAGGATTGCGCAAAGCGGGTGACGCAGCTCGCGCCATTACGGAAGGCTGTGCTGTGGCCGTCATCTTCGAACAGCTCGAATTGATGATCAGCCCCGGCGAAGACCATCACATCCATCTCTGCCGGGTTGTCAACACCGCCCCAGCCAACCTCTGGCCCCAGCGGCACGATGGCCCCGGCACGGGCAAAGACCGGAATATCTTCCAGGCGACCATAGATCGCGTGCCAGCCGCCTTCGTAGTGTGTGCCGTCAAAGAAGTTATACCAGTCACCTTCCGGCAGCCAGACACCGATGCGGCTGAAGGTGGTATCCGGGTCTACCGGGCTGATGAACGGTGCGGCGATTAACTCGCTTCCGAAAGTATATTGCTGTGGGCAGTGATAGGCCGCTTCAGCGTTCGGGTAGTCATGGTACATGGGGCGAATTGGCGCCTGGTTGGTGTTCATGTAACGCCAGGACATCGTATACAGGTACGGGATCAGCGCGTGGCGTAACTGCATGGCGCTGCGGGTGGCCTCGAATATGCGCACATTGTCGAAAGCCCAGGGCCGGCGATCCGAAAAAGGTGTCTTGGTAGCATGCAGGCGGAAGATCGGGCTGAAGACACCGTACTGTATCCAGCGCGTGTAGAGTTCCGGCTCTTCAGTGTTGCCGTAATGCCCGCCGATGTCGTGACTCCACCAGCCATAGCCGACATTGGCGGCGCTGGCAGTGAAGTACGGCTGAAACGCCAGCGACTCCCAACTAATGATCGTATCGCCGGAAAAACCGATGGGATAGCGGTGATTGCCCAGACCGCCCCAGCGCGAAAACACAAACGGGCGGCGTTCGCCATCACGGCCCAGGTCGAGGAAGTGCAGATGGTTCAGCCACCACAGCGGGTCGAGACCAGGCAGGCTGGTTTGCTCACCCTGCTGCCAGTCCATCCACCAGAAGTCAATGCCGATCGCTTCGTGCGGATGGTGGAGTTCTTCGAAGTAGGCACTGGCAAAACGTGGGTCGGCCAGGTCGAAGTTGATTGGTTCTCGGCTGCCGGGTTCAACGCCCACACGCTCGGCTACACGTTCATACTGACTTTCGTGAGGATGGACACCAGCATGTGGATGCAGGTTGAGCGCGGTGCGCAGTCCCATCTCGTGCAGAGTGGCTGTGAAACGTGCCGGGTCCGGGAACAGCTCCGGATTCCAGGTGTAGCCAGTCCAGCCGTCGTTCCACACATGGCCGGGATAGGCTTGACTGTTGGTTTCGATCTCGGTGATGTGCCAGTCCATATCGACGATGCATACCGATAACGGCACGTCATGAGCTTTGAAATCCTTCATCAGGGCGATAAGCTCGTCCTGATGGTATTCATGATAGCGGCTCCACCAGTTACCCAGCGCCCAGCGTGGCAGCAGTGGAACTGGTCCGGCGATCGTGTGATAGTCATCCAGGCAGGCGGCATAGTCACTGCCATAACCAAAGAAGTACAGGTCTTGTGTGGGGGTGCTGTGGCGTAATCCCAGCCAACCTGAGTCGTTGAACACCAGCGAACGTGAATCGTCGATGACTGTCCAGCCAGCACGAGACAGCAGCCCGTTTTGTAGCGGCACAGCGCCACTCGCACCGTCGAGTGTGCGCGCTGTGCCCTTGAGATTGGCCGGGTCGCTGTCCCCGAAGTGCCATTCGACGCCGTTGGCTCTGACGGTAACTGTCAGGCTGTCCGCGTCGAAGCGGTCGTGCTCGATGTTGTAGCGCAGTTGCAGCGTATCGGTGTTGATGATGAGCCAGTCACCGTCACGCTGGACGTCAAAAGGGGGTACTGGCTGATGCCGGTACCAGACAACCTGGCTTGGACGATCTTCAAATCTGACCTCTGGATCATATTCCATACGGATCAGGCGCGGCGTCAGGATAGTAAAACGCGCCCGCCCAACCTGAACAACGGCTTCTGGGCGGGCGGTGGCGCTGTGGTCAAATCTGAAATGCTCTGGGATAGTTTGCATGGGCAATCCTTTGTGGACGCTTTCGTTACTGACCGCTGTTTGGCGCGGTTGATGCCAAAGGCAGACCTTCGACCGGCAGCGGCTGCGGGCGTTCGACACGGCTGAGAATGTCGATATGCTGGTCGCTTTCTGACGATTCGTCGAAGGCCTGCATGATGTCCAGTATATGATAAGCGAGCTGGCCGCTGGCACGATGGGCGCGCTCCTCGCGGATGGCGTGCGCCATATCCGCCACGCCCACGCCACGCCCGATATCGGTGCTGTGCTGGTGCGGAACTTCGGCCCATTCGCCTGTGCTGGCGTCGAAGACGCGCACCACACCGCCAAAGGTGTTGGGATCGGGGACGCTCAGCGTACCCTCTGAACCGTATATTTCGATGATGGGCAGGTTGTGCTTCCACACGTCAAAGCTCATCGTGAGTGTGGCTACTGGCCCTTCGGCAAAATCGAGGATGCCGGCGGCGTGCGTATTGATTTCCACCGGGATTTTCGCGCCCTTGATCGCCTCGTGCCCGGCTTCACGTTCCTTGAAAGAACGGCGGGTAGAGGCGGTAATGCGGCGCACAGGCCCCAGCAGACTGGTGAGCGCGGTCAGATAGTACGGTCCCATGTCGAATAGGGGACCGCCCCCGCGCAGATAGAAGAAGAACGGATTCTGATGCCAGGACTCTGGCCCGCGCGAGGCCAGAAAGGCAGTCGCTGCCAATGGTGTGCCGATACGTCCGGAGTCGATGACAGCGCGGCATGTTTGCAGGCCGCCACCCAGGAATGTATCCGGCGCGCAGCCCACGCGCAGGCCCGCCGCCGCTGCTGCGTCGAGAACCTGCTGGCCCTCGTCACGGTCCAGTGCCAGCGGTTTCTCACTGTAGACGTGTTTGCCAGCGGCGACAATCGCCTGGCTGACCTGGGCATGAACCTGCGGCACTGTGAGATTTACCAGAATGTCGATGTCCGGGTGGCCCAGCAGTTCATCGACGGTGTAAGCGGTGACGCCGTGTTCTATGCCGAAGCCCTGTGCCCGGTTATGATCGAGATCGGCGCAGCCCGCCAACCCCAGAATTGCGAACTGACGGCAGCCGCGCACATAGGCCGGGGCGATGCCGCCACAGCCGATGAGACCTACTTTGAACGGCGCTAATTCAGCGGCCATGGCCCAACCCAGCTTTCGTCAGATAGTCGTAACTCTCGACAACGGCGGTCATCATGTCAGTGGCGCAGCGATCCAGCTCGACGATGAGCCAGTCCACATGCTGGGCGGCATGGATGATTGCATGGTAATCCATTTTGCCCTGGCCGACGGCTACCATTGGGTCCTCAATAGTTGCGGGGCCATCCTTGACATGCAGCAGCGTTGCGCGTGGACCCAACTCCTGGAGCATAGCGATCGGATCAACGCCTGCGGTCTGCGCCCAGTAAGCGTCGATCTCGAAGAAAATGTTGGGGTCCAGATGATCGAGCATAATTTGGTAAGCAAGCCGTCCGTCGACGGTGTAGCACTCCCACCAGTGGTTGTGATAGCCTAGTTCCAGGCCGTTAGCTGTGGCGACAGCCGCCGCCTCGTTGAGCACGTCACATGTTCTTTTGATGCTGTCCGCTGTTTCGAAATCTTCAACCGGACGCCAGGGTATAACCAGCCGTTTCAGGCCGTAGGCCGCCGCCATATCCAGCACACGTACCTGGTCGTCGCCCAGCGGCAGCGGACAGTGAATACTGGTCGCCTGCAGACCCAAGTCGGCGAGCAGGCGCGCCGATTCGGGGTGAGGCACGGGGAACTGCTGAATCAGTTCGACACCGGCGTAACCGGCATCAGCGATCTGTTCCAGCACGTCGGCATAATCCTGCTGGATGGCATCCCGCAGGCTGTAGAGTTGTACCGCTATTGGTCTGGACATCGTTTAATCCTTTTTGATGAGAAGTCAGAATATTGCAGCAAACGACTCCACAAGTCAGGCTTCCGGCTCACTGGAAACCGGCTCTGTTGTGGTATGGAGCGTTTTGACATCTTCCTGTAATTTTACCGGGCCTGGTTGTAGTTTGGGCGGGCGCCGCATGGGTCCGCTGACACGTTTGAAGCCCTTGCCGTAGGCTACATGCCCCTGGCCGATGACAATGAAGGCGTCGGGGTCCACCGAGGCGACGAGTTGGCGCAGCAGGCCCACCTGCGAGCGGATGATGGTGATAAACAACACGGTGTTCTGATGTCCGCTGTACATTCCCTGGCCAGGCCAGGCTGTGACGCCGCGCCGCAGCTCGTTGATGAGCAGGGTTGATACCTCACGCGGTTTGTTGGTGATGATGGTCACCGTGCGGATGACACTGGGGCCTTCGAGGACGTAGTCGGCGACGGCCCCATAGGTAAACAGGGCTACAATGGCGAACATGGCCGCTTCCCATCCGAACACGATACCGGCAGCAAGGACCACCAGGCTGTCGGTGTAGAGGGCGGCGCTGGCAATCGGAATGCCGAACCTCTGTTGCAGGATGCGTCCCAGAGTGGCGGTCCCGCCTGCGGTGGCTCCGGCGCGGAAGATGAACCCGCCGCTGATGCCACCCAGAATGCCGCCGAAGATGGCGTTAAGCAGGACGTTTTCGCTGACGCCATCTTCAGGGACGTAGGGTGTCAGCACTTCGATGAACAGCGACATGGTAATGACGGCGATAACCGTACCGGCGACGACGTTGCGCCCGCCCAGCATGCGCCAGCCGATGATTAAAATTGGAATGTTAAGCACGAAAATCATCAGGCCGATGGGCACACCCAACAGCGAATTGAGGATAATTGCAACGCCGCTGACCCCGCCGGGGGCGATATTGGATGGAGCCATAAATACGATGACCGACAGCGCGCCGGTCAGTGAACCGGCCAGCAGCAGCACAGTGTCGATCAGATAGGTTAACCATCTGTTTCCAGCATCGCTTGGAATACGTTTCCAGGGCATATTCAACTCTCTTACAAAAACAACAGGTTCGGATGGGGATCCGTACCTGTCCATGGATTAAATCGCCTTCATGCTATCACAATTCTGCCCTGTCTGCCTAGCATGCCGTGGCAGACTGCCGGAATTTGCGCGATTTCAGGGCAGGTCGTCGATCTGCACCAGGCCGCGCTTGATGGCGTAAATGACGACCTGTGTCCGGTCCCGTAGTGACAGTTTCTCCAGCAGGTTGGCGATATGCGTGCGTACCGTAATCTCCGAGATGTTGAGCGATTTGGCAATTTCGTTGTTGCTGCTTCCACGCGCAAGCTGGTCGAACACATTGCGTTCACGGGCGGTGAGTGTATCCAATGGATCGTGCATGCGCGTCTGCTGCATAAGGACGGATGCCGCTTCCGGGTCGAGGACGCTCTGCCCCTGAGCCACACGCTTGATCGCCTGCACGACATCGTTGACCCGGCTGGACTTGAGCAGATAGCCGTGAGCGCCCGCTTGCAGCGCCTCTTTAATCAGATGATCATCCAGCGACGAGGTAAGCGCAATTGCCCGGCTGCGCAGCCGCAGTTCGGTAATCTGCCGGATGGCTTCAACGCCGCCGATTTCCGGCATGATGAGGTCCATCAGGATCACGTCGGGTTCCAGGGTGCGGGCCAGTTGAACGCCCATCGGCACATCGGCTGCTTCGCCCAGGACTTCGATATCGGGCTGGGCGTCGAGCAGTTGGCGCAGCCCCTGCCGGACAATGGCATGATCGTCTACGATGAGTACGCTGATTTTTGCCATCACATCACCATTTCCTTTAATGGCAACACCACGCGCAGAGTGGTCCCCTGCTGGGAGTCGCTTTCGATAAATAACTCACCCCCCACCGAACGGGTGCGCTCACGCATACCCAGTAAACCCAGATGGCCGGGTTTAGCGTCGTGGTCAGGATCGAAGCCCTGTCCGTTATCGGTGACGCTGAGGGTGATCTGGTGCTGGCCTTCCAGCAGGCTGATGTTCACCTCGCTGGCCTGGGCATGTTTGGCGACGTTGTTAAGGGATTCCTGCGTCACACGGTACAGAATCTCTTCCAGTCCCGCCGGGATGTGACTGCCGGAAAGCGCCAGCGTACATTCGGCAGGAATGCCGGTTGTCCTGCTCCATTCGCGGCACAGGTCGTGGAGCGAATCTGCCAGGCCATGCCGGGAGTTACCGGCAGGGCGCAGATTGACGATCATGCTGCGCAGATCGAGTTGAGCTTCCTCGGCCAGTTCGGCGATATAACGTGCCTGTTCGGTGCTGCCAGGGTCGCCGCGTTCGATGCGACTGGGCAGCGTGGCGGCATTTGATGACAGGCTGAACAGGCGCTGCGCCAGCGAGTCGTGCAGATCGCGAGAGAGCCGGCTGCGTTCGTTTTCCACAGCCTGGTGTTCGACCTGGGATGTAAGCTGTGCATTCTGTTGTACCAGGTCGCGCAACGTGTCGATGTTCTGTTCCAGTGTGTCGGCCATGTCGTCAAACTGCTGCGCCAGAAGTCCGATCTCGTCCTGCTGCCGGTCGTCAACGCGGACGCTGAAATCGCCAGCGGCAAAGGCTCGACTGGTCTGCGTAACGCGAGAGACTCGCCGCAGCCAGTGCCGGTTAAACAATGACGAAAGCACGATTGACACTGGAATAGAGATGACGGCGATGGTCCCTGCCACCGCCAGCAGAAACGGCAGGTTGCCGTAAATCAACCGGTCGCCAAGATTGATCCCAAGTTGCGGATTGTACGGTCCGCGCTCGGTGATGATACGGTGACCGAGAGTAAGCGGCAGCACTACCTGACCCCATCGCTGGCCATTGGTGGTAATGAACCGCTGGCCGTCTTCGAGGCTGGTCGCTTGCGGGTAGCAGTCGATGAGCTGCATACCTGCTGCACACGACGTATCGCCTTCGGTAAAGACGACTTCACCATCTGGCGCGACGACCAGCCCAAACCCAACCGGCTGGCCGAATTCCTGGGTATAGGGCTGGCCGGTGGCTTCTCCGACCTGCCAGGCTGCCATGGTGTTCATGGCGAAACGCATATAAACGTCTATGGAGACATTCTGCATGTACTGGGCAAAGCTGACACCGAACAGCCATACGGCAATGACAGCCGTCAGTGTGGCGATCAGAATCGAATTGAACGCCATCTGGACCTTTAATGATCGGAAACGTGGCATATCACCTCCGGGGTGATAATCAGCGGGGCCTGTGAGTTTCTCTTAGATTATCATAACGCAGCGCGGGAGCGGAATCATCATTGGTTGGTTGGGGACATCTCAACAGAATGATGAGGTTCTGGAGTTCAGAGCCGGTCGGCGATGTCGGTCATCATCGCCAGCACGTTATAGATGATGGGGCACATTGCAGCGCCTTCGATGGTATCGTCCAGTGTCCAGCGAAAATCCGGCGTCAGAACGGGGTAAGCCCGGCAGGAATCCGGGCGATGAGCGTATACCGAACACAACTTGCCATCGAGATAATGGCACGGTCTATGGCGAAAGCGTCCCCACTCGCCGATGTCGGCGTCCAGGTCGCAGTCAACGACATCAGCCAGCAGTTGCTCGTAACTGCGGTCGGTGCGAGCCGCCAGTATTTCGATGTCAGCCGGTGTCAGGTACACGTCCAATGTGCGGCAGCAGTTAGCGCATTGGGTGCAGTCGATGGCGGCGGCAACACGGTCGGTGAGCGCCTGGACAACGCCGTCAAGTTCGGCGTCGTCCAGGTCGTCATGCCGCAGCAGCAGATACTTCATGATGGCGAAATCGTCATGGCGTTTGGTAGCGAGTTGGCGGATCTGATCCAGGTTGGTGACGAGTGGATACAACATCTGCTTATGTCCGGCGATGCGTGGGCTGGGGATAGGCTGGGTGAAAATAGTCAACATCCAGCGCCTCGAATGTGCCGCCATACTGTGCCTGGGCCTCGGCGACAGCGTCACTGACCAGATCACGCAGGCGTTCCGCATTGAGTTGTACGCGCGCGTTGACCATCAGTGTGATCTCGTCGCCGGTCAGGTTGGGTATATGCTGCGGCCAGGTGTTATCGTCGAGCGTCACAAAGCTGATTTTGACTGGCTTTTGCTGGCCGTTAATCAGGAACTTGAGATGGCCAACCGGTGTCTGTTGCTGGCGCAGACGGTCCACAATCGCCTGAATGACGGTGATCGTCGCCGGGCGCAGATCGCCACCGGGCAGAACCAGGCGCACGCCCTGGTCGAGCCAGGCAAGGGCGGCTTCGCCAGCACCGTAGCGGTCGTAGTCGATGTCGAGCGCGGTTTGTGGCAGCGGCAGGGCGTCGTCTGCCAGCAGATCGAGCCAACCGGTGACACTATCATCGCGCAGGGTGTTCTGCAGACGGATGACCTTGTCCGGGTAGCGCTGCTGCGCGAGCTGCGCCGTATGTTCAGCTTCGTTTGCGGTAAGCAGATCAACTTTGTTGATAACCAGCAGCCCGGCCTCTTCGATCTGTTTGTCGAAGATATAGATTACGTCGTCACTGAAGGGCAGCGGGCGGTCGAGGAGCCTCTGGCGCAGCAGGCGGGCATCGGCGAAAACGGAAAAGCTGGCTGGTGCGTGGCTGAGTTCGAGCAGCGGTTTAACGACGGTGGCGACAATATCGGCGCAGGAACCGACCGACTCAGCAAAGACCACATCCGGTTGCTCTGTCGCTTCGAGCTGGCGCAGACGGTCGTCGAGGTCGTCGTAGTTGCAGCAGAAACAGCCGCCGCTGACCTCGACAGCGGGGATGTTGAGTTGGTTCATGAAAACCGTGTCTACCAGATATTTGCCCTGGTCGTTGGTGACGACGCCTACGCGCTGGCCCTGTTCGATGAGCAGGCGGGCTGCGCTGGCGATGGCGGTTGTTTTGCCGCTGCCCAGAAATCCGCCGACGAGATGCAGTCTCATGATATGACCTCTTGTTCAGCCTGCGGGTTGCTGTCCGGGGCGTGCGTCAATGGCCCACCCCGGAACTGGTCGCACGGGTTTAGATCGCGCGCCGAATTTCTGCCAGGAGTTCGTCGTTGCTTGGAATGATGGATGAGTATTTCAACTGGCCATTGATGTAGATGCTGGGTAGATTGGTGACGCCCATTTTCATGCAGCGGGCCACGTTTTCGCGCTCGGTGAACTTATATTCGACAATCTTCACCGGGGTACCCAACTCGCTGACGGCTCGCATGGCCGCGCCGTACATATAGGTGCAGGCTGCGCAGGTCTCGGAGTCCAGGGTGAACACCTCAACCAGCGGGCAATCGAGGTTTTCGTAATCCGGCAGTTCAACGTCGATGTCGAACAGCTCCGGCGACTCGTAGTTTTTCAGCACTTCGCGGATGCGTTCCGGGTCGCGGATGGCCTCGACGATGCCGATGACATTCTCAATGGGCACGTCATATGGCATGTCGCAGCCGGGCGCGAGGATCAGATTATGCGGTGAGTACGAATCGACAATGTCGAGGGCGAACTTCATGTTGTCCTGCTGGGTACCCATCAGCATGACAGTCGTCAGCGGGATGTTGCCGCCCATCACCACGTTGTACTGATCGGTGATGGCTTTGGCTTGCATGAGATTGATGTTCTCGTCAATGCCAATGGAGTCTGGCCCGGTCTGGCACATAATCTCGATGTTTTTGGTGGCGTCGCCGCACACGAAGAATGACGAGAACGCGCCCAGCGCCCGGATGTGGTCGAAGACATCTTTGAACGGTTCGCTGAGGAATTGCTCAAAGTGCCTCGGTCCCACCTGAGAAACCAGCGGGTCCACAACCGCGATAACGTCCATGCCGGCCTCGACATAGAATTCGATCATACGTTTGGTCACATCGCAGGTATAAGCCAGCAGACGGTGCAGCGGATCGGCGTTGAGCATCATATCCATGAAAATCTCGGTGCCGCGTAGGTGCGAAGCCAGTGTCAGCGGTCCGCAGACCAGGCCGTAGAGCGCGGTGTCATCACCGACAGCCAGTTTCATGCGGGCCATCACATCGAGGATCATGGGCAGCCTGCCATCGGTTTTCTCTGGCAGCTTGTCCGGGATGGTCATGTCACCGGCCAGCGGATGCGTGGCCACCGACGGCGGCGCTTTTTTGGCCCACACCAGATCACAGCCCAGGATTTCGGCTTCGACCTGCAGATCGAACAGCACCGGCTGGCCGTCTGGGTCGTAAACCCGGTTGACTTCCAGCAGAGATTCAAAGAGTTTGTCGCCGTCGGTGAGAACTTCGGTGGCGTCGTAATTTTTGAGTTTGCCCGCGTGGACGCCCGCGAAAGGCAGCCAGGGCACGGCATCTACAGGTTCGTGGCGCAGAGTTGCCAGAAGCAATTCCTTGCCTGTTCGTTTTGTCATCTGTTGCCTCCAGAAATATTACCGGCGGGTGAGGTGCGAGCGAACTCAACACAGGTGTTGTGCTGAGTTCGCCCAATGGTGCCGGTTTATCGACGATTGGTGTTGGTTAACGCACGCCGAGCAGCAGCTCGATAGTGAGCTGGTCCAGTTGTTCGTAGGGCAGGTCGCGGGTGCCGAGGGCGTCGCGGTCGAACGAGGTTTCGCGCAGGCGCTGGGCCTTATCGCGGCTGTAGCCGCCCTTGAGATAATCGAACGTGCCGTCATCGGCGTTGATTGCCTGAAGCAGCGCCTGGATTTCGGAGTCGGCGTTGAAGCGCTGCGCTTTTTCCTTCAGGATGAGATAGTTCCGCATGCAGCCCCGCGCAAAGGCTTTGACATCCTCGTAATTGGAGGTGCGATAAGCATGGGCGTCGAAGTGGCGCGGGTTGTCGTAGCCAACATCCTCAAGGAATTTTACCAGGAAGAATGCCTGCTTGACCATAGCCGAACCGAAGCGGAAGTCCTGGTCGTAGCGGCCAAACATCTGGTCGTTGAGGTCGATATGGAACAACTTGCCGGCGCTGTAAGCCTGGGCGACGGCGTGCATAAAGTTGAGGCCGGCCATGTGTTCATGGGCGACTTCTGGATTCACACCGACCATATCCGGGTCATCGAGTGTGTTGATGAAGGCCAGCAGCGCGCCCACTGTCGGCAGGTAAATGTCGCCGCGTGGTTCGTTAGGCTTAGGTTCAAGGGCGAATTTGAGATCGTAGCCCTGGTCTTTGACGTAGTCGCACAGGAAATTGATGGCATCGCGGAAGCGCTTCTCGGAGTCGAGCGCGGCCTTGGTGACGTCGGTTTCCACACCTTCGCGTCCACCCCAGAACACATACACTTTGGCGCCCATCTCTACGCCGAGGTCGATGGCGTTCATGGTCTTTTGCAGGGCATAGGCGCGCACCTGGGGATCATTGGCTGTGAAAGCGCCGTCCTTAAAAACCGGATGCGTGAACAGATTGGTGGTGGCCATCGGCACGACAAGGCCGGTCTCGTCCAGCGCCTGCCGGAAAGACTTCTTGATCTGCTCTGCCTCAGACGGGGTGGCGTCAATGGGGATGAGATCGTTATCGTGGAAGTTGACACCCCACGCGCCGACCTCGCCCAACAGGCGAACAATATCTGCCGGAGAGATTGTCGAGCGAGTTGGCTCGCCGAACGGGTCGCGCCCTGGGCTGCCCACCGTCCACAGGCCGAATGTGAATTTGTGTTCGGGTTTGGGTTGATAATCAGACATGATTAAACCTTCCTTCGTGGCAGGATGTGTTTGGCATTTCAGTTAGTTGTTCGTGTTGCGCTGTAAGCCTGCGATGATCGTGTGTCCGGGGATGGTCCAACCCCCGGACACACCGACGCGATTCGCTTAATGAGCCAGAAGCTCTTTCGCTTTACGGACAGCAGAACTGGCATCCGGCGCATAGCCGTCGGCGCCGATCTGATCGACGAAAGTCTGGGTGATGCCCGCGCCGCCGACCATGATCTTGACTTTATCACGTACGCCGGCCTCTTCGATGGCCTTGATGATGGTACTCATCATGGGCATGGTGGTGGTGAGCAACGCTGACATACCGACCAGATCGGCGTTGTGTTCGCGGATGGCTGCGACGAATTTATCGGCGGTCACGTCCACGCCCAGATCAATGACGTTGAAACCCGCGCCTTCCCACATCATGGCGACCAGATTCTTGCCGATGTCGTGCAGGTCGCCTTTGACTGTACCGACAACAGCCTTCGCTTTGGCTTCTTCACTGCCTTCAGCCAGCAGCGGCTTGAGCCGCTTCATAATACCCTGGGTGCTGATGGCGGCGGCCATCATCTCCGGCAGGAAGTAATCGCCACACTCAAACTTGCCGCCTACGATTTCCATAGCAGGGATGACCACCCTGTTAATGATGTCGTTGGCCTCAATGCCTTCTGCGAGTGCATCTTCAGCGAAAGCCAGTGCCTGTGGCACGTTGCCCTCGACGATGGCCTCGCGCATTTTGTTGAGGGTGGGCGGCATAGCGGCGGCCTCGGCGGCCAGGGCGGCGGCTTCCTCAGGTGTGAGGGCACGGCCAGCCATGAGGGCATCCGGGCTGGTGTTGACGTGGACCGGGCGCTCCGGCTCTTCGGGATAATCCGCCCAGTAACTTTCGGGACGGCGACCGGGCGCGTTATCTTCGCCATAAACGCCGTACTCCTGTGCGGCTTCCCACATCGCCATGATGTTCTCCGGGGGCACGTTGGCCTGGATATTGTGAACGGCAGCCGCCACAAAACCACCACCGGGCGCGAAGTCGTCGATACGGCGGCGGACTTCGTCACGTACCTGCTGAGGCGTGCCGTCGGTGAAGACTCCCTGCGTGTCCACCGTGCCACCCCAGAAGACGACGTCATTTCCGAAGTCCCGCTTGAGTGCCTTGGATTCCATGCCGGTCGCGCTGACCTGCACCGGGTTGATGATGTCAAAGCCACTTTCAACCAGGTCTGGGATGATACTACGGATGGCCCCACAGCAATGATAGAAGATTTTGGCGTCGGTGCGGGCTTTGATGAAGTCGCAGATTTTCTTGTGGCGCGGCTTGATAACCTTGCGGTAAATCTCCGGGCTGACCAGCAAATCAAACTGGCCGGCGAGGTCGTCGGCTTCCTGGACGACATCGACATAATCACCCAGCAGCGGCAGTGCAATCTCCCAGTAGGCGAGCTTGATATCGACGATTTTGTCCATGAGGTATTCAACCCACTTGAGGTTGTTTACCAGGTCCGGGTAGATCTGCGCGTAGCCGCGCATCCAGCAGGTGATCTCCCAGTAACCGGCGGCCATACCCCCGGCGATCACCAGTTCATTCAGGTCTTCGGCGACGTGGCGCGCGTTTTCGCGCAGGCCGACGAAGCGGGCCGGATCGGTGGGGTCGGGCCACTTGATTTTGTTGATATCGTCGATAGTTGTTGCCCCGGCCAGTGGGTGCTCGAACATATCGTAGAAGAAGCCGCCTTCCTGAGGCATGCGCCAGCCGATATGCCACTCATCGTGGAAGAAGTTATAACCGGGCATGTCGGTCGTGTTGACGTCGATCTGGAATGTAGCCGACGAGCGCGGCGCGACGTTGCGCACGTCGCAGCCCAGTTTTTCGCGCACATCGTCATCGACTTCTGCGATCTGCTGGAAAACATCCATCACGCGAATTTCTTTTTCCGGCAGGCCCAGATACTCGCGCAGGCGACGATAAGCATGCACGTTGATGCTTGTCAGCACGGTGCCGCCCAGATCAAATGGTACGCGATCGGGTTCGCGGTGTTCGAGTGCCATTTTGGTGCGTTGGCGTGAATTCATTGCTTTAATCTCCCTACTTCAACTGCTGATATAGTCAAAAAGAATACGTGTCTCTATTCAATGGTCTCCAGGGCGCGACGGACCCGGCGTGTAATCTGTTCGGCGGCCTGGGCCATCATGCGCTCACCGGCGTCGGCGTCGGCCCGGCGTGGGTCATCACCCGCGCTGACGGTTCGATCTGGCGTGGGGCGGCCCAGGAACGTGTCGTAATCGACAATGGCATAGTCCGTGTTGGCCAACGGCTCTGAGCCTGGCGGCAGATTTTCCAGGCGCACACTCTCCGGTTCCAGTGCCAGCATGACGGCTGTCTCGATGCGCGAGGCGTGGCCGACTTCCAGCGTGCCGCTGGCATTAGCGACGAATGGCAGCTCGACCAATACCCGAACCTGCCCGGCAGCGTTGAACTCAGCAGCGAGACGGCGCAGCGTCTCGATCTGGTTGGTGGCGGCATGTCCGCTGATGACGACCAGTACCTTGAAACCCATCGCCGCCGTGAGGCGCAGATTCTCGCGCACGGTCAGGGCGAAGATCTCCTCAGAGGCGTACATGCTGGGCAGCGAGTTGTGTGGAAAGTCCATACCCACAATCCACGTATCGCGTTCGAAACCCAGATCATCGAGTACCTCAGGTGGGCGCTCGCGCTCGGTGCCGCAGTAGATGGTCGGCATGACCAGACCGCCGGTCTGGTCGGCGGCGTGGACCGCGACGGCCTCGGCATTGAACGAGTCCACGCCTAATGGCAGATGCGGGCCGTGCCATTCCAGCAGCCCAAATGGCAGATAGGCAACCGGTGTCGCCTGGAGTTCCGGCAGAATTTCGTCGGGGCGCAGGTGCGCGATCTTTCGTGTACGCATGATTATTCTATCGTCAGACTCGTAAGCTGTCTTTGCGTGTTGTCGATGTGGGCGATGGTGACCAGTTCGACCGTAGCTGCCCCGGCTGGCACTCTCACCATACGATCGAGCGAGAGGCTGCTCATAGGGTCAACGCTGCCCAACGGCAGCGAGTCGATGACCTGATTGTCGTTGTTCAGCCAGCGCAGCAGCAGGTCGGCAGTATCGAATACACCGAACTCGCCGCTTATGTGGCGGTAATCGCCATTCTGGACCTGCAACCGCAGCGGTTCTACGATGATGCCGGCTTCGCTGACGCTGCGGATGACACCGCCACAGCGACACGCCCCCCATTCGAGGTGGAATGTTGTTGTCTCGCCGGGCCGGATGGTGCGCAGCGGGCTGAGGACTTCGGCTTCCATGAGGTAGATGTTGCTGTCCTCGTAGTTGAGGTTGGCCACCTGACCCGCGCCAATTGTCCACACTTCGACGGTGGAACCGTTGTCTGGATATTCGCCGCCCGGCTCGTAGGTGAAGGTTTTGGCAAAGCCGTAACCCTCGGCGCTGTTGCTGAACGCGATCCAGCCACCGTCAGAGTCCAGGCCAACTTTGCCAATCTGCCACATATAGGGTGCCTGGAACAGGCCTTGTTCGTTGCTGGTCTGCCATTGTGGATTGTCAGGGTCGCCAAACATAACATGGTAGCCTTCGGCGAAGCGGCTAGCCGGGTTCAGCGGTACGGTCATTACGCAGCCGGGTTCGTGTGTCAGACTGCCGTCAGGCTGCTGGCGTTCGGCGCGGAGCTGCACCACATCCCATATGCTCCAGCGAATGGGCCTGTCTTTGACGTTGCGGAACGTCAGGTCCAGTTCGACGCGGCTGGTACCCGCGCGAATGGTCACCTGGCGGGTGATCTGAACGCCGGTGCGATGATCGGGCGGGCTGGACATCCGAACGCGGGCATAAGAGCCATCGCCACTCAACTCGTTCAGTGTGTAGCGCCCGGTATCGAGTACGGGGTCCGGTGGGCCGTGCCACTCCTCGTCGGTTTCCCAGCCCTGCGGGGCCGGCCAGGTCTTGTCGCCGCCGTAGTTGTTCCAGGCGGCGAGGGTGCCGTCCCCCTGATTTTCCTCGGCGCTGAACAGTTTGCCAGCCAGATTCGGATCGACGAACAGGTAAGCGTATGGACCCAGATCGTAGGCCATGATGCGCCCGCCGATGTCCGGTATGGCGATCAGCCGAATCATGCCGTTTTCCAGATAGCAGGCGTTCCAGCCCTGGAAATCACTTTGTCGTGTGGTGCAGGGTAGTTCGCGCGTGCTCATGATGTTGTCACCTGCTGCTGGCTGGTGGCAAAGTCATCACGGATGCCGGTGGCGTAGGCCATCAGGCCTTCTTCAGTGGCATCCTCCCGGTCAACAATACCGGTGACCCGTCCCTCACAGATGACGACGATCCGGTGTGCCAGCGCCAGAATCTCCGGCAATTCGGACGAAATCAGCAGGATGCTGATGCCCTGGCGGGCGAGGTCGCGCATCAACTCGTAGATTTCGGCTTTGGCGCCCACATCGACGCCGTGTGTTGGTTCATCCAGGATGAGCAGCTTGGGTTCCGTCGCCAGCCAGCGGGCCAGGACAGTTTTTTGCTGGTTGCCACCGCTCAGGCTGCTGACCGGGTTATCCACTGATGCCAGTCGAATGTCCAGTGCCCTGACCAGTCGATCAACCAACTTGCGTTCGCGGCTATAGTTGATTGTGCGCGACTTGAACATATACGGCAGTTGAGCCAGCGACATATTGTGCTGAATCTTGAGTCCCATAAATAGGCTGAGGACTTTGCGATCTTCCTGTACCATGCCAATACCGGCTTTGATGGCCTGGCCTGGCGAACTGAATCGCACTGGACGGCCATCGAAAATAAGCTGGCCGCTGCTGTAGTGATCGGCACCGAAGATGGCGCGCGCGATGTCGCTGCGACCGGCACCAACCAACCCGGAGAAGGCGACAATCTCGCCGCGCTGGATGTCAAAGCTTACGTTGTGGAAGCGGCGACCGCTTAGATTACGCACCTCAAGCAGGGCTTCATCTGCGTTTTCCAGTGGCCTGATGGTAACAGCTTTGCGGTCCAGTTCACGCCCAACCATCATATTGATGATTGAATTCTCGGTAGCGTCTTCGGTGTTGACTGTGCCGATGTATGATCCGTCACGGAAGACGGTGATCCGGTCCGAGATGCGCAGTACCTCTTCCAGTTTGTGCGAGACATAGATGACCGAAATGCCGTGCAGCTTCAGCGCGTTGATGACGTTAAACAGGCGCTCGGTCTCCGAGTCTGATAGTGACGAGTTGGGCTCGTCCATGATAATCAGTTTAGCGTTGGTGGAAAGCACCCGTGCGATTTCGATGAGTTGGCGCTGGGAAATGGTCAGGTCTTTGACCGGGGTATGCACATCAACATTGAGGTTGACCGGTTCCAGGGCTTTCCTGGCCTGCTTTTCAAGTGTGCCCCAGTTGATGATGCCCATGCGAGATGTCATGCGTCCGGTAAACAGGTTTTCGATCACGCTCATTGACGGCATCATCGACAGTTCCTGGTGGATGATGGCGATGCCAGCGTCCTGGGCTTCGATGGGACGGGTGAAGCGTGCATCCTGCCCATCGAAGGTGATCGTGCCACCGTCGCGGTGGACTACACCGCCGAGGATTTTGATGAGTGTGGATTTGCCAGCGCCGTTTTCGCCAACCAGGGCATGGACTTCACCGCGTTTGAGATCGAAGTGGACGTTGTTAAGGGCGTGAACGCCACCGTAGCGTTTGGAGACCCCTTCAACCTGGAGAATGTATTCATTATTATCAATCATAAGAATGACGTTCCTGTTAAGTCTTTTTTCAGATGGAACCTGAATGTCTTGCCTTTGTGATGGAACCTTCACCTGGCTCCAACCCACAGATAAAACGCCCAGGTCAGGTTGGGGCTGGCTCTGCACCTGCAGAGCCAGCCCCGTTTAAGTTAGTTGTGTGTTATCTCGGCGTCCA
>CAZXCK010000006.1:0-70139 GCA_964639225.1 uncultured Anaerolineaceae bacterium | reverse complement strand
GCTGGCTGAGCGACAAGCGCAGCAGCAGCAAGGTGCATATCACCGTGCCGCAGCGTGGCAACAAGCGCGACCTGATTAAGATGGCGCAGGAAAACGCCGTCGAGGCGCTGAAGATGATGAAAGCCCAGTACGCCGCCGATACCGTCAAACAGGAAGAGGCGCTGGCCGAACTTCAGGCCGCGCTGGGCCTGCCGCGTGTGCCCAACCGTATCGAGTGCTACGACATCAGCACCACGCAGGGGACGGCCATCGTCGCCAGCCGGGTGATGTTCGTGCAGGGCGTGCCCCGCAAAAGTGAGTATCGTAAGTTCAACATCCGCACGGTAATGCACGAGGGCAGTGACGATTACCAGTCCATGCGCGAGGCGCTGACGCGGCGCTTCGCCCGTTACGTGAGCGCCGTTGAGAATCCCAGCGTGAGCGTGCCCGGCAAGCCCGACCGCGACGAAACCTGGCGACTGCTGCCCGACCTGCTGCTGATCGACGGCGGCAAGGGGCAGCTCAACGTGGCCGTCGAGGTGCTGCGCGAGTTCAACCTCACCGATCGCGTGCCGGTGGCGGCGCTGGCCAAGCAGTTTGAGGAACTGTTTTTGCCGGAACAGCCCAGGCCGGTGATCCTGTCGCGGACCAGCCCGGCGCTGTATCTGGTGCAGCGTGTCCGCGACGAGGCGCACCGCTTCGCCGTGACCAGCCATCGCCAGCGGCGCGACAAAATGGGCATGGCCAGCCGCCTGGAGACGATCCCCGGTGTGGGGCCGAAGAAGCGCAAGGCGCTGCTCAAGGCGTTTGGCAATTCGATTGACGCCATCCGCAGCGCCAGTGTGGACGACCTGATCAAGGTGCCGGGTGTCAATTTGCAGCTTGCCGAGACGATCAAAGAACTACTGTGACCGGTTTAGCGGCCATCTTTGCTAAGATTGACCCAAACCGGGTATAGTCTGCGCAGGCAGGCAAAACAACAGGACGGGCGCTATGTTAATCGAGTTCATCCGCAGTGTTCTGCAGGAGATGTCCAGCGAGGACATCGAGGATTTGCTGCAAGCGCTGGCGACGGTGTTTCGCAGCTTCCGTGTCGAGGAGTACGGCGGCGGCGAAATTCTGTGTAACGAAGGTGTGGAAGAGGACACGTTCTACATCATCGTGCGCGGCGAGGTAGCCATCTATAAGCAGATCACACCTGGCGCCGAAAAAGACCTGCTGGCGAAAAAGGGGCCGGGCGAATTCTTTGGCGAAATGGCGCTCATCCTGGACGCGCCACGCAGCGCCGATGTCATCACCACGCAGACCAGCACCATGCTGGAACTCGACCGGCGCAGTTTCGACCGGGCGACGAAAATCAGCCCGGAGCTGTCGCGCCTGATGTCCAGCAAGACGATCAATCTGCTGGATAAAAACTGGCACGCGGAGAACAGCGCGCTGGCAACGCCGCGTCGCTATCAGGTGTTCACCAGCTATGCCCGCGCTAACGAGGCGTTTGTGACGCGCTGCGTGCAGGAACTTCAAAGCGAACTGCACGATAACCACATCGAACTGTGGATGGACCAGATTCACATTCACCTGGGCGACCCCTGGGACGAGGCCATCGAGGCTGCGCTGGAACAATCCGACGCGATGCTGCTGTTTATCTCCGAGAACTCGATGCAGTCCAAAAACGTACGTGACGAGTGGAGCCATTACCTGGACGACGAAAAGCCGATCATCCCGGTGGTGACGGAAAAGTGCAAATTACCCACGCGGCTGCGGCGGCTGCAATATGTCGATTTTTCCCGCCTGGAATACAACACAGCGCTGGCCAGGGTCCACGCCGCATTACTGGACCTCGCCAGCCAGAGCCTTCGCGCCTGAGTGCGCGCATCACCAGTGACAGGCGCGGCAGCTTTCGATCAACTGCCTCGCCTGTTTTCTGATGGATTAGACTGCCCCCGGCGGATGGTCGCTTATGGCAGCCACAAAACCTGACCCACGTAAATCAGATTCAGATTCAGAATGTTGTTGGCTCGCGCCAGGTTCCACATATCCAGCCCATACCAGCGGGCGATTCGGCTGATGGTATCGCCGGGGCGGACGACGTGTGTCCGGCCATGTGCGGGCGGCTGAGGTGGTGGCTGCACCACCGTCCCGGTGAGGCGCAGCACCTGGCCCACATAGATGTGATTCGGGTTCGCCAGGTTGTTGATGGCCGCCAGATTCTGCCAGGTGGTGCCGTGGCGCGTGGCGATGTTGCGCAGCGTGTCACCGCGCTGGACGACATACGTATGCGGAATGGGCGTAATGGTGGACCTGGGAATCACTAACTGCTGGCCGACATAAATCAGGTTGGGGTTGGCCAGATTGTTGCGCGTGGCGATAGCCTGCCAGGTGGTCCCGTACAGGCGGGCGATGGTCTGGAGCGTTTCTCCACGTTGGACAGTATGGATGATTTCGCCGGTCTGCGCCTGCGAGGGCTGGACGACGAATCCAGCCAGAAAGGCGACAACCAGCACGACGGTGACGATGCGGATGAGCCGACGAGCGCTGCGTGACATCTTGGACTCTCCTTGCCTGAATATCTACCAATGAACGTAAATCCGTCACAGAAAGGAATATTTTTAAGCTTACTATTAATTCTAACCTGAAAACTGATTTTGTGTAATCATTCCGCATCGACAAACAGCGAAACGGACTGCCCGCCACCGGGCGCGCTGTAGCGCGCCCCTACAACAGGTTGTAGATTTTTATGAACTTTGATGCGATGCCCCTGACCCAATGCGCAGATCATCTTGACATCATTTTGCCAGTATGTTATGACAAACAGAGGATTCTATATTTCCTTTAATGTGAAAAATCACTAAGTAATTGTAATGTGTAAGTAAATTCGTTGACCGAATAGGTGCCATGATGTTTGCTCACATGTCGGTTCTGGTTGTTGAGGATGACGCGCGCAGCCTGCTGTCTATCACCCGCCTGCTGCAAAGTCTGGGCGTACGCTACAAGCGCAACACCACCGGCGCGCATGTCGCAGAACAGGTCAACCTGATGCGGCCTTCGCTGGTGCTGCTCAACGTTGACCTGCCCGATGGCGACCCCTATGAAATCTGCGATCACATCCGCCATAATCCGGCCACAGCCGATATCCCGATCGTGGCTATGGGCGACAACGTCGAGCGCATCAATAGTTGCAGCCGCTGTGGCAGCCAGCCCTGTTTTTTCGCGCTGGTCAGGAAACCCCTGGCCTACAAAGACCTGGTTGGCATCCTCAACTGCCTGACAGCCGGCTCGTCGGCCTCGGTTTAAGTCCGACCGTCAGCCGGGCAGCCAGATCAGGTCGCTGATCGTGCCCTCCGCTTCATGAGATGAAACCTGTACGGTGTTGGTGCCGCTGGCGCTGGTGATGTACACCTGCGCGCTGCCGTCGTCCGGGCTGGCGTCGATGTAGGCGATACGAGTGCCATCCGGGCTGAACACGGCGCGGGGGGTATAGGCTGCGCCGGTCACCAGCGCCGACCCTACGCGGCGTTGTACGTCGAAGGCGAACACGCTGTCATCCGAGGATGTGAGCAGCGTGATGCCGTCCGGACTCCAGGCGATGTCCTGGATGGCGGTGCCCGCGTCGAAGGCGGCGACGGCGCGCAGCGGGTCGGCTTCGATGTCCAGGCGGATGCCCAGCGCGGTGCCACTGGTCCGTGAGCCGGGGGCGCTGCGTCCGGGCCGGATGTAGGCCAGCAGTTGCGAATCCATTGGCGAGAAGGCCAGCGCGAAGTCCCTGCCGAAGCCGGTGCTGGTGGTCAGTGTGCCGGAGACGGTCTGCGTCCGCAGATCAAGGATATACGTCAGGCCGTCGCTGAAGGCGATAAAGCGTTCGTCGTGCGCATAGGACAGGCCGCCGGGTCGTTCCAGTTCCTGGCGCAGGACGACACGCTGGCGGTTGCCATAGGGACAGTCGTTAGCGCCAATCCAGTTGGCGGCATAAATGCGGAACGGTCCGTCTGCCGTTTGCGCGCCGAAGAAAACGATCGACTGGCTGTCCGGCGTCCAGGCCAGGCTGTGAATGTCGTCATAGTTGAGGCAGGTGATCTGCTGTAACCAGCTTCCATCGCGGTTCGTCGCCCAGATTTCGCGGGCGCTGCCTCTGCCGGGGGCGACAAAAGCCAGCATGGTGCCGTCCGGCGAGGGTGTCAGCTCGCTGATCTGGCTGCCAGCGAAGGTGCGGATGGCGGTCTGCTGGCTGCCGTCGGCGGTGAGGCGCATGATACTGTCGGCATTGTAGATATAGTAGAGCGTGCCGTCAGGGCTGTAGCCTTCTGGCTGCGGCGATGGCGTGGCGCTGGCGAACGGCGTCGGCGAGACGGTCGGCGTATAAGTTGGTGGCAGGGTTGGCCCCACGCGCTGCGGCACGCTGTCCACTGTGGGCGGCAGCTCCTCGCGTGTGGGCGTTGGATCGAGCGCCGGCTGCTCAACAGTCGGGGCGGCGATCTGCGTCGCGGTGGTCAGGCTGGCCAGCGTGGGCAGGGCGCGTTCCGGCTGGCCGCCACACCCGCCGATCAGCGCGCCGAGCAGCGCCGTTATGAGTAGAAACCATCCCTGTCTGAGCCGAATCATCATGTGTTCCCCTGCTGTTTGTACCGCGCTCTCGCTTCATTATACGGTCACAAGCCCGCCGATTTTCGTGAAGATACGCGCTGATGTTTGTGGGTTTTTAACCGCGTGACGTGGGTTAATGTGGTATAATCGCCATGTTTTCCCGTAGTGATTCCCGTGGTGACGGTCATGTTCTGGGGTGAGTATTCCCATCATCTGGATAGCAAGGGTCGCCTGATTGTGCCGGCCCGCTACCGCCCTTACTTCAGAGAGGGCGCTGTCCTCACACGTGGCATCGACCATAACCTGGTGATCTACCCCGACAAGACCTGGCAGCTCGTCTCCGAGCAGCTTAACCAGATACCTATCACCAACCCTATCGCCCGTGCTCTGCGCCGTCTGCTGTTTTCGGGCGCGGTGCCGCTGTCGCTGGACCGCCAGGGGCGTATGCTGATTCCCGGCTATCTGCGGGAATACGCGGCGCTGGACGGCGAGGTGCTGGTGGTTGGCATGGAATCGTTTGTTGAAATCTGGCAGCCGCAGCGCTGGCGCGAGGCGCTGGAAGGTGTCTCATCCACGCTGGCCGAGGCCGATTCGTTACTGCATCTGAGCCTATGAGCGCGCCACATATCCCGGTTATGTTGGAAGCGGTCGTGCGTTTGCTGGTCCCGCCGGGCCGTTCGCTGGCCCGCGCGATTGACGGTACGCTGGGCGCGGGCGGTCACACGGCGGCCCTGCTCGATGCCGGGGTTGAGGCCGTGCTGGGCCTGGACCTCGACCCGATGGCGCTGACCATCGCCGCCGAGCGCCTGCGCGACTACGGCCAGCGCGCTCATCTCCAACACAGCAGCTACGAGCACATGACGCAGGCCGCCGCCAGCTTAGGCTGGGACGCGGTGGACGCGATTCTGCTGGACGTGGGCGTGTCGTCGATGCAGATCGACATAGCGGCGCGCGGTTTCGCCTTCATGGATGACGGTCCGCTGGACATGCGCTTTGACCCCGACGGCAGCCGTGCGCCAGCGGCGGAACTGGTCAACTACTGGGACGAAATCGAACTGGCCGATATATTCTATCGTTATGGCGAAGAGCGCCACAGCCGCCGCATTGCGCGCGCCATCGTGGCTGCGCGGCCTATTGAGTCGACGGCGCGGCTGGCGGAAGTTGTCGCCGGGGCGGTGCCGCGCCCCAATAAGCGCGAGGCACGCACAACGCGCCGCATCCACCCGGCCACGCGGGTTTTCCAGGCGCTTCGCATCGCCGTGAACGACGAGCTGGGTGCGCTGGAACGCACGCTGCCGCAGGTGCTGGACCTGCTGCGGCCCGGCGGGCGGCTGGCGGTCATCAGCTTCCACAGCCTGGAAGATCGCATCGTCAAGCGGACCTTCCGCGAGGCCAGCCTGGAGATCGTATCGCCGCCGGGCATGGTGCTCGAAGAACGGCAGCCGGTGGTGCGGCTGGTGACGCGCAAGCCGGTCGTCCCCGATGAGGACGAACAGGCGCGCAATCCGCGCAGCCGCAGCGCCCGGTTGAGAGTGGTGGAGAAGCTATGATCCGTAAATCCGGCAACTGGGTAGAGCATGCCCTGCGCCAGACCGGCTGGCAGCCGCAGCGTCAGGTAGTGGCGCTGGCGTCGCTGGGATTTTTCATCGCGCTGATTCTGGGCGCGCTGTATCTGACGCAGGTCGCGTCTGAAGCGACGACTAACCGCCGTCTGAGCACTCTGCTGGCCGAGCGCGACGAACTGGAACGCACCAACGAGCAGCTCCGGGCCGAGATTGCGCGGCTCAAAAGTGTGCCGCGCCTGCAGGCACGCGCCGCCGAACTTGGCTTTTCGATTGCCAATCGCGGGCAGATTGAGTATCTGGTGGTGCCGGGGTTCCACCCGCCGCGCCCGGATACCGTCGCGCCGATTGAGGTGAGCGAGGGGCCACGCCCGGTATATGACGAGTCGTTCGCCGGCTGGGTCGGCGAGCAGTGGGAACGCCTGCGCGGCTGGGTCGATAGCATAGTGGGTGGAGGTTAGCCAATGGCGACAATCACAAAGGAAAGCGTGTCGCAGCAGGAAGTCTTACGCCAGCGTATCCCGTTTGTAATCATCGGCCTGCTGATCGTGTGCGGTGTGCTGGTCATGCGGTTGATCTCGTTCCAGTTCCCGCAGGACCCGCGTGTCATGGCGGAGTTCGCCGCCCTGCGTGACGCCAACTACGGCACGATTCAACGCTTAGAGGCTCCGCGTGGCCGCATCTATGACCGCAGCGGCAATCCGCTGGCGGTCAACACGCGCGAGTATCGGGTGGGTATCAGCCCTAACGTTGTTTCGAACAAGGCGCAGGTCGCGCAGCAGTTGGCGATGATCCTCAACCGTGACGAGCTTGAGATGTATAACATGCTGATGAGCAACTCGTCTTATGAGCTGCTGGGAGTCGTCAGCCCGGATGTGTGGCGCCAGCTCGATCAGTTGGGGTTATACGCACTGCGTGTGGAGCGGGTGCAGCGCCGGTTATATCCGCAGGGTACGCTGGCGTCTCAGTTGGTGGGCTTTGTGGCTGGTGTCGGCGAGGATGCCAGCGGTTACAACGGCGTTGAGGGCTATTATCAGGCGGAGCTGGCCGGTCTGGTCCGCGACCAGGAAGTGAGCAATATTCCGTTTGAACTGGGCGATAACGTTGTCCAGTTAAACAGCGGTGCCGATCTGGTGCTGACGATTGACCGCGATATTCAGTTTCTGGCCGAGACTCATCTGCAACTGGCGGTCAGCGAGACCGGTGCCAGCGGCGGCACCATCATCGTGATGAACCCCACCAACGGCGATATTCTGGGGATGGCCAGCTACCCGACTTACGATCCCAATCGCTATTTTGACTTCGAGCAGCGCGAACTACGCAACCCGGCCATCAGCGATACGTTTGAGCCGGGGTCAGTTTTTAAGGTGATTACGATGGCGGCGGCGCTTGATTCGGGCGCTATCACGCCGGACTGGACCTACAACGACCAGGCCGAGTACGTCATCGGCGGTATTCGCATCCGCAACTGGGACCGGCAGGCGTATGGTGTCGTCAACGCGACTCAGGTGCTGGTCGATTCACTCAATGTGGGTACGGCGGTCATCGCCCGCGAGGAGATGGGCTGGGAGACGTTTTATCGCTATGTGGACCGCTTTGGCTTTGGCAGGCTGACTCGTGTCGATATGCAGGGCGAGGAAGCCGGTCTGCTGCGTACGCCCACCAGCAGCGAGTGGAGTGAGAGCGACCTGGGGACGAACAGTTTCGGCCAGGGTATGCTGGTGACACCGCTGCAAATGCTGACGGCGGTCAACGCCATCGCCAACGGTGGCCTTATGATGCAGCCGCGCATCGTCCACCAGAAGATCGAAGGCGACCAGATTCAGACGTCGCGCGTGGCGGCGCTGGGACGGCCTATCTCGGCGGAGACGGCAGCGGCCATGACCGACATGATGGTGGCGGCGGTTCGCGATGGCCTGGACGAACGCGCTCAGGTGCCGGGTTACACCATCGCTGGTAAGACGGGCACAGCGCAGGTCTGGGGTGTGGTGGATTATCTGCCGGACGCTTTCATCATGTCGGTGGCTGGCTTTTTACCCGCGGACGATCCGCAGGTGAGCGTCCTCATCAAGCTGGACCGGCCCACCAGCGGGCGCTGGGCCAGCCAGGTGGTCGCGCCGGTGTTCAGCCGGTTTGTATCGCGCCTGGTGGACCTGCTCGAAATTCCGACGGATGAGGTGCGCTATGCGCTGGTGCGCGATGGCGCAACCGTCGCCGAAGAGGGACGTCCGTAACCGTTGCTGCAAACATCGTGTATAACGGACTGGCTGAGGAGTAGACCGTGACGGGTGGATTATCGTTCGCGCTGGCCGCGGGCATTATCACGTTTTTGCTGTGCGTCATCTGGGGCGGGCCGTTCGTCGAGATTCTGCGCCGTCTCAAGATCGGCAAGCAGATTCGCGTCGAGCTGCCGGAAGGCCAGCAGAAGAAGGTTGGCACGCCCACGATGGGCGGCATCATGATCGTTATACCGGTGGTGCTCATCGTGCTGGCGCTGAACATCGCCAACGTGGTGCAGTTCGGCGGCGGGACCAGTACGTTTCTGCCGCTGGTGGTGCTTATCGGTTTTGCGGTGCTGGGCGTTATCGACGACTGGGAAGGCATCCGCCGTTCGCGCGGGCCGCGCGGCGAGGGCATTCCGGGGCGGGTCAAGCTGGCTGGTCAGCTTATGCTGGCGGGCGGCGCCGCCGGGGTGATGTCGCTGTATGAGGGCGGCTTTTCTTTCGCCAACCAGCTTCAACTGCCGCTGTTCCCCATTGTGATCGACATCCATCCTGTGTTTTTTATCCCTATCGCCATGTTTATCATCGTGGGCACGTCGAACGCGGTGAACCTTACCGATGGCATGGACGGACTGGCGGGCATCATCACCGCCAGCGCTTTCGCCGCTTACGGTGTCATCGCTTATCTACAGGGGCAGATTTTCCTGGTGCAGTTGTGCTTTGTGCTGGTGGGGGCGTGCTTCGCCTTCCTGTGGTACAACGCGCACCCGGCGCAGTTGTTCATGGGCGATACCGGTTCGCTGGCGCTGGGTGCGACGCTGGGCACGGTCGCCGTGATGAGCGGCCAGTGGCTGCTGCTGCCGCTGATCGCCATCGTGCCGGTCGCCGAGGCGCTGACCGTCATCCTGCAGGTGGCCTCGGCTAAGTACAGCCGCAAATACCTGGGCGAGGACCGGCGTCTGTTCCGTATGGCACCGCTGCACCATCATTTCGAGCTGGGCGGCTGGAGCGAGACGCAGGTCGTACAGCGCTTCTGGCTGGTGGGGATTCTGTCCGCGATGGTCGGCGTGGCGCTGGCCCTGCTGTGAGTGAGGCGCGCTGATGGTGATGCTGCCTGACGATGTATTGAAGCACCGCCGTGTGGTGGTGATGGGCTTTGGCCGCCAGGGGCAGGCGCTGGCGCGCTGGCTGCCGACGGTAGGCGCGCGCGTTGTCGTCACCGATGCCCGACCGCCGGACGCGCTGGGCGTGGACCTGCGTGATTTCCCCCGTGTGGAGTTTGTGTTGGGCGAGCATCCCTTCAGCCTGCTGGATCATGCCGACCTGCTGTGTGTCTCTGGCGGCGTGCCGCTGACGGCTCCTCTGGTCGAAGAAGCCATGCGGCGGCGTGTGGGCGTGACCAACGATGCGCAGTTGTTCATCGAACGCTGCCCGGCGCCGGTGGTCGGCATCACCGGCAGCGCTGGCAAAACGACGACCACCTCGCTGGTGGGGGCCATGCTCAAACGGGGCGGTTTTACCACCTGGGTAGGTGGCAATATCGGTAATGTGCTGCTCGATGTGATGATGGGCATCCGCCCAGAGCATCGCGTGGTGATGGAGTTGTCCAGCTTCCAGCTTGAGCTGATGTTCGCCTCGCCGCGCACCAGCGCCGTGCTGAACATTACACCCAATCACCTGGACCGGCACGGCACGATGGAGAATTATATGCGCGCCAAAGCCAACATCGTGGCGCACCAGCCTGCTGGCAGCCAGGCGATCCTCGGTTACGACGACCCCGGCGCGCGCGCTTTGGAGACACTGGTCAGCGGCGATCTGCTGTGGTTCAGCCGTCATGATCTGGTGGCCGATGGCGCTTTTATGGTGGGCGAGCGTCTGGCGGTGGCCGGTCTCGCCAGCCCGGACGGGGAGCCGCATATTGTGTGCAGCGCGGCGGATATTCCCCTGCGCGGCGAGCATAACCTGCTCAACGTGCTGGCGGCCTGCGCCATCGCTGGTTCGCAGGGCGTGGAGCCGGAAGCGCTGGCCGAGGCCATCCGCGAGTTTAAGGCGGTGCCGCATCGCCTGGAGACGGTGCGCGAGCTGAACGGCGTGACCTACGTCAATGACAGCATCGCCACCGCGCCGGAGCGAGTTGTGGCGGCGCTCAACAGCTATGCCGAACCGCTGGTGCTGCTGCTGGGTGGCAGGGATAAAAACCTTTCGTGGCACGCGATGCTGGCGCTGGCCCTGATGAAGTCGCGGCAGATCATCGCCTTTGGCGAGGCCGCCGAACTGGTGTGCCGCGCCGCGCGTGAGGTAGGCGCCAGCGCGGATGCCGTGCAGCCGGTCGCCACACTGGAAGACGCCGTCACGCGGGCAGCGGAGATCGCCCGGCCCGGCGATGTGGTGCTGCTGTCGCCCGGTGGCACCAGCTACGACGCCTATGTTGATTTCGCCGCGCGCGGCGATCACTTTCGCCAACTGGTGATGGCGCTATAATTGAGTCAGTAACCACCTTAAATCGTATGTTGATGATGGAATCCGCTGATGACTGACCAATCCCTCCCACAGTTCGTTGACGACGACATGCCCGCAACCGCTGTGCGGCCAGCCATTCGCGGTGCTGCCCGCGCCTCGACGGAGGCCATCGCGCCGCCGACCGAGCGCAAACTGACATTTCTGCGCACGCTGGACAAGCCGCTGCTGGTCATCGTCAGTATGCTGCTGATGACAGGCGTGGTGATGGTGTTCAGCGCCACTTTCGACTGGAGCCTGGTCGAGTTTGGCAGCGAGACAGCGGTGCTGGTGCAGCATGCGCGCAACGTGGGCATCGGTCTGGCGGTGATGGTGATCTTCTCCGCGCTGGATGTGCGCATTGTCCGGCGGCTGTCGGTGGTGATTATGCTGCTGGCCATCAGCTTTCTGATCGCCGTGCTGATGTTCGGCGACGACACGTTCGGCGCCCGCCGCGCGCTGATCGCCGGGCGCTTCCAGCCGGGCGAGTTCTCCGAACTGGCGATGATTATCTATATGTCGGCCTGGCTGAGTTCCAAGCAGCGGCGAGTGAGCAGCTTCACGGCGGGCCTGCTGCCGTTCGTTATGCTGGTGACGATTGTGATCGCGCTGGTGGTGCTGCAGCCGGACTTCAGCACGGCGCTGGTCATCGTCATCAGCACCAGTGTCATGTTTTTCATGGCTGGGGCCGATATGCGACAGGTGGGTATTATCCTGTTGGTGCTGCTGGTGGGGTGGTTTGTCACCCGACCATTTATGCCCGCTTATGTGACCGACCGCCTGGACCGCTTCGAGTCCAGCCTGACAATCACCGACCCGATGATGGTGGACTATCACACGCGCCAGGCGCTGATCGCCTTCTTTTCCGGCGGCTGGACGGGCGTGGGCCTGGGTGAAAGCCGCCAGAAATTCCTGGCGCTGCCGGCTGCCCATACCGACAGCATTTTCGCCGTCATCGGCGAGGAACTGGGGGTCGTCGGCGCGTCGGGGGTTGTGCTATTGTACGTAGCTCTCGTGATGCGTGGCCTGCAGATTGCCTGGAACGCCGGCGATTCGTACCGTATGCTGCTGGCCGCCGGTGTCACGATATGGATCGCCGCCAAAGCGATTCTCAATATCGCGGTGATTGTGGCGCTGATTCCGTTTACCGGGCTGCCGCTGCCGTTCATCAGCTTCGGCGGGTCGTCGCTGGTGGTGCTGATGGTGGGGGTGGGCCTGCTGCTCAGTGTGCAGCGCGATACGATCATACGGCAGAACTCACCAGAACGGAGAAAGCCTCTTGCGCATCATGATTACAGCGGGCGGGACCGGCGGGCACGTGTATCCCGCGCTGGCCACAGCGGAGGCGATGGTTAAGCAGGTTCCGGATGCGGAGCTGATCTTCGTGGGGACGGTGGGCGGTTTCGAGCGTTCCCTGGTGGAGCAGTCCGGCGTGCCGTTTGCGGCCCATCATGAGGTGCAGGCCGGTCCGGTACATGGCGTCAACCCGCTGCGGATGCTGGTCAGCGGGGCGAAACTGCTGGTGGGGACCGTGCAGGCTTTCGGCCTGCTGGGGCGTCATCGCCCGCAGGCCATTCTCAGCACGGGCGGCTGGGTGAGCTTCCCGGTGGCGCTGGCGGCTCGGCTGCGCCGGGTGCCGCTGCTGATATTTCTGCCGGATGTCGAGCCGGGCCTGACCATCCGCGTGCTGCGCCGTTTCGCCACCGAGATCGCGCTCAACGTCGCCGAATCGGCGGCGTATTTCCCCGGCAGCCGCACGGTCGTCACCGGCTATCCGCTGCGGGCGGCCATGACCGACCTGGCGCGGCCCGAAAACCGTGAACAGGCGCGGCAGCAGGCTCGCCAGCATTTCGAGCTGGACCCATCGCGCCCGGTTCTGCTGGTGTTCGGTGGCAGCCTGGGGGCGCGCGCCGTGAATCGTGGGTTTGTTGACGTTCTGGGCGACATTCTGGCGGATGGCGTGCAGGTGATCCACCTGACTGGCAGGCTGGACTGGGAACGGGTGCAGGCGCAGGCCGGGTCGCTGGCCGACCATGCCGATTACCATGCGTTCCCGTATCTGCATGAGGATATGGCGCTGGCCTTCGCGGCGGCGGACCTGGCCATCTGCCGGGCCGGAGCCAGCATTCTGGCGGAGTTTCCGCTGTTCGGCCTGCCGTCGATCCTGATTCCGCTGGCCTATAGCTGGCGTTACCAGCAGGTCAACGCCGATTATCTGGCAGAGCGCGGCGCGGCCATTCACCTGGATGAGGCGCAGATGGCCGACCGGCTGCTGCCGCTGGTGCGCGAACTGCTGGGCGATTCCAAGCGCCTGGACGCCATGCGAGACCAGGCCCGGCGGCTGGCCTGTGCCGACGGAGCCGCCAACGTTGCACAGACTTTAACCAGACTGGCGCGGGACAGACAATGATACAGCTTACGGTACTGCTGGGTGCGATGGTGTTTACCTTCGCTATGGTTGGGTTTTCCAGGGGTTGGAACAAAGAGGTCATCGCCACGTCGGGTATTATTCTGGCGCTGTTTGCCCTGTTCCAGTTCAACTCGACGCTGGACACGCTGCTGGCCAACGTTCCCGCCGACCAGCGACTGCTGGTGCGGGCGATCCTGTTCAGCGCGGTGGTGTTCTTCGCTTATCAGGAACGGGCCATCATCAACAAGGAAGCCATCGAACGGCGCGGTACCCGCGAAGAGGGCCGCGATCGGCTGCAATCGAATGTGCTGGGCGGCCTGGTGGGCGGCCTCAATGGGTATCTGATATGGGGGTCGCTGTGGTATTTTATGCATGTGACCGATTATCCACTCAGCCCGTATCTCAGCCGACCGGTACCCGGCTCGGCCAGCGCCAATTTCGTCGATTCGCTGCCGCTGTATGTGCTGGCTGGCGGTCCGGGCGGCGAGGGGACAGTGCTGGCGATACTGGTGATTATTTTGTTTCTGATCGTACTGATCGTCATCTGAACCGCGCGCTGGCGCGGAGGTGCTGCGAATGATTCAGCTTTATTCGCTGATGTGGATACTGGGGACGTTCTTCGGGCTGATTGGCCTGATGCGCGGCTGGAACAAAGAGATCATCGCATCCGCCGGTATTCTGCTGGCGATGTTCACGCTGCTCCAGTTCGACCCTCTGTTTCGCGGTACGCTGCTGCTGTCGTTCCAGCGTGAATACGCTTTCCTGATTCAGGCGCTGGTGTTTATGCTGGTGGTCTACTGGGCATACCAGAACCGGACGTTTGGTCGGGCGGACATCGGGCAGAGGATCGGCCTGCAGGGGAGTATCCTGGGCGGGGTAGTCGGCTTTGTGAATGGCTATCTGGTCGGCGGTACATTGTGGTACTTTATGGATATTAATGAGTATCCGTTTTCGCCGTATATCGTGGCACCAGCGCCTGGATCACCCAGCGCCGAGATGATCGGCTGGATGCCGCAGCTCATCCTGACCGGCGGGGTCGGTGGCAGCAATGAGTTTATGCTGATTCTGGTGATTATCCTGTTCGTGCTGGTTCTGCTCGTCCTGTAGTCTGGCGTCAGGTTGAGACTATGAAACGCTTCGTCCCTGGTCAGCGGGTCCACATTATCGGCATTGGCGGCTTCGGAATGTCCGCCATCGCGCGGATTCTGCTGCTGCGTGGGATGACCGTCACCGGCAGTGACCGCCAGCGCAGCGAACTGGCGACCGCGCTGGTTCCGCTTGGGGCGACCATCTACACCGGCCACCGCGCCGAGTATATCCGGGGCGCGCATATGGTTATCGCTACGTCGGCGGCCCCTGATGACCACGTGGAGATCGTCGCGGCGCGTGCGGCGGGCATCCCGGTGTACCGGCGGCGCGACGTGCTGGCGGCGCTCATGGAAGGCCACAGGGTGATCGCTGTGGCCGGCACACATGGTAAAACCACCACGACCGCCATGATCGTGCATCTGCTGCGCGAGTCCGGGCGCGACCCGTCTTACATCGTTGGCGGGGTGATGCCTAACACCGGTACCAATGCGGGTCTGGGCACGGGCGGTCTGTTTGTCATCGAGGCCGACGAGTACGGACATATGTTTCATGGCATTAACCCCGATATCGCCGTGCTGACCAGCCTGGAATATGACCATCCCGACTATTTCGCCACCGAAGCCGACATGCGACGGGCCTTCGCCGACTTTCTGGTGCGGCTGCCGCCCAACGGACGGTTGATCGTGTGCGCCGATGACCCCGCCGCGCTGGCGCTGGCGCATGAGGTGGCGGGCCAGCGTGAGGTGATTAGCTACGGTCTGGACCACCCCACCGAGGTAAATCTGGCTGCCGTCAACACGCAGATCGGCGCGTCAGGAAGCACCACTTTCGAGGTGCAGGTGGGCTTTGGCCATCTGCGGCAGGTGGTGGCATCGGCCCGGCTGGCGATTCCCGGACTGTATAACGTGCGAAACGCGCTGGCCGCCCTGGCCGTCGTCGATGGGCTGGGCCTGTTCATCCCGGACGCGGCATCGCTGCTGCCGGGCTTCGCCAGCACAGGTCGCCGCTTTGAACTGCGCGCCGATGTGGGCGGCGTGGCCATCATCGACGATTACGCCCACCACCCGACCGCCATCCGCATGACGGTCGAGGCAGCGCGCCAGCGTTACCCGCAGCGCACGCTGTGGGTGGTGTGGCAGCCGCATATGTACAGCCGCACGCAGCGCCTTATCGACGATTACGCCACCGCTTTCGCTGACGCCGATTATGTGCTGGTGACCGACATCTATGCCGCGCGCGAAGAGCCGATTCCTGGCGTGGATGCGGCGTGGGCGGCGGCGCAGCTCCGCGATGTGGACGCGCGCGCGTCGGGTTCGCTGGAGCAAACGGTGCGGCTGCTGCGCGATCGCGTCAGCGCCCCGGCGGTGATCCTGATCCTGAGCGCTGGTAATGCGCCGCAGATCGGCCAGGATTATCTGGCCAGTATCCAGGAAGGCTGACGCTGATGCCGATCCCTGGTTTGAGCGCGCGCTTCCGTGACCGGCTGCTGGCCGGTGAGCCGCTGTCGAGGTACACGGCGGCGCGCCTGGGCGGCCCGGCGGACTGGTTGTATATCGCCCGCGAGTCGGTCGATGAGCTGGCGGAAGTCGTCGGCGCGGCCTGGGCGCAGGCGATGCCGGTGCGCGTGCTGGGCGGCGGCGCTAATGTGCTGGTCGCCGACCGGGGTGTGCGCGGTCTGGTGGTCATCAACCGGGTGAGTCAGGTGGAGTTCGGCGAGTGGCACGAGGGTCGCACGGTGTCGGCGGCGGCGGGCACCAGCCTGTCGGTTCTGGCGCACAAATGCCAGGCTCACGGTCTGGCTGGCATGGAGTGGGCTGTCAGTGTGCCGGGGACGGTCGGCGGGGCGGTGGTCAACAACGCTGGCGCGCATGGCAGCGATATGGCGACGACTCTGGCCGACGCGGTAGTGCTGGAAGCGGATCGCGGTGCCAGCCTGTACGCCTGCGACGATTTGCAGTATGGTTATCGTTACTCCATACTGAAAGCGCGCGCCGACCGTCGCTTTCTGGTGCTGCTGGCGACGTTTCGACTGCCGCCTGACAGCCCGGATGCTATCAAGGCGCGTATGGCGGAGTTCGTGGCGTATCGCAAACGGACGCAGCCGCCAGGGGCCAGCCTGGGCAGCATCTTCAAGAACCCGCCCGGCGATTATGCCGGACGTCTGATTGAAGCGGCGGGACTGAAGGGATTCGCCATCGGCGGGGCGATGGTGTCGCCGGTTCACGCCAATTTCTTCACCAGCGACGCCCGCCAGAACGCCAGCGCCGCCGACTATTACGCGCTCATCCGCCATGTGCGCGAAGCGGTCGAACAGCACAGCGGGGTGCGCCTGGAACTGGAGATCGAACTGGTCGGCGAGCACGAGCCGCCGCCGGATGTGTAGGTTAGTGAGAGTCTAGTGGTTGATGTCGACGTTGCGTGTGCGCCAGCAAAAGCGAAAAGCCGAGCGCAATCCGGCGGTGTGGCGCGGGGGTGTGGCCGCCCGCGTGGACGAGGCACGCCCGGCGGTCGAGCACGGCGAGCGCAGTCGCATCGGCGTGAGCTGGCGCGTTATCAGTGCGTTGATCGTCGTCAGCTTCAGTCTGGTGCTGGTGGCTTTCTTCATAACGGACTTTTTCTACGTGCGCCATGTGACCGTGCGCGGGGCGCGTTATGTGAGTGAGGCGGAGATATTCCGTTATGCCGACATCGCCAATGTGCATGTGTTCTGGGTGAATCCGGAGACGGTGAGCCGCAACATCGAGACGGCCTCACCGGTGATCGCCAGCGCCCGCGTGACGGTGGGCTGGCCGCCGGATATGGTGCAGATCGTTGTCGAGGAGCGCGAGCCGGCTCTGATCTGGGTGCAGGCCGGGGTGACGGCCCTGGTCGATATTCAGGGGCGGGTGCTGCGCTTCCCATCGGATAACGAGCCGCGCCCGGCGCTGATGCGCGTGATGGCCGAGCCGATTATTGAAGGTCCGCCGGGTGTTGATGTGCCCGTTCCTCTGGATGCGGTGACGGGCGCGCTGCAACTGCAATCGCTGCTGGCCGGGCTGGAAGTCCTGCGCTATCATCCAGCTAAAGGGTTGGGATTCCGGGAACCCGGCGGCTGGAATGTTTGGCTGGGGACCGGCACCGATATGCCGGACAAACTGCTGATCTATGAGGCCGTGCGCGACGACCTGCAGGCGCGTGGCATCACGCCGGTAGAGATTAACGTCGCGCATCCTGATGCGGTCTATTATTGTGGAAGCGTGGAACTGTGCCATGAGTGAGCTGGTCATCGGACTTGACGTAGGTACACACAAAATCTGCACGGTCATCGGCGACGTGCGCGATAACGATATCTTCGTGGTCGGTGTGGGCATCGAACCCAGCCGGGGCATGAAAAAAGGTATCGTCAGCGATATATCGGCGCTGACCTCGGCGATTTCGGCTTCGGTCCATAAAGCGGAGAAGGGCAGCGGCTACCAGATCAAACGGGCCTTCGTCAGCCTGGCGGGCAGCCACATTACATCGCTGACCAGCCGGGGCGTGGTCGGAATCGTCGGCCAGCGCGGCGTCAACATGCAAGACCTGGACCGCGCTATGGACGCGGCGCGGGCCATCGCCATTCCGCACAATCGCGAGGTGCTGCACGTCGTCCCGCGCAGCTACGCGCTGGACGGCCAGGACCGGGTGCGCAGTCCGTTGGGGATGCACGGCTTCCGGCTGGAAGTGGAGACGCACATCATCACCGCGTCGTCCACCAGCGTCGCCAACTTAGAGCAGGCGGTGCAGGCGGCGGGTGTCTATGTGGACCGCTTCATTCTCAATCCACTGGCGGCGGGCGACGCCGTGCTGACGCCCGAAGAGCGCGAGATGGGCGTGGTGGTCATCGACATTGGCGGCGGCACCACTGACCTGGCGATCTTCATCGAGGGGACGGTGTGGCATACGGCGGTGCTGGCGGTCGGCGGTGACCATGTGACCAACGATATCACCTATTTTACGCATATTCCTTTCGACACGGCGGAAACGGTCAAAGTGCAGTACGGCCACGCCAATCCCCGCGAAGTGGACCCGCTGGAGACGCTGCTGGTGGAGACATTCGGCGAGGGACTGCCGACCGAGATCAAGCGGTCCGAACTGGCGGTGATGATCGAGGCGCGTGTCGAAGAGATTTTCAGCATGGTCCACAAGGAGATCAAGCGCAGCGGCTATGATGGCCTGCTGCGGGCTGGCGCGGTGATTACGGGTGGCTGCGCGCAGCTTCCGGGCATCCGCGAGGTGGCGGAACGGCAGCTCGGCGTGCCGGTGCGCTCGGCCAAACCGGAACGCCTGACCGGCATGGCGGACGCGCTGCGCAGTCCGTCGTTCAGCACCAGTGTTGGTCTGCTGCGTCTGGGCCTGGAAATGGACAGCGCCGTGCAGGCACCGCCAGATACCAATGGCACCGTGCCTGGTTCCGGGTTGGGCCGGGCACTGGGCAATTTCTTCCGGCGGCTGCTGCCTGACGATCAGTAACGCATGGAAATCCACATTTGCTTATCACCCTCTAATCGATACAATAGAGTCTATGGCCGCAGGGATGGGACATCGCTCGAAAGGTTAAGCCGATGGATATGGAAGAACTGACGGTAGGGGAAAACTTCGCCCAGATCAAAGTGGTGGGCGTTGGTGGTGGCGGTGGTAATGCCGTCAACCGTATGGTGAACGAGGGCCTGGGCGGCGTCGAGTTCATCGCGGTGAACACTGACAACCAGGCGCTGATGCTGTCTAAGGCCAAGGTGCGCGTGCGCATCGGTGACAAGCTGACGCGCGGCCTGGGCGCGGGTGGCAACCCTGAAATCGGCAAAAAGGCCGCCGACGAAAGCGCGGACGACCTCTACGAAGTGCTGCGCGGGGCCGACATGGTCTTTATCGCCTGCGGCATGGGCGGCGGCACCGGTACCGGCGCGTCGCCGGTCGTGGCGCAGATCGCTAAAGAACTGGGCGCGCTGACCATCGGCGTGGTGACCAAACCGTTTACCTTCGAGGGCAGCCGGCGCCAGCAGTACGCCGAGGCCGGCATCGAGACGCTCAAGGGCCAGGTCGATACGCTCATCGTGATTCCCAACGACCGGCTGCTGCAGATCGCGGACAAGCGCGCCAGCCTGCAACAGGCGTTTTCGCTGGCCGATGACGTGCTGCGCCAGGGTATCCAGGGTATTTCCGAACTCATTACGGTCCCGGCGCTCATCAACCTGGACTTCGCCGACGTGCGCACGATTATGTCTGAGGGTGGCGCGGCGCTGATGGCCGTGGGCCACGCCGACGGCGACGACCGCGCACGGCGGGCCGCCGAGGCGGCTATCTCCAGCGGCCTGCTGGACGTGACCATCGATGGCGCGCGCGGCATTCTGTTTAACATCACCGGCGGCGGCGACCTGAGCCTGTTCGAGGTCAACGAAGCGGCGGCCATCATCAAGCAGAGCGCGCACCCGGATGTCAACCTGATCTTCGGCGCGCAGATCGACGACAACATGGGCGACGAGGTGCGCATCACCGTGATCGCCACCGGCTTCGAGCAGAGCCGCGTCAAAACACGCATGGACCAGCAGCTTCGCCCCACCGGCCAGTCGGGCCAGCGACCGGCGCAGATGCAGCCGGCACAGCAGCCACAGGTACGCCAGCAGCCACAGCAGCCAGCGGCCCAGAATCCGCAGCAGCCGCAGGTGCGCCCGCAGCCGCCGCGCCCGCAGCAGCAGGATTACTCGTCCCGCGTGTACGACGAGGACGACATCGACATCCCGCCCTTCATGCGCCCCAAACGTTAGTCGCGTACCCCTTAAATCCGAATGACGAACGGCCCCTGATTTCGTTCAGGGGCCGTTTTTTTGTGGGGTGGTCAGGTGGATTGAAATCATTAGAGAACGTTTGTAAACTGTTATAAATGACCTCTATCTGTGAAAACTTGGGATATGTGCGATTCCGTCTCGTTGCCCCATCATCCCCAATCGTTTACAATCTGATCCGGTATAGTCAATCAATAATCACAAGCCGAAGCCCTGAGCCGCCGGGGCTTTCATCGTCTAATACCACACTTTCGTAATGTTAAGTGTTAGTTATTTGGGCTGCGCACAGCCCCGAGTATTCAGAATCTCTATGCTTCAGAGAGGGACAGCTATGGTTCAGTCGAAGGCGAATCGCAGGAACGCCTTGCACGACCTGGGATATAAGATTTTCCTGGATCGGTATGCGCAGAAAGATATGAAACGGACGACCCTGGCCGCCGGCGACACGGTGATCGTCGTCGTTAACTCACAGACCGGCCAGCGTGAAGTGGGCACCATCATCGGGCTGGACCTGCCCGAAGTACATATCCAACTGCTCGACGGCGAGCAGGTGGTCCGCGATATCGAACATGTCGATAAGCCGATTGAGACCGAACCGGAACAGATGATGGACCGCGTGGCGGCGGGCATCGCGGCGGTGGAGCCGAATAAGAAGCTGCAAAAAGAGTGGACCGAGAAATTCCGCTGGCTGCTGGATGACTGGAAGTTCGTGCCCGGCGGGCGCATCCTCACCGGGGCCGGTACCGACCAGGAACTGACGTTTTATAACTGCTATGTGATTCCGTCGCCGAAAGACTCGCGGCACGGCATCATCGAGACGCTGCGCCAGATGACCGAGATCATGTCGCGCGGCGGCGGCGTGGGCATCAACCTGTCCACGCTGCGCCCGCGCCATGCCTACGTCAAAGGCGTCAATGGGCGCTCCAGTGGTTCGGTGTCGTGGGGGGCGCTGTACAGCTTCGTCACCGGCCTCATCGAGCAGGGTGGCTGCTTCGGCCCGGATGAGCGTATCGCCACTGACCAGGGGCTAATTCCCGCCGCCGAGCTGGCCGACCGTATCGACGCCGGCGAGACGTTCCACGCGCACACACACCAGGGACTGCGCCAGATCACGGCGCGCTTCCGCAACGGCATCAAGCCGCTGTTTGAACTGACGACGACTCACGGGAGCCGGGTGCAGATCACCGAAGATCACAAAGTCGCTGTGCTGATGGACGGCAAAATCACCACCATGCCGCTGAAGTACCTGCGTGAAGGCGACGAGGTGCTGCTGCTGCTGGGTCAGGGTGTGGACGGCGACGACGCGCCGCTGCAAACGCTGGACTACCCACGCTCGAAGATGAGCACCACGCTCAACGAAAACGTCACGCTGCCGCAGACGCTCGACGAGACGCTGGCCTATGTCATCGGCTATATGCACGGTGACGGCTACGTGCACTGGGGCAAAAAGGTCAACTGGAGCGCGCCCAAGGCCGTCAAGATGGCGACCGCCGACGCGCATCCGGCCATCCGCCAGCGCCTCATCGAAGGCGTGCGCGACGTGTTCGGTGTGGAGCCGGCGATAGAAAATGGCGATGGCGCGGTGCAGTCAATCAGCATTTACTCGCGGCTGGTCGTCGAGTGGCTGATTCACAACGGCCTGCTCAAAGCGCATGCGCGGGATGTCCGCGTGCCAGAGCTGATCTTCCGCTCGCCGTCGGCGGTGCAGATGGCGTTTGTCGCCGGTTACTTCGACGCTGACGGCTGCAACCGGGGCAAGAAGGGCGGCTACGGGATCGACAGCATCAGCCGGGATATGCTGGCCGATGTGCAGCAGTTGCTGCTGCTGAACGGCATCGTGTCGCGCATCAGCGCCAGCGAGCGCGCCGAGGCCAACTGGCAGACGATCTACCGCCTGTCGGTGACCGGCTGCACCTTCAAGACGCGCTTCGCCGAGCGCGTGCCCTCGCTGAAAGTCTCCGCCGAAGGCAATGGCCGCCGCGACATGAATCACACCTATCCGGCGGCGGTGTGGAACGCGCTCAGTGCGCGTTCGAAGTATCGCCAGCGGATCTATGACGGCGTGTCCAGCCGTATCTCGGCCAACCAGCTTACGAAGATCAGCGAGCGGCTGCTGGCCGATGACCAGATCGAAACCGCCGGGCAGATTCAGGACATGCTCAACGTCATGCCGACTCGTATCGAGTCGATTCGACCGCTGGGCGAGAGCGAAGTCTACGATTTCGAGGTAGCCGACGTGCATCTGCTGAGCGGCGGCGGCGTCTATACCAGCAATTCGCGGCGCGGCGCTTTGATGCTCATCCTCAACGACTGGCACCCGGATGTGTTCGGTTTCATCGACAGCAAGCGGCAGGCGGGCAACATCACCAACGCCAACATCAGCGTGGGTATTTCCGACAAGCTGATGGAAGCGGTCAAGGTCGATGGTGACTGGGACCTCATGTTCCCTGACACCAGCGAGCCGGGTTATGACGAAGAATGGGCCGGCGATCTCGACGCCTGGATGGCTGCCGGGCGGCGTGTGATCCACTACCGGACGATCAAGGCGCGCGACCTGTGGAACGCCATCATCGAGAGCGCCTGGGCCAGCGCCGAGCCGGGCGTGTGGTTCCGCGAGCGCAGCAATAAAATGGCCAATAGCTGGTACTTCAACCCGCTGATAAGTACCAATCCGTGCGTGACCGGCGATACGCGCATCTACACCGACCAGGGGCTGGTCCGGGCGCGCGAACTGTTCGACGGCGAAACGCCGTTCCAGGCCGTGATCGACGGGCGCTTTGGCGTCGAGCCGGCGACAACGCCCGCCAGCCGCGTGTTCCGTACCGGCAGGAAGCCGGTCTATCGCCTGCAAACGAAAGAGGGCTACACGCTGCGCGCCACCGCCGACCATCGCATCATGACGCCGGAAGGCTGGGTCGAGCTGGGCGATCTGCGGGCGGGTAACAAAATCCACATCGCCAACCGCAAGGGTGGCTTCGGCCAGCAGGGATCGCTGGAACTGGGGCGCACGCTCGGCTGGCTGGTGGGCGATGGCACCATCAAAGCCGATCGCGCCGTGCTGTCGTTCTTCGGCGAGGAAAAGCACGAACTGGCGCCGGTGTTCGCCGGGCACGTCGATCAACTGGTGGCACCGCTGACGGCTCGCCCCAACCGGACCTACACCGTCGGCACGGTCGCGGTGGCAGGCCGCGACGAGGTGCGCGTGCAGTCGGCGCGGCTGCGCACGCTGGCCGAGACTTACGGGCTGACCGAGCGCAAGCATCAGGTGCCGGAAGTCGTGTTCCAGGGCACCGAAAACATGCAGCGCGGCTTTTTGCAGGCGCTCTTCAGCGCTGATGGCAGCGTCCAGGGCAGCACCCGGAAGGGAATCTCGGTGCGACTGGCCAGCAGTCACCGCGAATTGCTGGCGCAGGTGCAGCAGCTTCTGCTGAACTTCGGCATCGCCAGTCGACTCTACGACGAACGGCGCGCCGAAGCGTGGCGTCCGCTGCCGGACGGTGACGGCGGACTCAAGTCGTATCGCTGCCAGGCGCAGCATGAGCTGGTCATCGCCAAAGCAAGTCTGATGCGTTTTGCTGACGAGATCGGCTTTATGCTGGCCGCCAAGCAGGAGCGTCTGGCGGCGCTGATGAGCAGCTACACGCGCCAGCCCAACCGCGAGTCCTTCACGGCGACGGTGGCGGCCATCGAGCCGGACGGTGTCGAAGAGGTGTTCGACCTCACCGAGCCGCTGACCCATTCGTTTGTCGCTAATGGCGTGGTCGTCCACAACTGCGGCGAGCAGCCGTTGGGCGGCTTCAGCGTGTGTAACCTGGGCGCCATCAACCTGAGCCGCTTCTACGACGCCGATAAGCACGATGTCGCCTGGGACGATCTGGGGAACACCGTGCGCTACGCGACGCGCTTCCTGGACAACGTCATCGACAGCACGCCCTACTTCTTCGAGGAGAACGCCCGCGTTCAGGGCATGGAGCGCCGCGTGGGCCTGGGCACGATGGGCATCGCCGAGCTGATGATCCATCTGGGGATTCGCTACGGCAGCGAGGAGTCCGAGGCGTTCATCGATAAGCTGTACAAGTTCATCTGCCTGCACGCTTACGAAACCAGCGTGGAGATCGCCCAGCAGAAGGGCGCGTTCCCGGCGTTCGAGGCCGAGCCATACCTGCAAAGCGGTTTCGCCCGGCAGTTACCCGACGATCTGCGCGAGCGTATCCGCGAGCACGGCATCCGCAACGTGACGCTGCTGACGCAGGCGCCGACGGGCACCACCGGCACGATGGTCAACACCAGCACCGGCATCGAGCCGTTCTACTCGTGGAAGTACTACCGCAAGAGTCGCCTGGGCCTCCACGAGGAGCAGGTATCGATTGTGCGCGAGTGGTTCGAGGCCAACCCGGACGCGACCGAACTGCCGGAGTACTTCGTTACGGCGATGGACCTGTCGCCGCGCGAGCATGTGCGTGTGCAGGCCGCCTTCCAGAAGTGGATCGACTCGGCTATCTCCAAGACGTGTAATGTCCCCAACAGTTACACCGTCGAGCAGACGCGCGAACTCTACGAGTACATGTACGAGCTGGGCTGTAAAGGCGGCACCATCTACCGCGACGGCAGTCGAGACGAGCAGGTGCTGATGCTCGATGACAAGGACAAAGAGAAGAAGGAAAAGAAAGAGGCCGAGGCCGCTGCGCCCCGCAAGACCGACGCGGTCGGCCAGCAGGTGGCGACGCCGCACCGTGTGTATCCGCGCCCGGCCAAGCTGCAAGGCGTCACCGTCAACTGCGATACGCCCTTTGGCCGCGCCTATGTGACCATGAACAGCGACGAGCACGGTTATCCGTTCGAGCTGTTCATCACCGCGCCGGGCAAGGCTGGCAGCGATCTCCAGGCCGACGCCGAAGGGCTGGGCCGGATGATCTCGCTGTCGCTGCGCACTACCGACCCGCACAACCGGCTGGAGATGCTCAAGCTCATCATCGACCAACTGCGGGACATCGGCGGCTCGCGTTCGATTGGCTTCGGCGAACGTCGCGTCACGTCGCTGCCGGACTCGGTGGCGCGTGCGCTGGAAGAGCAGTACTTCCCGCGCAGTCACGCGCAGCAGCTCAACCTGCCTATCGCCGCGCCAGAGGAGACTCCCGCCGTCGAGACGAAGCCGGAGATCGAGACGACCAGCGCCACGCCGACGAACAATCATTACACGTCCAATGGCATGATCTCCGGGGCGGATATGTGCCCGTCGTGCGCCAACATCTCGCTGATCCGAGCCGAGGGCTGTCGTAAATGCCTGGTGTGCGGCTACAGCGAATGCTGAGTCGCTGATCGCTACACGCTTACATCTGACCGGGGCCGCGCGCCCCGGTTTTTTTGTCGTGCGCTGGATGAATCGTAGCTGAGTGTTTCCTGACGACTCCCTGACTCTGCGGCCTGCTGGCGCGAGTCGTCCGTTATAATGCGTCACATGGATATAACGACTGGCACGCACAAACAACTGATGCCCACCACCAGACAGTCCGGCTGGGCGGTCGTCCTGACGCGCGCGCTGCGCATCGTGGCGGCGCTGCTGCTGTTATGGGGGATGATTGTGGTGGGGCTGGTGGCGGCGATCTACTTCTACGGCGACGACAATCCGGTGATGGCCAGCGGCCACACCGCCGATGCGATTGTCGTGCTGGGTTCCGGCCTGCGCCGTGATGGCAGTCCGGGTGACGCGCTGCGGCGGCGCTCGATCTGGGCGGCGCGCCTGTACGAGCAGGGGGCGGCGCCGGCGGTCATCTGCACGGGCGGCGTGGGGCCGGGTCAGCGGCGCAGCGAGGCCGACGCCTGCCGCGAGGTGCTGGTGGCGCGCGGCGTGCCGGAGTCGGCCATTCACCTGGAAGATCGCAGCCACAGCACCGAGGAAAATGCCATCTATGCCCGCGAGATTATGCAGGCCAACGACTGGCAGGATGCCGTGCTGGTCACCGACAGCTTCCACATGCTGCGCGCCAACTGGATATTCCGCAGCCAGGACATCGAGCATTATCGCAGCCCGGTTCCACGCCAGTGGATGCGCTCTTACTGGTATGTGCGCCACACCGCCCGCGAGGTATTGGCACTGCATTGGCAGGCCTTCAAGCAGTTGCTGGGTCTGCCGGTGACGTCGTTCAGCCTCAACTGACGGTGCGGTATCATGACGGTGGCGCGCTCGTATGGTGAGCGTAGGGCGCGCCGCTTACCACATCTGCGAAATTGTCCCCTATAATAGTAAATAGCGTTGAATCATCAGCAAACGCGAATGATTATCGGCTGTGCTGCTGCGATTCACAAAAGGGGACTCCCTCATGCGTAAATTAAATCTGATGCTGATCATGTTGTTTTTACTGACCACTGGCGCCGTTGTCGCGGTTGATGTGGGTCTGCAACCGGTGGATACCGATCCACTGCCCCAGCAGGAACTGGACCTGAACGGGACCATTACCGTTTTTTTTGACCGTGAACTGGACTGCGACACTGTCGCGGTTGCTGCCAGCATTGAACCGGCGGTAGCGGGTAATTTCGCCTGCGCCGACGACGGGCGCGCGGTTATTTTTACGCCGCAGGCGGACTACGAGCCGGGGAAGGTATATTCCGTCACCTTCAGCACCGATCTGACGGCGGCGGATGGCTCCGCGCTGGCCGACCCGGCCAGCTTCGACTTTGTCACGCTGGGATCGCTGGAAGTGGTCGAGGTGCTGCCCGGCGACGAGGCGACCGACATCGCCACTGAAGCGGTGCTGACGGTCATCTTCAACCGTCCGGTGGTGCCGCTGGGCGTGCCGTCGGACGGCATCGACCTGCCGCAGCCGCTGACCTTCAGCCCGGAGACTACGGGCCAGGGCGAATGGCTTAACACGTCGATTTACACCTTCCGCCCCGACCCTTCGTGGGTGCCGGGCGAGACCTACACGGTGACGGTCGATGCCGGTTTGCAGGCCGCCGATGGCGCGCAGCTCCAGGAACCGTTTAGCTGGTCGTTCACCGTCGAGCAGCCGCGCCTGGTGGAGACCAACCCGGCGGATGCCGCGACCGGCGTCCGGCTGGAGCCGCGTTTGCAGGCGGTGTTCAACGTGCCGCTGGACCGTGCCAGCCTGGAAGCCGCTTTTACCGTGATCGCTGATGGCGCTGCCGAGAGCGTTCCGGGTGATTTCGAGTGGAGCGACGACAGCACCGGCTTCGCTTTTGTGCCATCGGAGCAGCTCCAACTGAACACCGTGTATGACATCGGCTTCGTGGCGGACAGCGTGTTCGATGCGACCGGCCAGGCGGCCCTGCCAGAGACGAGTTGGAGCATCGCTACGGTGCCCTTCCCGGCGGTCATCCGCACCCAACCGCTGGATGGCAGCACCGATGTCGATCCAATGACGCGCACGATGATCTACTTCGCCTCGCCGATGGAGCGCGAGTCGATTGTCTCGCGTGTCGTCATCGACCCCGAACCCTGGCGCGAGCCGGAGTTCTTCTACCAGAACTGGGACGACTCGATTGCGATCTCGTTCCCGACCGAACCCAGCACCGATTACACGATTACGCTTGAGGCGGGTGCTGCCGATGTCTATGGCAATGCCATCGCCGAGGACTTTACGTTCAGTTTCAGCACGGCTCCCTACAGCCCGGATGTGGAACTGCGCGTTCCCGGCTCGGTGGGCTTCTACGACGCCAACCGCGAGACGACCGGCCTGTTTGTGACGCATCGCAACGTCAGCCGCCTGGACCTGGAACTGTACAGCATCGAGCTACAAGAGTTTATCGGGCGTTACCAGGATAGCTGGGACCCGATCCAGGACTACATACCCAACCCGCAGAATCAACTGCGTGCCTGGCAGATCGAATCGGTCGCGCCGGAGAATGCGCGCCGCTACGAACTGCTGAATCTGGCGGGCGGCGGCAGCAGCGGGACAGCGGTCGTGTGCCCGGACGCGCCGGAGTCGCGGGTGAAAGTGGGCGACTCGGTGATCGTCATCAGCGACCCCGACCCGGTGCGGGCGCGCTCCGCGCCGCTGGACGGTGAAATTATCGACCTGCTTTACCGTGACTACACCATGCCGGTGATCGGCGGGCCGGTGTGCGCCGGTGATCTGCTGTGGTGGGAAGTCGAACTGCGCAACGGCCAGCGGGCCTGGGTGGCCGAGGGTCTGGGCGATGAGTATTTCATCGAAGTGCGTGTCGCCGGACAGCAGACCGAAATCCAGATTCCGCAGGAATTCGCCGATGGCGACGCGCTGAGTCCGGGCATCTACTATCTGCGGGTGGGCGCGCCGGAGATCGAGCGCACCTACTACAGCCATCAGCATTTTCTGGTGGTGGGTGATACCAGCCTGACCGTCAAGACGGGGCTGGACAGCGCCCTGGTCTGGGCGACAGATGTGGCCAGCGGCCAGCCGGTCGCCGGTGCGCCCATCGTCATCTACGACACCGGCAATCAGGTGATCGGCGAGGGCGTCACCGACGCCGACGGTGTCGCCAGCATGGATATCCCACCGCTGGCCGACCTGGAGACGGCGGTCGTGGCGGTGCTGGATGACGGCGATCGATTCGGTATGGGCGTCAACCTGTGGTCGAGCGGCGTCGAACCCTGGCGCTTTAACCTGCCGTTCGCTTACTATCCGCAGCAGTACCGGGTCTATATCTACACCGATCGTCCGGTTTATCGACCGGACCAACCGGTTTACTTCCGGGGCGTGGTGCGCCTCAAAGACGATGTGGACTATCTGCCTGCTGATATGGAGACCGTGCCGGTGACGATCACCGATGACCGGGGCAGCGCCATCTACGAGCAGGAGCTGCCGCTGACCGAGTTCGGCACCTTCAGCGGTGAGTTCACCCTCGCCGCCGACGCGCCCCTGGGCTACTACCGGCTGGCGGTGGAACTGCCATCAGAGCACCGCTGGCAGTCTGAGGGTGGCTCGACGTACTTTAATGTGGCACAGTACCGCCTGCCGGAGTTCCAGATCGAACTGGAGCCGGAAGCGACCGAGGTCGTGCAGGACGAAACGATCCGCGTGGACCTGGAAGCGCGTTACTTCTTCGGCGGCCCGGTGAGCGAGGCCAACGTCGAATATAACGTCATCGCCAATCCGCATTTCTTCAACTATACCGGGTCTGATGGCTACTATGACTTCGCCGACATGAACGGCGATGATCCCGATGCGGGCTATGGCTCGACCATCGCCAGTGGCACCGGCGTCACCGACGCACAGGGACGGCTGACCATCGAGGTGCCCGCCGATCTGCGCGATTCGATTCTGAGCCAGCGTTTCACAATCGAAGTGGTGGTTACCGACGAGAGCGAGCAGGCAGTCTCCAGCCGGGTTGGTGTGGTGGTCCACCGGGGCGAGGTGTATATCGGCGCGCGGCCTGCGGACTATGTGGGCACGGCGGGCCGCGATACCGGCCTGGAGTTCATCGCCGTAGACTGGGACAGCCAGCCCATCGCCGGGCAGGATATCGACATCGAGATCGTCGAGCGGCGCTGGTCCAGCGTCCAGGAAGAAGACCCCGGCGGGCGTACCGTGTGGGTGTGGGACGTGGAAGAAATCCCGGTGACGACGGCGGAAGTCACCACCGGCGACGATGGCAAAGCCAGCTACGTCTTTATCCCACCGGCAGGCGGCATCTACAAGATCACCGCCAGCAGCCGGGATTCAGCAGGCAACGAAATCAGCTCTGCTACGACCCTGTGGGTCAGCAGCGGCGAGTATATCACCTGGCGACAGGAGAACAGCAATCGTATCGATCTGATCGCCGACGCTCAGAGTTACGACATCGGCGACACCGCGCAGATTCTGATCACATCACCGTTCCAGGGCGAGGTCGAGGCGCTCATCACCGTCGAGCGCGCCGGTGTGCTGCAATCCGAACGGGTGACGCTGGACAGCAACTCGTATGTTTACGAGCTGCCCATCGGCGAGGCGTTCGCGCCCAACGTCTACGTGAGCGTGACGCTGGTCAAGGGTGTGGACGACACCAACCCTACCGCCGGCTTCCGTATGGGTATGGTTCAGCTCCAGGTTGATAACTCGCGCCGACAGATCACCGTTGACATCACGCCCGATCAGGAACAGGCCGGGCCAGGCGACACGATCAGCTACACTGTGCGCACCACCGACTATGAAGGCAACCCGGTTCAGGCCGAACTGGGCATCGCCCTCACTGACCTGGCGGCGCTGTCATTGGCCGAGCCGAACACCGGCCCCATTCTGGACTTCTTCTACGGCCTGCAGGAACTGGCCATGCGTACAGCATCGCCGCTGACCATCAGCACCGACCAGCTTACGCAGACTGTCCTCGACACCATCAAGGGTGGTGGCGGCGGTGGCGGCTTCGATGGCGGCATCTTCGACATCCGCGAGGAATTCCTGGATACGGCCTTCTGGGAAGGCGCAGTCGTCACCGATGAAAACGGCGAGGCGACCTTCTCGGTGACGCTGCCCGACAACCTGACCACCTGGCGGCTGGACGTGCGCGGTGTGACCGCCGCTGCCGATATGCTGGTGGGGCAGGAGACTTACGACATCGTCAGCACGCGACCGCTGCTGATCCGCCCGGTGACGCCGCGCTTCTTCGTGGTCGATGACGAGCTGGTGCTGGGCGCGGTGGTCAACAACAACACTGGCAGCGCCCAGTCGGTCGAGGTCGCCGTCGAGGGGACCGGCGTGATCTTCCAGGGCGACACCGTGCAGACGGCGGTCATCCCGGCGGGCGGTCGCCAGCGCATCGACTGGCCGGTGATCGTCAGCGATATGGACGCCGTTGATCTGACCTTCTATGTGGCCAGCGAGGACGGCGAGTATGCCGACGCCAGCAAACCGCCGCTGGGTCAGGGTGACGAGCGACTGCTGCCGGTCTATCGCTACGAAGCGCCGGACATCGCCGGGACGGGCGGCGTGCTGCGCAGCGCGGATTCGGTCACCGAGTCGATTGTGCTGCCACAGCGCTTCGACGTGACGCAGGGCGAACTGACCGTCAACCTGGACCCGTCGCTGGCGGCGGCTTCTATCGACGCGCTGCGCGTGCTGGAACGTTACCCGTATGAGAGCATCGAGGCGACCATCAGCCGCTTCCTGCCCAACGTGATGACCTATCGCACGCTGCAAAAGCTGGAAGTGCCCGACGATGACGGTATGCTGGCCGCGCTCGATGCGCAGGTGCAGTTCGCTATCCAGCGGCTGTACGCGCAGCAGAAAGCCGACGGCGGCTGGGGCTGGTTCGTCCAGGACGACAGCAATCCGCTGGTGACGGCTTACGCGCTCATCGGTCTGGCGACGGCTCGTGAGAACGGTTTCGCCGTTGACGAGGCAGTGATCGTACAGGCGCAGAATTTCCTGGAGTCGGAGTTCCGCGCCATCACGCCGCAGATGCCCGGCTGGCGGATTGACCGGCAGGTGTTTATGCTGCATGCGCTGGCTTACTCTGGTGACGCGGATGTCGCCCGGATGGACCAGCACTACGACAGCCGCGAGCGCCTGAGCATCTACGCGAAGGCTCTGCTGGCCAGCGCTTTCGACATGGCCGCCGCAGCGGGCGAGGGCGACACGCGCGCCGATACGCTGCTGTCGGACATCGTCAACGACGCCATCACCAGCGCCAACGGTGTCCACTGGGAAGAGGCAGGCCGCGACTTCTGGAACTGGAACACGAACACGCGCACCACGTCGATGGTGCTGCAGACGCTGGTCCGCATGAATCCGGACAGCGAACTGATCCCCAATGTGGTCCGCTGGCTGATGGTCGCTCGCAGCGCCGACTCCTGGCAGACGACGCAGGAAACGGCCTGGGCGGTGATGGCACTGGCTGACTGGATGCTGGTCAGCGGCGACCTGAACCCGGTCTACGACTACGGGCTGACGTTTAACGACGAACTGCTGGCGCAGTCACAGGCCAGCCCGGCCACCGCCACCGAGTCGCAGCAGCAGATCGTCGATGTGGCGCAGATGCTGCGCGACGAGACGAATCGCCTCACGGTGACGCGCGGCGAGGGCGAGGGCAACCTGTACTACACGGCGTATCTGCGGTTGTTCCTGCCGGTCTCGGAGATCGAGCCGATCAACAGCGGCGTGGTCATCGAGCGGCACTATACCCTGCTCAACGACCCCGACCGCGACCCGATCACCGAGGCGCGTGTGGGCGATGTGGTGCAGGTGCGGCTGACGATCATCGCGCCCAGCAGCCTGCATTATGTCGTTGTCGAGGACCCGCTGCCAGCGGGCGCGGAAGGCATCGACCCCAACCTGGAGACCAGCCAGCAAATCGGCACCCGTCCGGGCCTGGACGCCAGCGATCCGCTGAGTCGGGGCTGGGGCTGGTGGTGGTTCAGCAACATCGAATTCCGTGATGAGAAAGTGGTGCTGCACAGCAGCTATCTGCCGGCTGGAACGTATGAGTATGTGTATACCATCCGGCCCGGCATCGAGGGTACGTTCAACGTGATGCCGCCCACCGTCCGCGAGACGTACTTCCCGGATGTGTTCGGGCGCGGCGCGGGCAGCATTTTTACCATTCTGCCCGCCGAGGAATAATCGGCGGCACGGTTAAACACACGACCGGCGGCGTCCGCATATGGATGCCGCCGGTTTTTTGTTGGGGGATATGCACGCGCTACGTCAGAAACTGTGTCAGCAGCTCGTTGACGCGGGCGGCGCGGTCGTGCTGGACCCAATGCGTGGCTTCACGCAGGATGTACAGCTCGCCCTCGTCGCACAGGTTGATGCTCGGCTCGGCCATCTGCGAGCTGAGGAACATGTCCTTCGCGCCCCAGATCATCATGGTGGGCACGCGCACGCGCCATTCGGTGGGGCGTTCCGCGCCGTAGCGGGCGTAGGCCCGGTACCAGTTGAGCATCGCGTTGAGCGCCCCCGGCTGCGCCCACGCCTTGCGATACTCACGCAGGTCGGCGGCGGTGAAGCTGCCCTTGAGGCTGGTCCGGCGCAGTGCCTGCAGACCCGGCTGATAATTGGCGACGCTGATAAAACGTTCCGGCAGCAGCGGAAACTGGAAAAAATAAGCATACATGCTGCGCAGCATCTGCGAGGGGTTGCTTTTGAGCGTTTTGCCGAACACGCGCGGATGCGGCACGTTGAGAATCACCAGCTTTTCGACCTTCTCCGGGAAGCGCAGCGCCAGCCACCAGGCGACCATCGCGCCCCAGTCGTGGCCGGCGATGATGGCGCGCTCACGCCCGGCAGTGGTCATCAGTCCGACGATGTCCATCACCAGCCGGTCGATGATGTAACTGCGCAGCTCGTCGGGCTTGTCGCTGAGATTGTAACCGCGCTGGTCCGGTGCCCACACGCGGAATCCCAGCCCGGCCAGGTGGGGAATCTGGTGCCGCCAGCCGTACCAGAACTCCGGGAAGCCGTGCAGCAGAATGACCAGCGGGCCGTCCTCTGGCCCGGCCTGGGCCACGTTCAGCGTGATGCCGTTGGTTTTGGTCAGCTTCTGCTGGATGTCGATTGCTGGCACGCTCATCAGTGTTCACCCTTTCGCCTGCGGGACGCTGGCGGACATTGTAACGCGCCGCTGTCAATGCGGCCATTTTGTTCATGATGCTTTTTTCTATTGGGCAAGTATGCTAAAATCTGGCGCGCTCGTGACGATGTAAAACCCGGTTTTCTGATTCATTGCAGGGTCTATGTTGTGATGCTATACTAGCTTCGCTTGTGACAAAGGGCGCAAGGTTACCGATGTTCTCCGGTTGCATGTAAATGTGGGGACGGTGGCGTGCCTGCCATCAACAGGGCGCACGACGCTGCTGCGCCGGGCCGAACAGGGGTACTCGCCTGATGATCGACAGGCCGGTCCCGGCCTGTACCAGCGCAGATGCCTGAATGCCATAACCGGTGGATCGTTAACGACGCGCTTGTGCTGTAATATCCGGCGTCAGTTTTTTAATGTGGGAGTAAAAATCCCTATGAATGTACTGAGCGAGTGGGCCTTTATTGGCGTGTTTTTTGTCATGGCTCCCGTACTGCCTGCCCTGCCGATTGTGCTGGGCGGTCTGATTAGCCCCCGTAAGCCTAACGCCATCAAACAGGCGACATATGAATGCGGTGTAGAGACAGTGGGTGATACCTGGGTGCAGTTCAAGGTCCAGTATTACATCTACGGGCTGATCTTTCTGGTTTTTGATGTGGAGATGGTCCTGCTGTTCCCCTGGGCGGTGGCCTACCGCCAGTTGGATTTCTTTGCGTTCGGCGCGGGGTTCCTGTTTATCTTCCTGCTCACCGATGCGCTGGTCTATGCCTGGCGCAAAAACGCGCTGCAATGGACCTGATGGGAACGAGCGAGGAGGGGTAAAGTTCAATGGAATGCCAGAATATCATCAACACATTTGCGCCGTGTCTGGTGCAGGCAGGCTGGGACCCGGACCTGGCTCAGTTCGCCTCGATCTTTATGGGCGTGCTGCTGGTGGCGACCTTCCCGCTGCTGACGACGGTGGCGCTCATCTGGGTGGAGCGTAAGATCGCCGCCCGCATTCAGGACCGGCTGGGGCCGAATCGTGTAGGGCCTTTCGGCCTGCTGCAACCGATTGCCGATGTGATCAAGCTCATCGGTAAGGAAGACATCACCCCGGCGGGCGCGGACAAATGGATTTACAACGCTTCGCCGGTCATCATGACGATGTCTGTTCTTTTAATATGGGCGGTCATCCCCTTCTCGCCGATCCATGTGGGTGTAGACCTGGAGATCGGCGTTTTGTATTTCATCGCGGTGGCCTCGATTGGCACGCTGGCGGTGATTATGGCTGGCTGGTCCAGCAACAATAAATACGCGCTGCTGGGCGCTTTCCGCGTGGTGGCGCAGCTCATCAGCTATGAGATTCCGCTGGCGTTGTCGCTGGTGGTGCCGGTGCTGCTGGCAGGGACCATGAGCATGGTCGGGCTGGTCGAGGCACAGGCGGGTATGTGGTTCCTGTTTATGGCACCGGTGTCGGCGGTGCTGTTTTTCATCTCCGCCCAGGCGGAAACAGGCCGCGCCCCCTTCGACCTGATCGAGGCCGAATCCGAGCTGGTAGCCGGTTACAACATTGAGTACTCCGGCATGAAATTCGCCATCTTTTTCGCTGGCGAGTTTATGCATGTGTTCACCAACGGTATGCTGATGGCGGTGCTGTTCACCGGCGGTTATCATGGCCCGTTTGTGCAGCAGATTCCGCTGCTGGGCCTGGTATGGCTGATCCTCAAGGCGAGCGTGTGGTACTTCATCTCGCTGTGGGTGCGCAATTCGCTGCCGCGCCTGCGCATCGACCAGTTGATGTCGTTTAACTGGATGCTGCTGGTTCCGCTGTCGATTGTGAACCTGCTGGTGATGGCCTTCCTGCTGCGTGTTGTGCAGGAACTGGGGATCGCGCCGTCGGCGGCGGATGCCAACGATTTTGTCGCCAATGTGCCGCAGACTCTGGTGTTCTTCCTGGGTAATGTGGCTGTCTTTGCCGGTCTGATGGCGGTTGTCCGCAGCCAGGGCCGTCGTGAGCGCCTGGCCGAGAAGGCGGACGACGACGCGGAAGCGCCGCTGCTGCCCGCCGACGCCGTCGCCCGCGCCAGCGAATAACGAGAGCGAGAGATGAGCAAATGACGTTCGGTAATCTGACCCCTGAAGCGATTGCCTTTGGCTTTTTCACCATCCTCATCCTGGGCGGGGCCATCGGCGTGGTGACGAACCGCAACCTGGTTCGGGCTGCGATGTGGTTGATGGCCAGCCTGTTTGGTGTGGCGGGGTATTTTGTTCTGCTCAGCGCGCCGTTTCTGGCGGCGGTGCAAATTCTGGTTTACATCGGTGCCATCGGTATCCTGATCACCTTCGCGGTGATGCTCACCCGCAGCATGACCCATATGCCAGAGCCGAGCAACCGCCAGTGGTGGGCGGCGGTGCTGGTGAGTGTGGCGGCCTTCGTCTTTGTGGTGGCAGTGGTGATTGTGCCGCTGTGGGGCAACACCACCGAGCCGGCATCGGATGTGGTGGCGACGACAGCCGACCTGGGCGTGGCCCTGGTCAGTGGCGACCAGTATGTACTGCCGTTTGAGGTGGCCTCGCTGCTGCTGACGGCGGCCATGATCGGCGCGATTTTCATCGCCCGTGACGACGACTAGAGCGGCTGTGAGCGACTTGTAGGAGTAAGGAACGGAAACATGGTCCCACTCTGGATGTTTTTGACGGTAGCGGCGGCGCTGTTTTTTATTGGCGCTTATGGTGTGCTTTCGCGCCGCAATGCCGTAGCGGTTCTGATGGGTATCGAGCTGATGCTCAACGCGGTCAACATCAATCTGGTGGCGTTCTGGCGTTTCCAGACACCGCTCAACATGAGCGGGCAGGCGTTCGCCGCGTTTATTTTCGTGGTCGCCGCCGCCGAAGTCGCGGTGGGTCTGGCGATCATCATCTCTGTTTACCGCAGCCGCCGCTCGGTGTCGGTGGATGAGGTGGACCTGCTTAAATGGTAACTAAAGGTTGTGGCGCATGGACGTAAACTTCAGCGATTTGAATTATCTGCCCTGGCTGATCCCGGTCGGGCCGCTGCTGGCTTTTGCCATCATCTCGCTGCTGACCAGCCGCAGCATGTGGGTGCGCGCCGACGACGCGCATCACTACGGCGGACATCATCCCGATTATGAAGGCATGAAAGTGCCGGTGGACCAGCCGCTGTGGCGTGTCATCAGCATTGTGGTGGGCATGGCGGGCGTGGTCGCGGCCTGGTTGATGAGCATGGTCGTCTTTTTCGACAGCATCAGCATCGAGCAGTTCGGCCTGGACGATCGCACCTACGGCAGCAGCCTGGAATGGCTGGCGACCGGCCTGGATACGCTGCGTATGGGCGTGCTGGTGGACCCGCTGACCAGTGTGATGCTGCTCATGGTGCCCATCGCGGTGATCTGTATCTTCATCTACTCAATTGGCTACATGGCCCATGACCCGCGCCAGTCGCGGTTTTTTGCGCTTATCTCGTTGTTTGCTGGCGCGATGCTCACGCTGGTGGTGGCCGACAATCTGCTGCTGCTGTTCATCGGCTGGGAAGTGATGGGCCTGTGTTCGTACATGCTCATCGGCTTCTGGTTCGAGAAGAAGAGCGCCTACCGGGCCGCTATCAAAGCGTTCACGACGACCCGTGTGGCCGACGTCATCATGCTGCTGGGCATCGCTTATCTCTACGCGCTGACCGGCACACTGAGCTTCCGCGAAATCCTGTATAACGAAGCGGTATTGGCCGGGCTGGCCAACACCGAGGCGATTATCCTGGGTAGCTGGGGGTTGAGCGCCGCCGGGCTGATCGGCATTTTCCTGATTATCGGCACGGTGGGTAAGTCGGCGCAGTTCCCGCTGCATGTGTGGCTGCCAGACGCGATGGAAGGCCCCACGCCGGTCAGCGCGATGATCCACGCGGCGGCGATGGTTTCCGCTGGTATCTACGCTGTCGTGCGTATGTATCCGCTGTTCCAGGCGGGTGGCGATCCACATCACGGCGTCATGACAGCGCCACTGATGTTTATGGCGGTTGTTGGCGGTTTTACGGCGCTGTTTGCGGCGACGATCGCCGTCGCGCAGAACGACGTCAAGCGCGTACTGGCCTATTCGACGATCTCGCAGCTCGGCTTTATGATGGCCGCGCTGGGCATCGGCGCGTATATCGCCGCGTTCTTCCACCTGATTACACACGCCTTCTTCAAGGCGCTGCTGTTTATGGCGTCCGGCTCGGTGATCCACGCGATGGAGCACGGCGAGCATCACGTCCACGAACACCATCATCATCATGAGGTCCACGCGCTGCCGGAAGGTGGCACGGTGCCCACCAGCCACGAGGCTGAACCGCCTGAAGCATACGAAGAAGAAGACTATCACGAGCATCCACGCAGCCGCATGGAACGCGAGCCGTTCGACCCGCAGGACATGATGAACATGGGCGGGCTGATGCAGCGCATCCCGGTGACGGCGTGGACGTTCATCGCTGGCGGCTTCTCGTTGGCGGGCTTCCCGCTGCTGACCGCTGGCTTCTGGTCCAAAGATGAAATCCTGGCGGACGCCTGGTACGTCTTCAGCGGATATACGTCCGGCATTCACTTCTTCGTCTTCCTGATGCTGGGCCTGGCCGCGTTCCTGACGGCCTTCTACACCATGCGCCAGCTTTCGCTGACTTTTCTGGGCGAGCCGCGCACCGAAGAGGCCAAGCATGCCAGCCTGGGCGGACCGCGCAACGTGGTGAGCATTACCATGCAGCTCCCGCTGATTATCCTGGCGTTCTTCGCTATCTTCGCCGGGTTTGTGGGTGTGCCGCCGGAATTCCCGGTTTTCGGCGCGATCCTGTCGCCGGATGGCAACCCGTTCTTCGACTACGTTAAGTACACGCTGCTGCCCGACATGCAGCCGGGCAAGCCGCCGTTTAACTGGATTCCGGTGCTGACCTCGTTTGGTGTGGCGCTGGGCGGCCTGTATGTGGGCTGGCTGGTCTATGGACGCAAGCCGCTGCAGGCCGGTGAGCCGGACCCGCTGGTGAAAGTGCTGGGGCCGATCTACCCGCTGCTGCAGAACAAGTACTACATCGACGAGCTGTATGTGCTGGTTTTTGTGCGTCCGTCGAAGTGGTTCTCGCGGGTGGTGGTTTCGGAGTTTTTGGATCGCGGCATCATCGATGGCTTTATCCATCTGGTGGCGCGGGTGGCGACCTTCCTCGGCGATTTGCTCAAGGTGTTCAACCTGTGGCTGATCGACGGTGTGGGCGACGGCATCCCGCAGGGGGTGGCGCGCTTCGGCGGTTGGTTCCGCCACATCCAGACAGGCCGGGTGCAGCAGTACATGCTGTTCGCTGCCGTCGCAGCGGTAATTATCGGCCTGATCTTCATGATCTCTACCGGCTTGCTGCAAGCCTCTAACTAACAGCGGGGAGTATACGGCTTATGGCATTTGACGTTTTTGGTTTAGACCCGCTCTCGGTGTTGATCGTCGCTCCGGCGCTGGGTGCGCTGGTGGTGGGCTTCATGCCTGGCGATAAATGGCTGGCGCGCTGGGTGGCGCTGGCGATCTCGCTGGTGGTGGGGGCGCTGGCGGTGGCGGTATTCTTCAACTATGATCGCGCCGTGCCCGGTTATCAGTTCGTGTCCCAGGTGGAGTGGTTTGAACTCATCGGTGCGAGCTGGTTTGTGGGTATAGACGGCATCAGTGCGACGATGGTCCTGCTGACCGGCATCTTGGTGCCGCTGGCGGTGCTCATCAGTTGGGAAGTCGAGGACCGGGTGAACGCGCATCTGGCGCTGATCCTGTTCTTTGAGACCGGCCTGATGGGGGTTTTCGCCGCGCTGGACCTGATGATCTTCTTCCTGTTCTATGAGCTGAGTCTGGTCCCCATCTACTTCCTGATCGACCAGTGGGGCGGCAAGAATCGCAAGTACGCCGCTACCAAGTTCATGATCTACTCCATCGGCGGCACGCTGGGTATGCTGCTGGCGACTCAGCTCGTCGGCTGGACGGCGGGCACGTTCGACATCGCCGAACTGAGCGCCATCTGGCCCGCCTTTGACGGCGCGGAAGGGACGTTCCTGGGCATCAGCGTGGGCACGGTCAAAGCGCTGGCGTTTGTGGGCTTCTTCCTGGCGTTCTGCATCAAAGTGCCGGTGTGGCCGTTCCACACGTGGCTGCCGGACGCGCACGGCGAAGCGCCGACCGCTGGCTCGATGCTGCTGGCGGGTGTCATGCTCAAGCTGGGCGCTTACGGTTTCATTCGGTTGGTGATCCCGTTTTTCCCGGATGTGTGGATCGCCGAGGCCAGTTTCCTGAACCTGACGTTTACGACTGCCGGGCTGTTCGCCTTCCTGGCGATGCTGGGCATTGTGCTGGGTGCGTTCGCCGCCTTCGGCCAGAACGACATCAAGCGACTGGTGGCCTACAGTTCGGTGAACCATATGGGTTTTGTGGCGCTGGGGCTGGCGGCGATGGCGCTGGCTTACGGCCAGGCGTGGGCCGACGGCAGCACGGAGTACCTCGAAGATGCTATCTTCGCCGCCAACGGTGCCGTACTACAGATGTTCAATCACGGCCTCAGCTCGGCGGGCATGTTCCTCCTGGCGGGAGCCATCTACCACAAGACGCACACCCGCGACCTGCGCGAATATGGCGGTCTGTGGGTTAAAGCGCCCATCTATGGCGGCGTGTTCATTTTCACCAGCATGGCCAGCCTGGGCCTGCCCGGCCTCAACGGGTTTGTGAGCGAGTTTCTGGTGGTGCGTGGTGCCTGGCCGGTTTTTACCTGGCTGACGGTGATCTCGATGCTCGGTCTGCTGTTTACCGGCGCTTACATCCTTAAGGGTATCCGCGCGACACTGCACGGGCCGTTTAACATGAAGTGGCGCGATCATCATCTGGAGATCGAGGCCCGCGAGTTTATCGCCATCGCGCCGCTGATGGTATTGATGCTGGTGACGGGTATCTTCCCGAACTGGATCTTGCCCATTATCAACGACTCAGTAACCCGTTTGATGAGCGGTCTGATAGGATAAGATACCGATGATCGACGCATTTGCCTTTCCTGTATTGAGCGCCATCGTCTTTATACCGATTGTCGCGGCGGTGGTGCTGCTGTTCATGGACGAACGCCAGCGCGACCTGATCCGGGGCGTGTCGATTTCGACGGCGGTGGTGCTGCTGGTGCTGTCCTTCGGCGTGTACGTCGGCTACAGCAGCGGCGTCAACGGCGACGATGGCCTGCTCACTGAACAGCAGAATATCCTGGCCGACGGCGAACTGTTCCCGGCAACGCGCATGTTCGACCGCAGCATCGGCTTTGAAGAAGAAGTTGTCTGGGTCGAGGAACTGGGCATCAGCTATCATCTGGGTGTGGACGGCCTGAGCGCGCCGATGGTGCTGCTGACGGGCATGGTGGCGGTGGCTGGTGTGCTCATCTCGTGGCGCATCGAGGATCGCCTGCGCGAGTTCATGGCGTTTTTCATGCTGCTGGTGGCCGGTGTGTACGGGGTGTTCGTCGCCCTGGACCTGTTCCTGCTCTTCTTCTTCTACGAGCTGGCTATCTTCCCGATGTATCTGCTCATTGCGGGCTGGGGCTGGGTTAAGCTCCGAGAATACGCCGCCATGAAGCTGACGCTTTACATCCTGATCGGCTCGGTGGTGGCCCTGGTGGGCGCTATTGCGATGGTCCTCACGGCGCATCAGTTCTTCGTGGGCGACGGCGCGGAAGTGTTCCAGGCTGCCAAAGACGCCGGCATCATCGCCGCCGACGCGCGCACCTTCAATTTTGACCTGGTGCAGTTGGCGCTGGCAGCCGAAGCGGGCGCGTTCGACATTGGCGGTTACTTCGGCGTCGAGGCGCTGACGTTCGCCAAGTTCTGGTTCCCCTTCATCTTCATCGGTTTTGGTGTGCTGGCGGGCGTGTTCCCGTTCCACAACTGGTCGCCGGACGGTCACGTGGCCGCGCCGACCGCCGTCTCGATGATCCATGCCGGTGTGCTGATGAAGCTGGGCGCTTATGCCGCCCTGCGGACCAGCGTGCAGATTCTGCCGGAGGGCGCGCAGGTGCATTTGCCCTGGATTGTCTTTTTGACGTTAATCAACGTGCTGTTAGGGGCGTTTATCGCCTTCAGGCAGCGCGACTTTAAGTACGTGATTGGCTTCTCATCGGTGAGCCATATGGGACTGGTGAGCATGGGCTGGGCGACGATGAACGTGATCGGCATGACCGGCGCGGGCATCCAGATGTTCAGTCACGGCGTGATGACGGCGCTTTTCTTCGGCTGTGTCGGCATGGTCTATGAGCGTGCCCACACCCGCGATATCCCCAGCCTGGGCGGTTTCGTCAAGCGAATGCCCTGGGTGGCGGTGGCCTTCATCGTCGGCGGTCTGACGAGCATGGGTATGCCCGGACTCAGCGGCTTTATCGCCGAGTTCCCGATCTTTATGGGCATGTTCGCCGCCTCGGAGAGCATCAGCCTGCAGATTGGCTCGTTTACGCTCACTAACTACTACTCGGTTATTGTGATTTTGGCGGCAATCGCCATCGTGGTGACGGCGGCCTATGTGCTGCGGGTCACGGCGCAGGTGTTCTTTGGCGAGTTCGACGCTGAGAAATATCACGATGTGGGTGACATCACCATCACCGATCGTATGATCCTGCTGCTGCTGGGTCTCCCGCTCATCATCGTCGGTATGCTGCCCTGGGTGATGGCCCCGATGATCCAGGCCGGGGTGCAGCCGGTGGTCGCCATGCTAGGAGGGATGTAACTGTGGGGGAATTTGACTTTCTGGCAAGCCTGCCGTCTATCGCGCCGGAGCTGGGCCTGACGATACTGGCGATTGTGGTGCTGGCACTCGATTTGTATCTGCCGCAGCACCAGCAGCGCGGTGTCGCCTATGTGGCCGCCGCCGGTATGGCGGCCCTGGCGCTGACGCCGTTCATCTGGGCACCGGACCCCAACGCGACCGCGTTCTGGGGCGATATGATCCGCCACGACTCGCTGTCGCAGGTCTTTAAGGTGATGATCCTGCTGGCAGGGTCGATCACCGCGCTGATGGCCGCCCTGACCAGTGAGCTGGCGCGTAAGGGCGAATTCTACCTGATCGTCATTATCTCGACGCTGGGCGCGACGCTGATGGCGGCCTCTTCAGACCTGATTATGATCTTCCTGGCGCTGGAGACGACCTCCATTCCGCTGTACATCCTGGCCGCCTTCCGCAGGGACGAGCGTTCCGGCGAGAGCGGCATGAAGTATTTCCTGTTTGGTTCGTTTGCTTCGGCGATCATGCTGTACGGCTTCAGTCTGCTGTACGGCTTTACCGGTTTTACCAACATCTACGCCATCGCCGATTACCTGGGCAGCACGCAGTTCACCGCCGATCCGCTGCCAGTGCTGGTGGCGATGGTGTTTGTTTTCGTCGGCTTTGGCTTCAAGATCAGCGCGGTGCCGTTCCACTTCTGGACTCCGGACGTGTACGAAGGCGCGCCGACGCCGGTCACCGGCTTCGTGAGTGTGGCCAGCAAAGCGGCCAGCTTCGCCCTGCTGATGCGCTTCTTCGTGGCGGTTTTCCCGTCCACGCTGGAGATCGACGGCGTGGCGATGCAGGATTTCTGGATTCAGTTGGTGATGGCGATGTCCGTTATCAGCATGGTGGTGGGCAACACGCTGGCGCTGGCGCAGCGCAACATCAAGCGTCTGCTGGCCTATTCGTCGATCGCGCAGGCCGGTTACACACTGATCGGCGTGGCGGCTATCCAGGCGGCACCGGCCACCGAAGCCGGCGCGCTGCTGGGACCGGCTAACGGTGTGGGCGCGGTGGCCTTTTACATGCTGATGTACACCTTTACCAACCTGCTGGCTTTCGCCGTTGTCGCTATCTTCAGCGAGAACACCGGCAGCGAGACCATCGCCGACCTGGCCGGACTCAGCCGCCGCAACCCCTGGATGGCGCTGGCGATGACCATCGGCCTGCTGTCGCTGGCCGGTATTCCGCCAGCAGCGGGTTTCTTCGGCAAGTTCTTCCTGTTCAACGCGGCTGTGGAAGCCGGTCTGGAATGGCTGGCGATTGTCGGCGTGCTGAACGCCATCATCGCGCTGTATTACTACCTGGTGGTGATTAAGATCATCTATGTGGACCGCAGCGAAGACGATGACAAGAAGATCGCGCTCAACCGCACCGCCGCCTGGACGCTGGGTATTACGACCATCGTCGTGCTGCTGCTGGGGGTGATCCCTGGCGCGGTATATGACTGGGCGACCAACGGCGCGATGTCGCTGTTTGCCTGATGGATGCTGGGGCGATTACTACATCTTCGCGAGCTTATGAAACGCTCAGGCGGATTGTGGTAATCGCCATGTGTTTGTGATAGAATGCGCAACGCTTACGCAGGGGATTGATGAGCGAACAAAACAGGCCCGCTGCGCGGCGTGCCAGGAACCTCGGCCTGGCGGCAGTCGCCGGGCAGGCCGGCTGCTGGACGATTGTCATTGTCTTTGTGGCGCTCTTCCTGGGCCTCTGGCTGGATTCACAGATGGGGCAGCGTGGTTTGTTTACGTTCGGTCTGGTGATTCTCAGCATACCGGTTAGTTTGATGGTCATGTTGCGCATCGCGGTCAGCGCGATTAACCGCATTGATCCGCCTGAGTACGTCAACACGGAACGAGAGTCGTCATCCCATACGGAGGAGGTTTAGTTCTTGAGTAGTCATGTGAGGGGCCTGATTGCGAAAGGAGGAGTGATGTGAGTCCCAGGATTCGTGGTTTAATCTATTTTGTGGGTTTCCTGGCATTCGCAGCAATCTTCTGTGGCCTGGTGCCGTTTCTCCTCATGCCGAGTATTGGCGCCGGTGTGGCGCTGCCGGTGATTGAGGTTCCGGGTGAGGTGGTTCAGGAAGACTTACTGCCAGGGTTTAATCTGACCAACTCCATTATCGGTACGCTGGTCACCGATTTTCTGCTGATTTTGATCGTCTTCGTTCTCTGGCGACTGAGCCGGGGCTGGACGAAAGAAGTTCCCGGTCGTTTGCAGGGGATGTTCGAAGCGTTTGTGAGTGGTTTCCGCAGCTTTTCCAGCAACATCGGTGGCGAGCGCCTGCGCACAACGCCCATGCTGTGGCCGCTGGTGGCGACCATTTTCCTGTTCCTGCTCACCGCCAACTATATGAAGCTGTTTCCTGGCGCGGAGACCGTCGGCAAGATGCACTGTGCCTATGACGGGCAGAGCGGCTACTCGATGATCCCTGGCTGGACGGACAGTTCGTACCGCCTGTGGGTCGATGAGTCGCTGAACGCGGGTTTCAGCCAGACGGCGGAGACCTACGACCTGTGCAATTACTACTTCAAGTATAACGAGTTCTCGCGCTTCCCGGTGGAGTCGGTCGAGGAGATCGAACCCCAGCTTGAGACCGCCCAGCAGGCCGTGACCGATGCCGAGCGCGAGCTGGCGGATCGGACCGCCGCGCTGGCTGGTGTGCTTGAATCGCTGGATGCGGATGAGTCCAACTGGTCCGATGCCGACCGCGACCGCGTGAATGAGGCGGAGGCTGCTGTTCTGGAAGGGACCGATGATCTCGCCAGTGCCGAGCGCGCCCTGGAGCGCCAGCAGATTCGTCTGGAAGCTGCCCGGCAGATTCCGGCACTGGAAGCCGAGCTTGAAGAAGTCACAAGCCAGATCAACCTGTTGGACGATAGCGCGGTGCGCTCTGAACTGGACCGGCAGGAAGAGTTAATCGATGAGCCGCGTTATGCTGCCGCTGGCTTCACCCTGGCTGCCGCCGAAGGCGTGGCCGATGCGGTGGCCCTGGCCCAGCAGCGCGGCGCGACCTCTGGCGACGACCTGAGCGAGGTGCTCAGTGACCTGCGCGGCGAGCGCAGCGAACTGGAAGAAGAACTGAACTTCCAGCAGACGCAGATGCAGTTCCCAACGGCTACGCTGACGTTTACCGAAAGCCAGTTGGAGACGGACGCGGTGCCGTTCATCTTCCACATCACGCCGTTTGTGCGTGGTCCGGCAACCGACCTGAGCCTGACGATCGCGCTGGCGATCTTCTCGATCGTCGTCGTACAGATTTACGGCGTGATGGCCCAGGGTCCGGCTTACTTTGAGAAGTTCGTTAACCTCACCGCCATTGGTAACGTGGGCAAGCGCCCGCTGGGTGTGATCGATTTTATCGTCGGCCTCATCGAGATCATCTCGGAGATCGGCAAGATCGTCAGCCTGGCCTTCCGTTTGTTCGGTAACCTGTTTGCGGGCGGCGTGGCGCTGATGGCGGTCACGTTCCTGCTGGCGATGCTGGTTCCGGGTGTGATCTACGGCCTGGAACTGATTATCGGCGCGGTGCAGGCTCTGGTGTTCGCTGTTCTGACGCTGGTGTTCAGCGTACAGGCCATGGAAGCCCATCACGAGCATCCTGACCATGAGGAACACGACGAAGAACACCACGATGATGATGAGCAGGCGACTTCGCGCTTGCATTCAGACGCAAGTTTAACTTAAGCATATAATCGAGCAACGCAGGAGGAATGTGTAATCATGGAAGGTGATATCTCTGTTGGTCTGAAGGCTATCGGCGCTGGACTGGCGATGTTGGCGGCGATTGGGCCGGGCATCGGTATCGGTTTGCTGGCGCAGGGTGCGATGCAGGCCATTGGTCGTAACCCCGATGCAGGTGGTCAGATTCAGACGAATATGATTCTGGCGATCGTGTTCACCGAAGCTATCGCCATCTACGCTCTGGTGGTTGCTCTGCTGATCGTCTTCGTGCTGTAATCGCTGGTTATCACTGGCTGTAAGGAGATACTCATGCGAGGGCAAAAGAAAACGATCGCGCTGCTGGTGGTTCTGGTGCTGCTATTCACCGTGACGCCGGCCCTGGCAGCCGAGGATGGTGGGGGACCCCTGGATGCTCTGGGCATCAATCTCGGTTTCCTCATCGCACAGATCATCAACTTTGGCTTGATTTTGGCGGTGTTGACGATCTTCCTGTGGCGCCCGATGACCAACATGCTCGACGCCCGCGCGGCGAAAATCGAGCGCGGTCTTGAGGACGCTGCCGCCGCCGCCAATGCTCGCCGCAACGCCGAGGCCGAAGCCGAGAAGATTCTGGCCCAGGCCCGCACCGAGGCGGCCCAGGTGGTAGACGAAGCGCGGCAGCGCGGCGAGGAAGTCGCCAAGACGATCGAAGCCGAAGCGCGCGCCGAGGGCGAGAAGATTCGCGCTGAAGCACGGGCAGCGGCCCAGGTGGAGCGCAATGCACAGCTCGCCGGTCTGCGCGATCAGGTGTCGGCCATCTCAATCGCAGTGGCGCAGCGCCTGATCCACGAGAACCTGGATGCCAAGAAGCAGCAGGCGCTCATCGATGACTTCTTCTCCCGCGTGCCGGAAGGCGCCAAGAAGATGGAAGGCAGCATTGTCGTGGTCAGCGCCATGCCGCTGGACGACAAAGAGCAGGCCCGCGTCAAGAAAGAGATCGGCGCCGACGAGGCCGAGTTCGTCGTCGATCCGGCCATCCTGGGCGGGCTGATCCTGCGCGCTGGTGATCGTGTGATCGACGGCAGCGTGCGCAGCGGCCTGACCGATCTGTCGGCACGGCTGAACTAACCAACCGGGCAACACCCGGACGAAATCAGAAGCGTGCCGCCGCTGGTGGCGCGCTTTTTGTTTGCTATAATGCGGTCGGTTTCGGCTGCAAATTTAAGGATGAGACGCAATGAAAACCCTGGCCGATCTGCTGGCGCATGTACCAGCGGAACAACGGATTGCTGTGTGGGGCGATACCAGCGTGGCCATCAGCGCGCCGGTCGTCGAGTCCGCGCTGGATGTGCAGCCCGGCGGTGTGTTCGTCGCCCGGCAGGGTTGCTCGGTGGATGGTCACCAGTTTATCCCCCAGGCGATTGAGCGCGGCGCGGTGGCGGTCGTCGGCGAGCAGGCGCTCCACGATCTGCCGCTGCCGTATGTCCAGGTGCGCCAGGCGGCTTATGTGCTGGGTCCGCTGGCTGCTGCCTACCACGATTTTCCGTCGCGCCGGTTGGTGGTGGCGGGCGTCACCGGGACTGATGGCAAAACGACGACCACCACGCTGCTGCACAGTGTGCTGAATGTCGCCAGTGGCGGGCAGACGGGCTGCATCAGCACGCTGGCCGCCGACCTGGGCGGGCAGACCGCCGACACCGGCCTGCACGTCACCACGCCGCCCGCGCATCAGGTGCAGGACTACCTGGCGCAGATGGTCGCTAACGGGCTGACTTATGCCGTATTGGAGATGACCAGTCATGGGCTGGACCAGGGCCGTCTGCACGGGGTCGATATCGACGTGGCGGTGATGACCAACGTCATGCACGAGCATCTGGATTATCACGGTACTTTCGAGAATTATCGCGCCGCCAAAGGCATGATGTTCGCCATGCTGGCCAGCAGCCAGCGGACGCCCGGCGTGCCGGGTATCAGCGTGGTCAACGCTGACGACCCCAGCGCCGACTACTTCGCTGCTTTCCCGGCGGATCGGGTGGTACGCTACAGCGTGGAAGGCCGCGCCGCCGATTTCGTCGCGCGCGACATGCGCCACGAGCCGGACGGTACGCGCTTCACGGTCGATGGCGTTGAGTATCGCCTGCAACTGTTTGGCGCGTTCAACGTCGCCAACGCGCTGGCGACTATCGCGGCGGCGTCTGCGCTGGGGGTCGAGACAGCGGCCATACAGGCTGGCATCGGCGCGGTGACGGCCCTCTCCGGGCGTATGGAGCGCATCGACGAGGGGCAGGACTTCACCGCCATCGTCGATTTTGCCCACACGCCCAACGCGCTCAAACAGGCGCTGACCGCCGCCCGTACCGTTCTGGAGCCAGGGCGGCGCGTGATCGCCGTGTTTGGCAGCGCCGGCCTGCGTGATGTCGAGAAGCGCCGCCTGATGGCCGAGACTTCGGCCCGGCTGGCCGACATCACCGTGCTGACCGCCGAGGACCCGCGCACCGAATCGCTGGACGACATTCTGCAGATGATGGCCGAGGGCTGCGTGGCGCAGGGCGGCGTCGAGGGGCAGACGTTTATTCGCGTGCCGGACCGGGGCGAGGCGCTGTACCGTGCCTGCCAGATGGCGCAGCCGGGCGATATCGTGCTGGCGTGTGGCAAAGGCCACGAGCAGAGCATGTGCTTCGGCACGGTGGAGCATCCCTGGGACGACCGCGACGCGCTGCGAGCGGCTTTGCGCGGCGCTCCACTGCGCACGTTGCCGACGGCGACGCCCTGATAACAGTGGACAGGCGTCATACTCGGCTATAGGCTTTTATGGTAGAATGCGAGTAAATCGGGCCTGAGATCACACCTGAGCAGTAAAATGATGACCGATCTTGGCATTGTGATTGTCAACTGGAACACACGCGATCTTCTGAAAAAATGCCTGGAGACGGTCGTCGCCAGCCAGGGGGATTTTTCCTGTCGGGTGGTGGTGGTCGATAACGCATCCACCGATGGCAGCCCCGACATGGTGCGCCAGGACTTCCCCCAGGTGGAGCTGATCGTCAGCGAGCGTAACGGTGGTTTCAGCTATGGTAACAACCTGGGCCTGAGGGCACTGGGTTTCGGCGATTCCGGGCAGATTGCGCCGGACGCGCCGCGCTACGCGCTGCTGCTGAACCCGGATACGGAACTGCCGCCGGAGTCGCTGGCGCAGATGGTCGCGTTTATGGACTCCCGGCCTGAGGTGGGGATGGCCGGTCCTCGCCTGCTGCTGCCGGATGGTAGCCTGGACCTGGCCTGCCGGCGCAGTTTCCCGACGCCGGAAGTGGCCTTTTATCACTTCTCTGGCCTGGCGCGACGTTTCCCGGACAGCCCGCGTTTCGCGCGGTACAACATGACGTTCGTGGATGAACACCAGGAAACGGAAGTCGATTCGGTGGTTGGGGCGTACATGCAGGTGCGCCGCGAGGCCATCGCCGATGCTGGCCTGCTCGACGAGACCTTCTTCATGTATGGTGAAGACCTGGACTGGGCCTATCGCGTCAAAGCTGCCGGCTGGAAAGTGGTGTATTATCCTGAGGTTATGGTATGGCATATCAAGAGGGCGGCGAGCCGAAAGAGCCAGAAAGCACAGTTCGAGTTCTACCGGGCGATGCTGATCTTCTACCGCAAGCATTTCAGGACCACGACACCCCTGTGGTTACACAGCCTGGTGCTGGTGGGACTGATGGCCAAAGGCGGACGCAGACTATGGGGAGAAATATTCCGTTCCCCGACGCCGGCTCACGGCGGTTAGTCCACGCCAGCAGTGACGCCGCGCGTTCGAATCGTATCAAGGCGCTGCTGACTGCACCCCTGTTTCTGCTGGACGCGGTGATGCTGGTGGCCGCTTTTGTGCTGGGCTATGCCGCCCGCATTTACATTCCGGTGTTCGCCATCCCTAATGAACTACCGCCGCTGGTTGACTATATCCCGACGATGGGTCTGCAGGTGGTGGTCGTCGTGCTGGTGATCTATATCTCGCGGCTGTATCACCTGCGCCGGGCGGTGAGCCGCATCGATTTCGCCCGCGATATGCTGGGCGCCATCACCATCGGCGCGATGATCGTCTATGGCCTGCAGGAATTCCTGTTCAAAAACACGCCGTTCGAGGTCGATTACGCGCGCGGCATGTTCTTCTATGCCTGGTTCTTCGGTGTGGCGCTGGTGCTGCTGGGCCGCGAAGCGCATCGCCTGCTGGTGACGACCGTCCGCCGGCGCGGGCTGGTGCGCGATAACCTGTTGATTGTGGGCACGGGCCGCATCGCCCGTGACATTACCGAGCGCATCCAGAATCGCCCCGAACTGGGTTACAAGATTGTGGGTGTGGTCAACGGGCAGGTGAAGCCCAAAGGCCAGATGGCCGGCGTGCCGGTGCTGGGCCTGTATCACGATCTGCCGTCGATCATCGACTCTTACGGTGTGGAGCAGGTCATCATCGCCCTGCCGGATGCCAAACGCGCCGAAATTGTGGAACTGGTGACGCTGTGCCAGCGGGGCCGGGTGGACATCAAGGTTTACCCGGACATCTTCGCTTATATGGCGGGCGATCTCAATGTGGACGACCTGGGCGGGACGCCGCTGCTCACCGTGCGCGATATCTCGCTGCGTGGCTGGAAACTGAGCCTCAAGCGCGGGCTGGACTTCTCCGGCGCGCTGGTGGGTCTCATCTTCCTGTCGCCGGTGATGCTGTTTATCGCGGCGATGATCCGCATGGAATCGCGCGGGCCGGTGTTCTATACACAGGTGCGCATGGGCCTGGATGGTCGCCCCTTCCCGGTGATTAAATTCCGTTCTATGCGTCCCGATGCTGAGGTGGGCGGGCCTGGCTGGACGGTGCCCGACGACCCGCGCGTGACGCGCATCGGGCGGATGCTGCGCCGCACCGAACTGGACGAGCTGCCGCAGCTTATCAATGTGCTGCTGGGCCAGATGAGCCTGGTGGGGCCCCGGCCAGAGCGCCCGGTCTATGTGCAGCAGTTCCGCGAACAGATTCCCCGCTACATGGAACGCCACCGCGAGAAGGCCGGCATGACCGGCTGGGCGCAGGTCAACGGGCTGCGGGGCGATACGTCCATCGCCGAGCGCACCAGCTATGACCTGTGGTATGTCGAAAACTGGTCGCTGTGGCTGGACATTAAGATTATCCTGCGCACCATCTGGATGGTCATTTTCCGCCAGAATCGCAACGCTTACTGAGCCAATCGATGGACATCAAAACACTCGAAGCCGCCATGCACGCCTTTGTCGCCAGCAAGGGCTGGTACGACCCGGACTCGCCGCGCCAGCAGACGCCGCGCAATCTGGCGATCTCGCTGACGCTGGAAGCGTCGGAAGTCCTGGAGCATTTCCAGTGGGGCGAGGAAGTCACCGACCGCGAGGCGTTCGCCGGTGAACTGGCCGATGTCATGCTGTATCTGTTGCAGCTTGCCAGCATCAGCGAGGTGGACCTGGGCGAAGCGGTGATGAACAAATTAGAGCAAAACGCGGGCCGTTCGTGGGACTGATCTTTTCAGGATGTCCGCACAGGTATATAATAACTACCTGATGACGGGCAATTCAACTGCGAAGGGATAACCGCAACCTATGGCATCGCAGGCTGTCACGCCGCAGAGTGTTGATTTTTCTCGCTGGTACAACGAAATCGTCTATAAGGCGGACCTCGTCACGCTGTCCCCGGTTCGTGGCTGTTTTATCATCAAACCGTATGGCTATGAACTGTGGGAAGCGATCAAGGGCGGGTTGGACCGCCGCTTCAAGGCGACCGGCCACCAGAACGCTTACTTCCCGGTCTTCATCCCCGAAAGCTACCTCAAGCGCGAGGCCGAGCATGTCGAGGGCTTCAGCCCGGAACTGGCCGTCGTGACTCATGCTGGTGGCAAAAAACTCGAAGAGCCGCTGGTGGTGCGCCCGACGTCGGAGACGATCATCGGCGAGGCGTTCAGCCAGTGGATTCAGTCGTACCGCGATCTGCCGCTGTTGATTAACCAGTGGGCCAACGTTGTCCGCTGGGAGATGCGCACGCGGCCTTTCCTGCGCACGACCGAATTTCTGTGGCAGGAAGGCCATACGGCCCACGCTACCGAGGCCGAAGCGGAAGAAGAAACGCTGCAGATGCTCGACATCTATGCCGATTTCGCCATCAACGACGCGGCCATCCCGGTGGTGAAGGGTCTCAAAAGCGACATTGAGAAGTTCGCCGGGGCGGTGCGTACTTACACCATCGAGGCCATGATGGGCGACAAAAAGGCGCTGCAATCCGGCACCAGCCACAATCTGGGCCAGAATTTCGCCCGCGCCTTTGACATCAAATACCTGTCTCGGGAGAACGTCGAGGAATACGCCTGGACGACATCGTGGGGCGTGAGCACGCGCATGATTGGCGCGGTTGTCATGGCACACGGCGACGACAAGGGGCTGCGCATGCCGCCGCGCATCGCGCCGATTCAGGTGGTGGCGGTTCCTATCTACAAAAACGACGACGAGCGCGGCCCGGTGATGGAGACCATCACGAAGCTGGTGGCGGCGCTGAGAGCAGCAGGCTACCGGCTGCATCTCGACGACCGCGAGGACAGCCCCGGCTTCAAGTTCAACGACTGGGAGATGCGCGGCGTGCCCGTGCGCCTGGAAGTGGGGCCGAAGGATGTGCAGAAGGGCAGCGCGGTGCTGGCCCGACGCGACATCCCCGGCAGAGACGGCAAACAGTTCGTCGATCAGGGCGCCATCCCGGCGGCGGTCGGCGATCTGCTGGAAGCGGTGCACAATAATATGCTGCAAAGCGCCGCCGACTTCCGCGACGCCAACACGTTTGACGTTAGCAGCTATGACGATCTGCGCGGTGTCATCGAGCGCGGCGGCTGGGCACGCGGCTGGTGGTCCGGTTCTGACGACGATGAGCGTCGCGTCAAAGAAGAGACGGGTGCGACCCTGCGCTGCTTCCCGCTGGACCAGCCGGGCGACAGTGGCCGGTGCGTGTATACCGGGCAGCCGGCGCAGCGCATCGCCATATTTGGCAAAGCCTATTAGGTGCGCATAGTCACGCTGCCTGTGCTTTTTGGGGTAATAGAGGTATACAGGGGTTGCAGAAGGGTTGCGCCCCTGTCAGAATGAAACCATAGACCCGATGTGCCATCCATAAGGGTGCATTTGAGGTGTTTATTCTGGTTTGTGCACTTTCCACGACGCCGGGGAATCTCCGTAAGATTTCTTAGTATTTGGTAAAACATAAGCCAATTACCCGGTCTGACCGTCTGTTGATCGGTTGAATTGATGTAGAATAGAAATCGACTTTGTGTATAAGGTGCTAACGTCAAGGGGGAGAGGCTGCCAGCACGCGCCCCAAAAAGGCCGGTTGCGGCTCTTACAGACTGATCTACCTACTCTTCCCCATTCAGATCAAGTTGTCATGCGTTAGTACCGAATTGGGTTAAATAGCCGCCTATGGGGCGGATTATACTGCCGGGTGTAACCGGCGGGCGAATTCTTAGGATTACGTTTAATGGCTGCTTATCTGGTAGTAGATGTTGACGACTTACTGCTGCATTTTCGAAGTCGTGGTGTTGCAGTAGATCTACAGGAACTGGCGGTTGGCCTGCGCGGTGGCGCGGCGCTGGCGGCTGGCCTGGCAAGTGCGGACCGGCTGCGGGCGATCGCGGTGGCTGGTTGGGAAGCGCAGCGTGCCCAGAGCAAGATCGACCCGGAGTACGTCTTCAGGGCTGCTGGTTACGATACGTTCAACATGCCACATCGCGAGGCGCTGGCCGACGCGCTGATTATCCACTATTTTTCGTATGACCCCGAACCCATTGACGAGTTGATCCTGGCGACCACCAGCCAGGACCTGCTGCCGCTGGTGCGCCGCGTCAAGACCACGCGCAATGCGCGCATTCGTATGTGGGGGTCGGAGGACGTGCTGCAGGGCACCGAGTTTGCGTCTGAGGTGGTGTTCCAGCCACTGGAGTCGCTGCTGGGCCTGCAGACGAAAAACGTGGCGGTGTATATCGACTTTGAAAACATCGCTATCAGCCTCAACGAGCAGGGGTTTGTGGTCAACCTGGACCATCTCATCGACCGCTTTGTGACCCAGGCCAAAGCCTACGGCCAGGTGGTGAAGATTGCCGCCTATGCGCCCTGGGGGCAGCGCGGCACGCTGCCGCCGCTGGTCGATTCCAACGGGCGCGAGATCGCCGACGAAGCGCCCAGCCGTCTGATGCTGGCCAACATCGACCCGGTGTTTAACCTGCCCGGCAAAAACAGCGCCGATATCCGCATCGCCCGCGATGTAATGACCGACGCCAGCCACGCCGACGCCGCCGATGTGTACATCATCGCCAGCGGCGATCGCGACTTTAACGATGTGCTCAACACGCTGGTCAAGCAGAATCTGAGCGTGGTGTTGTGGGGTGTGCGGGGCAGTACCAGCCGCCTGCTGGAAAACAACCCGCGTATCACGGTGGAGTACATCGACGATTTCACCAACCTGCAAACACACCAGTCGCTGAGCACGGTGACGTTCACAGATGAGGGCGCGGCCAACTTCACGCCGTCGCAGTGGACCAGTGTCATTGTGCAGTTCGACCGGCTGGCCCGCGAAATGGAGACCGATACGCTCTCCATCAAACGGGTGATCGAGCAGCTCCAGGATGTGGGCGCGGTCGTCTCGCGGCCACGCGGCGAAGACCTGGTTTCGCAGGCCATCTCGCTGGGTATTCTCAAGCCTATTTCAACCAGTGGCTACATCGTACTCAATGAGCAGCATCCGATTGTCGAGAAGACGTTGCTCATTCGCGACCGTATTGTGCGGCGTGTGGAAAACACGCTGACCGTGCGCGGCTGGGAGTACGTCAACTACGGCTTTCTGCTGAAGGGGCTGGCGATGGATCGCGATCTGGACCGGCCCGGCTGTAACACCGACGACCAGTGGCGCTCGCACTGGATCGATGCACTGGTGCGCGAGCGCGTACTGGAGCGCCAACTGGTGCCGCATCGTCACAACCCGGATGACCTGGTGCCGGTTATCAAGCTGTGCGGAGATTATCCCATCGGCGCTTACAGCAACGATCATCCCATAGAGGAATCGACGCCGTCGTGGGAGGGCGTTTCGCTGGAAGAACTGGAACAGGCCGAACCCGATACCGCCGATATGGTGCGGCGCATCGTCGTCAGTATCGAGCAGTTCACCAGCTTCCGCAATTTCGCCTGGTGTCCGCTGGGCAGCCTGCATCGTCGGCTGCGCCCCTTCGACAGTGGCATGTCGTTCCAGCGGGCGGTCGAATACCTGGTCGAAAACGACACGGCCATCGTCCAGGAGTACAGCAACCCGCAAAGCAGCTACAATACCAAAGGCATCTCGCTCAATGCCAGCACCGAGATCGCCAGCTACATCCTGGCGGAGCGCGATGCATTTATCATCCTGCTGCTGCACCTGTACGAGAATAATATGCTCATCTCTGAGCAGAACGTGCGCGCGGTGGACCCGGAGACGGACTGGGACCTGCCGTTGTGGTTCTCCATCATGGAGACGGAGAACGTACTCAACGCACTGCCGGGACGTTCTGGCCAGTTCAGCCTGTTCCGCACACATCACACCGTCAACCAGGTGGCCGGCAGTGAGGTCGATGCACCGGACGAATAACGCGCCATTGGCAGGGCATAGGCTGTTTGCTATAATGCAAACGTTTGTTTTGACCGACGGGCTTATCTGTCCAGCCCGTTTGGTGACTGATGGAGATTGAGGTCGGCAGATATGACGCTGAATAACGATAGAAAAGAAGCATTGATTCAAAAGTTCGCGCGGCACGAAAAGGACACCGGTTCGCCGGAGGTGCAGATCGCAATCCTGACCGAGCGAATTCGCTACCTGACTGAGCACCTCAAGACACACAAACACGACCAGCATTCGCGGCGCGGGCTGCTGAAGCTGGTGGGTCAACGCCGGCGTCACCTGCGCTACATCAGCCGCAAGGACCCCGAAGCTTATCGCCAACTGCTTGGGGAACTGGGGCTGCGTCGCTAGTGACGGGATTTGGCTGTTCTTCGGCAAGCGTTGTAGCAGGTTCATTGTGTCACACAATGAAGTCTGCTGCTGCTGAAGGACAGCAACCTGACTCCACTGGAGATCGTTCGATTTACGCACGTCCGGTTAAGCAGGAATTGGGGTTTGGGGTTAAGCCAGACCGGTTTAACAGCAAATACCAGTGCCTGGTTGCCGGGCGTGTCTTCGTTATTGAGGAGACATAACCAATGATTGGTGACGAGATTAGAACTGTAAGGCAGTTCACCACCGAGGTCGGTGGCGAAATGCTGACCATCGAGACCGGCAAGCTGGCCGAACAGGCCGGCGGCGCGGTGACCGTGCGCCTGGGCGATACGATGATCTTCGCTACGGCGACGATGAGTAAAAATGTCCGCGAGGGGCTGGACTTCTTCCCGCTTTCGGTGGACTACGAAGAGAAACTGTACGCCGCCGGGCGTATCCCCGGCAGCTTCTTCCGTCGTGAGGGCCGCCCCAACGAGCAGGCGATCCTCATCTCGCGTGTGATCGACCGCACGCTGCGCCCGCTGTTCCCGGATGGTATGCGCAACGAAGTCCAGATCATCCTGCTTTCGTTCAGCCACGACCAGGAGCACCAGGTCGATATGCTGGGTATTATCGCCGCCAGCACGGCGCTGATGATCTCCGATGTGCCCTGGGGCGGTCCGGTGGCCGGTGTGCGCATTGGGATGATCGACGGCGAAATGGTGATTAACCCCACTCACTCGCAGATGGAAAACAGCGTACTGGACCTGCGCGTTTCTGGCACGGCAGACGCCGTCAACATGGTTGAGTGTGGCGCGGTCGAGGTAGACGAGGACACCATGCTGGAAGCGCTGGACCTGGCGCATCGCACCATCCAGCCCGTCATCGAACTGCAAAAGCAGATCCGCGCCGAGGTCGGCAAAGAGAAATCTGAATACGTCACCGCCCAGCACGACCCCGAACTGGCGACGGAAGTCGCCGACAAAGTGCGCGACCGCGTGCGCCAGATCGTCGCCGAGCAGACCGACCGTACCGGGCGCAACGAAGCCATCGACGCCCTGCGCGAAGAACTGCTGGCCGAATATGAGGCCTGCAACGCCGCCGCCGAGACGGACGAGACTAAGACCTCGCTCAAACTGGTGCGCGAAGCCCTCAACGACGTAGTGAAGGAAGAGGTGCGCCGCCGCATCGTCGAGGATGGTGTGCGCCCCGATGGCCGCGACTATGTGACTATCCGCCCGCTGTCGGCTGAGGTGAACCTGATTCCGCGCGTGCATGGCTCCGGTCTGTTCCAGCGTGGCCAGACCCAGGTGCTGACGGTGGCGACTCTGGGTACGCCGCGTGACGTTCAGGAACTGGACAGCCTGAGTCCGGAAGATGCCAAACGTTACCTGCATCACTACAACTTCCCGCCCTACAGCACGGGCGAGGCATATCCCCTGCGTGGAACCAAGCGCCGCGAGGTGGGGCATGGCGCGCTGGCTGAAACGGCGCTGCGCAGCATGATCCCGCCGGAGGACGAGTTCCCTTACACCATTCGACTGGTGAGCGAGGTCATGAGTTCCAACGGCAGCACCTCGATGGCGAGCGTGTGCGGCAGTACGCTGGCGCTGATGGATGCTGGCGTGCCGATCATCCGTCCGGTGGCTGGTATCGCGATGGGTCTCATCAAAGAGGGCGAGCGTGTCGCCGTACTGACCGACATCCAGGGTATGGAAGATCACCTGGGCGATATGGACTTCAAGGTGGCCGGTACGTCGAAGGGCATCACCGCGTTGCAGATGGATATCAAAATCACCGGCGTCTCGCGCGAGGTGATGCGGCAGGCACTGTCACAGGCCCGCGACGCCCGTATGCAGATTCTGGACGTGATGCTGGCGACCATCCCCGAACCGCGCGCCGAACTCAACGACTATGCCCCGCGTATGACGACGCTCAAGATCGGCGCGGCCAAGATCGGCGCGGTGATCGGGCCGGGTGGTAAGGTCGTGCGCGGCATCCAGGAGCGCACTGGCGTCAAGATCGACATCGAGGACGATGGCACCATCTTCATCGCCGGTGTGGACGGCCCCTCGGTCGCCATCGCCGTCGAGGAGATCCGTCGCCTGACCGAAGAGGCCGAGATTGGTCGCATCTACACCGGGCGCGTCAGCCGCATCGAGCCGTATGGCGTGTTCGTCGAGTTCCTGCCGGGCCAGGATGGTATGGTCCATATCTCGCAGTTGGCCGATTACCGCGTCGAAAACATCGAGGACGAGGTTCAGCTCAACGACGAGATCATGGTGATGGTCATCGACATCGATCCGGGTGGCAAAGTCCGCCTCAGTCGCCAGGCCGTTCTGGAAGGCTGGACCGCCGAAGAAGCTCGCCAGCGGGACCGCAAGGGACCATCGCGCGGGGGTGGCGGCGATCGTGGCCGTCGCAGTGGCGGTAGTGGTGGCGACCGGAATCGTCGCCCTGGTGGTGGTGATCGCGGTCCGCGCCGCTAAGTTCGGTAGATAGACAGTAGCAAACAGGCGCGTCGTTTACGGACGGCGCGCTTTTAATTTCGCCCCGGGGTGGTGTAAAATCAAGGTGTTAGCCCCTGTTTTGTTGTGAGGTCTTTTTTGAAGATGCGGCCAAATGTGAGGTGGTGTAACCTGTGAGTGTCATGCCCCCGCCGATGACTTCTTCGCGTTGGGGTTCGCGTACCAAGCGGATTGTTGCGCTGGTCGCCATCGTTGTCATTGGATTTGCTGTGATGAATATCAGCGGTGTGCTGCCGCTGCTGATTGTCGCCTCGGTGCTGTCTTTCCTGTTGTGGCCGCTGGCCAACCTCATCGAACGGCATGTGCTGGGGATTTTTCCATTCCGGATGCGCACTCTGGCGGTGCTGCTGTCGTTTGTGGTGGTCATCGCGGTGTTCACGCTGGCGATTATCGTCATCGTCCCGGCGTTGATCGCGCAGATCAGCGAAGTGAGCAGCAATCTGGTCCCGGTTTTCGATTCGGTTGTCAATTCGGCTCGTAATCTGCTCAACCGACCCATTTCTATTGGTGGCAGCCCGGTGCTGATCGACGGTGACCCGGTGATTCCACTGGAGCGCCTGCAGGAACTGACAGGGGTCGAACCGGGCGCGGACATCCTGAATTCCGACAGCTTCGACCTGACGGAGATTGCCGGCACGTTTATGGGATCGCTGGGCGGCCTGACGGGACCGGCTTTCGGTGTGCTGGGCGAAGCCGTCAACGTGGTGATTAACATCTTCTTCCTGTTCATCATCATGTTTTATTTCATGCGCGACGGCGACCGTTTCATCGACCGTGCCGTGAGCCTGGCGCCGCCGTCCTATCAGGGGGATATGCGCCGTTTCTTCTACGAGCTGGGCCAGGTGTGGAATGCCTATCTGCGCGGGCAGTTGATTCTGTCCGTTACCGTGGGCCTGGCTGTGTACATCGCGGCGCTGGTTCTGGGTTTGCCGAACGCGCCGATCCTGGGGCTGCTGGCCGGTCTGCTGGAGTTTATCCCTAACCTGGGGCCGATTGTGGCGGCGGCACCAGCCGTAACGATCGCCCTGCTGTCGGAATCGAGTACGTTTCCGTTCCTGTTTGGCCTGCCGTTCGCCCTGGTGGTGGCGGGGACCTATGTGGTCATCCAGCAGGTGGAGTCGTATTACATGGTCCCCCGCGTGATGGGTGGCAGCCTGAACCTGCACCCGGTGGTGGTGATTATCGCCTTGCTGATCGGCGCGTCGGTGGCCGGTGCGCTGGGTGTGATTCTGGCCGCGCCGCTGACGGCCACGCTGCGTCTGGTGGGGACATATATCTACGGCAAACTGTTTGACGTCGATCCGTTCCCGTCGCAGTTCACGACATCACAGCCCAGGTCGAACTTCATTATTCGCCTGCTGCACCCGGATCGCCTGCGCGAGTATGGGGCGCGTTTGCGGGATATTGTGGCGAGATGGTGGCCGCTGCGCTGGCAGCGTCTGAAGCGGTCAGCACAGCCGGTTGCCGCCGAGCATACGCCATCCGTCCAGAAGACCGAAGAGGAGATTGTGCATCATGAGGGATGATATTCCGACCGAAACCCTGGCTGAGACCGAGAATTATGTCGCGTGGCTGTCTCAGGAGCCGGACGGGGAGCAGGTGTTTCATATCGAGCTGGGCGCGGTGACTCTGCACTTTTTCCGTGAGGAATGGCAGGAACTCTGCGCTTTGATCCAGGCCGCCGCCGAGGAATAGCGCCCGGCGGCGTTGTGTCAGTTAGTCAGCAAAACCGGGGGGACATCATCGATGGTTGATACTGCCGGGCCAGACCGGACCCGGTTGATGATTGAGGCGATGGCGAAACATCTGCCGCCGAGTGCCTCACGCCTGCGCCTGCTGGATGTCAACGGCGAGACCCATGCGGTGCTGCGCCAGTTGCGCGCTGACCTGGACGCGGTCAGTGTGCCGGGCCAGGTGGATCAGTGGCCGCCAATCGAGCCGGGCAGCGCCGATGCGGTGCTGGCCTACGCTTACGCCCTCAACGACGCTTTTCTGGCGGCGGCGCTCGACGCGCTGCGGCCCGGCGGGCGTCTGATTGTGGTGCAGCCGCGCGGGCAGGTGAGCAGCGCGCCCGGTGTGCGGCTGGAAGGTGCCGGTTATGTGCGTATCCTGGTCGAGCAGGCGATTTCAAATGGCGACGGCGGTGGTGTCCTTATTCGTGGCGAGCGCGCCCACACCACCGCCGACACGCTGGCGCGTGTGCGACTGGTGGCTGAGAACGATGGCGAGCTGATGACGCTCGATGATTACGCGGGGCGCTATCTGCATCTGCTGGTGCGGCAGACGCCCAACCTGCCGCCCTGGAAGCGGCAGCCAGACCAGGTGATTGAGTGGAAAGCGGTCGCTGTGCGGGCATCGGGCGGGTCCGAGCCGGTGCTGCTGGCGTTCAGCAGCCTGCCGCGCGCAGTGAGCTTTATGCAGCCAGCGGTGATGGCCAGTGCCCTGTATGACATCAACAAAGTGGCCAAATATCGCCGCCAGACAGTGGCGGGCTGGTCGAATCCGCTGCTGATTAACCCGACACTGGCCCTGCTGGACGATGTTGATGTGATCCTTTTGCCGGTCGATCCGGCGGCTGCCGAGGCTCCTGATGAGTAACGACAAGAAAAAGACATACCGCGTTGGACTCGAAAGTGTCCATTCGGTGAGGTGGACAGCATGGCTGCTCGACCTGCCGGGATGCTGCGCCGTCGCTGGCAGCCGCGATGAGGCGCTGGCGTCGGTGCCTGTGGTCGCCCGTAAGTACACCGAATGGGTGCAGCAGTGTGGTCTGACTCCGTTATGGGACCTGCCGCGTAAAGCCAGCGCGCGCGCCGAGGTTGTGCAGGCATTTGAGGCTTATCCGTCGCCGCGCAGGCCGTCTCGGCTGGTACGCGCGTTCTTCGACGACGATCGTCGGCCACTCAGCGAAGCCGAGGTCGGCTTTGTGCTGCGCCTGCTGTCGTGTATCCGCCAGGAACTGCTGCACGTCATCGAGGCGGTGCCGCCGGGCAGCCTGGCGACTTTCCTGCCGGATGACCGTTTTGGCTCGATTAACGGGCTGCTGGGCCACATCGCCACCACCGAATGGTGGCTGTGTGACCGGCTGTATCTGGCGATTCCGTCACACAGCATCCCCGATGTGCCGCTGGCCCAACTGGAAGCCGTGCGCGCCAACACGCTGCATCGTCTGCCGGAACTCACCGGCGACGACCGCGTGATTCGCCGGGCCGGTGAGCTGTGGTCTGCGCGTAAGGTGGTGCGCCGCCTGTTGTGGCACGAGCGCAAACACACGGCTGGTCTGGTCACCATGCTGTGAGCCGATGATTGGCCTGGCTGACCTGGATTTCCTGACCTCGGCGCGTGGCGAGGCGCTGCTGGCGCGCCTGGAAAGCGCCGACATCTCGGATGCGGCTGTGCTGCCGCTGGTCGAACGGCTGCGGCGCGACTTTGCCCGCGAGGAAGTCCGCGCGGCGATGACGCTGGCCCGGCTGCGGCGGCAGGCTGTCGATAAGTTCGGCGAGCAGGCGAAACGACTGTATTTCACGGACTGGGCGCTGCAACAGGCCAGCCATCCGGCGGTGCGCGATTACCGCGCGCGGCAGGTGGGGCCGCTGGCCGTGCTGGATGCTGGCTGCGGCATTGGTGCCGATTCGCTGGCGTTCGCGGCGGCGGGTGCCGATGTGCTGGGCGTCGATATTGACCCGCTGCGGGTGGCGCTGGCCCGGCTCAACGCGGCGGCGCTGGGATTCGACAGCGCGCGTTTTGAGGTGGCCGACATCACCGGCGATCTGCCGCCGGGGCGTGAGCTGGTGTTTTTTGACCCGGCGCGGCGTGATGCCCAGGGTCGCCGCCTGTTCGATGTGGAACATTACCAGCCGCCGCTGTCCACGCTGTGCCGCTGGCAGGCGGAGCGGGTGGTCGTCAAGCTATCGCCGGGTGTGGACCTGGCCCAGCTCGACGCTTACGCGGGCCGGGTGGAGTTCATCGCCGTCGATGACGAACTCAAAGAGGCGGTGCTGTGGCATTCACCGGCTGAAGCGCGCGACGTGCAGGCGACCCTGCTGACCGGCGGCCAGGCGCTGCACTGGCCGCGCACAAAAGAGCCACAAGCCGTGCCACTGTCGGCCCCGCGAGATTGGCTTATCGAGCCGAATCCGGCGCTGATCCGGGCCGGGCTGGTGCAGGACGTCGCGGTGGCGGTCGATGGCACGCTGCTGGACGAAACCATCGCTTATGTGACGGCGGATCGCCAGCCATCGACGCCCTGGGTGCGCGGTTGGCGTGTGCTGGAATGGCTGCCATTCAATCTCAAGCGCCTGCGGGCGGCGCTGCGCGCCCACGACGCGGGCACGGTGACGGTCAAGAAGCGTGGCTCACCCCTGACGCCGGAGACGCTTATCCCCCGGCTGAAGCTGAAAGGCAGCCAGTCGCGCACGCTGGTGCTCACCCGGCACGCTGGCCAGCCGATTGTGATGATCTGCGCTGATTTTGCCCCAAGTCAGCAAACAAATTGTGCAGATTATACGGTATAATGAGTGCAATTTGCTCAAATAAACTGTTTCTACAGGAGGAACCTTATGTTAACACCCTTCACGAACGAACCCCTTACCGACTTCAGCAGGCCGGAGCAGGTCGCCGCGTTTGAGGCGGCCCTGGACCTGGTGAAAAGCGAGATAGGCCGGACCTATCCGCTGGTCATCGGCGGGGAGCGTATCACGCTGGACGAAACATTCCCGTCGCTGAATCCGGCCCGCCCGCATGAAGTGCTGGGTTACTTCTCCAAAGCCAGCGAAGAACATGCCGAGCAGGCCGTTCAGGCTGCCGTCAAAGGCTTTGAGACGTGGAAGCGTGTCCCTGCCGAGGAGCGCGCGCGCTATCTGCTGCGGGCGGCTGCCGAGATGCGCCGGCGCAAACACGAATTCAGCGCGGTGATGGTGCTGGAAGTGGGCAAGAGCTGGGCCGAGGCCGACGCCGACACCGCCGAAGCCATCGACTTCATGGAATACTACGCCCGGCAGATCGTGCGGCTGGCGGACAGCAGCGGCGCGCTGGTCGATTACCCGCCGGAGCAGCTCGACCTGCAATATATCCCGCTGGGTGTGGGCGTGGTCATCCCGCCCTGGAACTTCGCCAACGCCATCATGACCGGCATGACGACCGCCTCGCTGGTGGCCGGTAACGCCGTCATCCTCAAGCCGGCGTCCACCAGTCCCTGGATTGCTTACAAGCTGGTCGAACTGTTCTACGAGCAGGGTGTGCCCGCCGGTGCGCTGAACTTCCTCACCGGGCCGGGACGCCTGGCCGGTAATTACCTGGTGGAGCATCCGCAGACGCGCTTTATCGCGTTCACCGGCTCGATGGAAGTGGGCCTGGGCATTTTTGAGAAGGCGTCGAAGGTGCATCCGGGCCAGTTGTGGCTCAAGCGCACCGTGCTGGAGATGGGCGGCAAGGATGCCGTCGTCGTCGATGCCGATACCGACCTGCAAGCGGCGGCGCAGGGGATCGTCACCAGCGCCTTCGGCTTCCAGGGGCAGAAGTGCAGCGCGGGCAGCCGGGCCATTATCGTTGATGCGGTTTACGATCAGGTAGTGGAACAGGTCGTCAAACTGACGAAGCAACTCAGCATCGGCCCGACGGACGCCGGTCCGCAGGTCAACCAGGGGCCGGTTGTGGACGAAAGCGCCATGAACAAAATCCTGGAATACGTCGAGATCGGCAGGCAGGAAGGCCGACTGCTGACCGGCGGCAGTTATCATGAGACCGCCGATAAAGGCTACTTCATCGAGCCGACAGTGTTCGGCGATGTCGCGCCGGACGCGCGCATCGCCCAGGAAGAAATCTTCGGGCCGGTGCTGGCGGTGATCCGTGCGCGCGACTTTGACGACGCCATCGACATTGCCAACGGCACCATCTACGGGCTGACAGGCGCGGTGTACAGCAACAACCGCGAACACCTGGAAAAAGCCCGCCGCGAGTATCATGTGGGCAACCTGTACTTCAACCGCAAATGCACCGGCGCACTGGTGGGGGTACACCCCTTCGGCGGCTTCAACATGAGCGGAACCGACAGCAAGGCCGGCGGCCCGGATTACCTGCTGCTGTTCACGCAGGCCAAGAGCATCGCCGAAAAACTTTAATCTTTACCCCAACTCGCGTATAATAGTGCCGCAGAAAATCAGGCTGGTACAGCCGGTTTTCTGCGGCATTTTTTCTGCAAACCGGCATCTGTAAAGGTGAATGACGTATGGCGGGAACCAATGGCCCCGTTCGGCACGAGATTCTGACATGGTCGGACGTCGATAAGCTGGTCGATATTCTGCTGCCTCAACTGCAGGGCGTGGGGCCGTTTGATGCGATGGTGATGATTACGCGCGGTGGCGTGGTTCCTGGTGGGCTGCTGGCGGAAGCGCTGGGCATTCATCATATGCTGACGGCGGCGGTCGATTTTCCATCCACCGAAGGCGCGCAGTTGATGGCCTGGCCATCGTTTTTGCAGTTCCCGGCGCCGGAACTGCTGGTGAACCGGCGCACGCTCATCATCGACGATGTGTGGGGCAGTGGCCGCACCAGCACGGCGGTTCGGGGACGGGTGCAGGCGGCACGGGCACAGCCGTATACGTGTGTGTTTCACTTCAACCCGTATCGCTCGCTTTTCAGCAAGGCCGAACCGGATTTCTACGCCGCCATCACCGATGCCTATGTGGTCTACCCCTGGGAAATCGACCGGGGTTTGCGCGGGATTGGCATGCGCTCGCCGGACCTGGAACCGGACCGCAATTAACATTAACAGCAATATAGTTTTTTAGACACCGGTCAGGCTTTTCTGATATAATAAATCATGTTCAGCACAAATCTTGTGGTGTATGGTTTGTCGTGTCTGTTAAGCTTGAAGTCAGATGAGTAATCCACCACGAATTCTTGTGGAGTTCTGCTCCTCGGCGTTATACTTTGAAATATAAGGATAGAATTGCCTGCCTGAGCTTCAGTTAGTGACCCGACTCAACAGCACCACGACCGAGAAAGGAGCAGGCGCAACTCTTGGCCGTCTGGTAGGGCACAATGGATTGGTGTGCCTGTGCTGGGGCGGCGATCTTCGCGCCATTTTATCTTATGCCCACCCCAAATACGGATGATGAGATGAGCAGGGAAGAACTCTCGGAATTCGAAAGACTTCTTGAGGAAGAAAGTTATTCACCATCGACGCTGCGACGTGGTGAAATCCGCAACGCGATGATCCTGGCGATCCGCGAACGTGAGATCATCGTCGATATGTCAGCCAAGCAGGACGGCATTGTCCGCTCCGAAGATCTGGAACGGCTGGATGACCAGTTCCGCCAGAGCCTGAAGGTCGGCGATGAAGTGCCGGTTTACGTGTTGAATCCCCGCGATGCCGACGACAATCTGATTGTCTCGATCAACATGGGTCTGCAACGCTACGACTGGGATCGCGCGCGCCAACTGCTGGAAAGCGAAGAGGTGGACAAGGTTCGTGTGACCGGCAGCAACCGGGGCGGTATACTGGTGCGCTGGCGCCGGCTGGAGGGGTTCATCCCCAGCTCGCACCTGACATCGGCGGGCTACACCACCGACCGCCGCGATGCGTGGAACGAACTGATGGGCGCCGAACTGATCGTCAAGGTGATTGAGGTTGATCAGGATCGCCGCCGTCTGATCTTCAGTGAGCGCGAGGCACAAAAAGAATGGCGTGCCCAGCAGAAGGCGCGTTTGCTCTCTGAACTGAAAGAGGGCGATGTGGTCACCGGCACCGTAACCGGCCTGCGCGATTTTGGTGCGTTCGTCAACCTGGGCGGCGCCGATGGCCTGATCCACGTCAGTGAGCTGGCCTGGCACCGAGTCGATCATCCGCGTGACGTGCTTAAGGTGGGCGACGAGATCGAGGTTTACGTGCTCAACCTGGACCGCGACTCCAACCGGATCGCCCTCAGTCGCAAGCGTCTGCTGCGTGACCCCTGGGAAGAAGCCGCCGAACGCTATCACGAGGGCCAGCTCATCGAGGGCACCGTCACCAATGTGGTTGATTTCGGCGCATTCGTGGCGCTGGACAATGGCCTGGAAGGTCTGCTGCACCTGAGCGAGATGGGCGACGGCTCGCTGAAAGAGCCGTATTCCTACCTGAAGAAGGGCGACCGTCTCAGCCTGCGCATCAGCCATCTGGAGCCGGAAAAGCGCCGGGTGGGCTTCACGCAGCGATGGGGCACCGAGGCGCTCGAAGAAGAGCAGGCGCCGCCCGCTACCCATGCCGAGCTGGATGACGCGCCCCCTGCCGGCGCCGCTGATGATAAAGTTGAAGCCGATGCTGGCGAGGCCCAGCCGGAAGACGAGAGCTAGCGTCAGCGCTGGCTGACAACCGAAAATCATCGCCGGACGCTCTGGCCGCCATGCCAGAGCGTTCGCATTTGATCACCATGTCATGATGTGACACCGCGTTGCGTCGTTGACAAACGCTTCTCATCTTTGTATAATGCCAGCGATCTTATGGGAGGGGAAGGCGCCCTTTGCCGCTGGCAATGCCTGGCGTCAGTTTTTGGCTTGTGTCATCTAGTTATCACGATTAAGCCCAGAAAAAGCTCAGCAGCCAGCCGCTGGCATGGTCTGTTGGGCTTTGTGTGTCCCGCACCCAGGGTCGCAAATCGTAATAATTTCTTAGGAGCAATTGCTATATGCAAGCAGAACGGTCGTTGGAGGGGCAGGCCGCCGAGATGGACTTCGCAGCGCTTCTGGAAGCGTCTTTCCAGGAAGACACGCTGGAACGCGGAGACATCGTAGCGGGGACCGTGCTGGCTGTTGACAGCCAGGGGTTGATTGTGGGTGTGGGTTCGCACCGCGATGGTTTTGTGAGCCGCAAGGACATCGAGCGGCTGGGGCTGGAACCAGAGGACTACGAACTGGGAGCAGAAGTCGATGTCACCATCGTTCGCATGGAGGACGATGAGGGCAATCTGGTGCTGTCGGTATCGCAGGCACGCCAGAGCGAAGACTGGAAACTCGCCGAAGAGCTGATGGAAAAAGAGTCCGAATGGGAAGGCGAAGTTGCCGACGCCAATCGCGGCGGCCTGATTATGCTCTTTGGGCATCTGCGCGGGTTTGTGCCAGCCAGCCATGTTGCTGACCTGCCGCGTGGCCTTAACGAGGATGACCGCAAAGCCTATCTGCAGCGCTATGTGGGCCGGCGCATCGTCGTCAAGGTCATCGAGGTCAATCGTAAGCGCCGCCGGTTGGTGTTCAGCCAGCGCGACGCCCTGCGCGACAACCGCGAGGCTCGCAAAGAGGACCTGCTGGACGAACTGAAAGAAGGCGAGACCCGCAAGGGCATCGTCAGCGGCCTGCGCGACTTCGGCGCATTCGTGGACCTGGGCGGCGCCGATGGCCTGATCCACATCTCCGAGCTGGCGTGGCATCGCGTCAAGCACCCGCGTGACATTCTGGAAGTGGGCGACGAGGTCCAGGTTTACATTCTGCGTCTGGATGCCGAGGGCAAGCGCATCGGCCTGAGCCTCAAGCGCCTGCAGCCGAACCCCTGGAGCATCGTCGATGAGATGTACCATGTGGGTCAGCTCGTCGAGGGTGTGGTGAGCCGCACGGCGCAGTTCGGCGCTTTCATCAGCATGGAGCCGGGCATCGAGGCGCTGCTGCATGTGAGCCAGATTTCCGATCCGTCGCCATCGGATGCGGCGCTGGTCATCAGCGAGGGCGAAAAGCTGCTGATGCGCGTCATCAGCATCGAGTCCGATAAGCAGCGGCTGGGCCTGAGCATGAAGGAAGTCACCAGCGAAGAGCGTGATCGCTGGGCCGAACAGAACGGCCTGGCCGTCCGTGAGATGGTGGAAGAAGTCGTGGACGAGGACGTTTTCGACGAAGCGCCGGAAGCAGCCGAAGAAGCTGTCGAATAGGCAGCACGCGGCGTCAATTGCAAAACTGAAGGCGGTTATGCCGGGAATTCAGCGTATTAACCCTGGCATAACCGCTTTTCGTCACTATAATACTTATTAGCGTAACCGGGGAATTGTGCCCGGATTGCGCTCCAGGCAAATGCTAGCGAGCGATCTGCCGCTATGGCAGGTCGATAACAGCTAAAACTCTTTGCGGGAAGGAGGTGAGGGCAACATATGGCATCAGTTAAACTGAAATCGAACGAATCGCAGGAGCAACTGCTGCGCCGTTTTCGTAAGCGTGTGACCAATGCGGGTATTCTGAGTACCGTCCGTCGCAAACGCTGGCACATCTCGAAGAGCGAACTTCGCCGCATCGAGAAGAAGAAGGCAATTCGCCGTTCTCGCCGCCGTCAGCGCAAGGCGATGACCCGTTGACGATGACGATCAACGTCTGACGGATGATGTGAACTCTTACCGCTGCCGTCATCATGCGATGGCAGCGGATTATTGTTTATAGTGGTATTGGTCTGTGATCTCGGAAGGAGCTATATGACCAAGAGTGAAGACAAGATCGAGGTAGAGGGCACCGTTGTTGAGGCCCTGCCGAACACCCAGTTTATGGTCGAACTGGATAATGGTCACCGGGTGCTGTCTTATCTGTCCGGCAAGATGCGTAAATACTACATTCGCATCGCGCTGGGTGACCGCGTAAAGGTCGAGATGAGCATGTACGATCCCTCGCGTGGCCGTATTATCTATCGTCACCGTGACGGTGGCGGCACCACAACCCGCACCGGCAGCTAACTCTCCGGTTTAACCTCATTTGCACCGCACCGCCTGCCCGCTGTCGGCGGGCACAGCGCGGCTTCTTCGATTCCCGGCGTTGTCAATTTCAGGCTGGCTTGGTCGCCCAGTGGACGGCCATCGCGCCGAACACAAATGTCTTGTAGCGCACATCGGCAAAACCAGCCCGTTCCATGAGGGCGACCAGTTCCTGCGGCGTCTTGAACGCCTGCGTTGACTCCGGCAGATAGCGATAGGCGTCCGCGCCAGCGTCGCCGCTGACGACGCGCCCCAGCAGCGGAATGACATAGCGCAGGTGAATGTCGATGAACGGGCGCATGATGTTGTTGGGCGGCGGCGAGCTGTCCAGGATGACGACGCGCCCGCCTGGCCTGAGGACGCGCATCTGCTCGCGCAGAGCCTGGTCGATGTCGGTGACGTTGCGCAGCAGATAGCCAGCCGTTACCGCGTCGAAGTGATTGTCCGGGAAGGGCAGGCGCAGCGCGTCCGCGCCGCACCACGCCACCGAGCCGCCCAGCGCGCTTTCCTGGCCCACAATCATCATCGGCAGGCTGAAATCCGCGCCGACGGCCAGCACGTCGGGTATGGTTTGCAGGGCTTCAAAGGCGATGTCGCCGGTGCCGGTCGCCAGGTCCAGCAGACTACCGCCGGGCGGAATCTGCGCCTGGCGGATGACGAAGCGCCGCCAGCGGCGGTCCTGGCCGCCGGTCATCAGCCGGTTCATCAGGTTATAACGGCGGGCGATGCGCCCGAACATGTCCTGCACGTACTCGGATTTCTGCTGGCCTTCGAATTGGGTTGTCATGGGCGGCTCGTTGTCTGTT
>CAZXCK010000005.1:0-74834 GCA_964639225.1 uncultured Anaerolineaceae bacterium | reverse complement strand
TCTCCATCTCGTCCTCGGCGAGTGTCTCGAACGACAATGTCATGGAGATAGCCTCGCCCACCACCAGATCGCGATCCAGGTCAAGCAGCATCAGATGCAGGCCGCCCGGCGCCATCATCACCACCTCACCCGTTGGGATGTCCAGGCCCTCGACTGGCGACATGCGCATCACATCATTCTCGATAACCGTCTCGTGAATTTCCACAATGCCCGCAGCCGGACTGCTGGCAGCCACCAATCGCAGAGCCACATCGGTATGGTTAGCCAATTCCATATAGGCAGCCGTGGGACCATATTCGCCCGCGCCGTCATGATGGGCGTGCGCTCCACCCTCCACGGCGGTAGCGCGTACCCAGGCACTGCTTACAATCAGGTCATGGTCGTCGGCGATGGCAAACGCAGCCACAGGCAGGACAAGCGCCATCGCCAGCAAAAATAACGTCACCCTGAACATAGTATCACCCCTAAAATGTTAAACCCAGCGTTAAGTTACCAATAGTGAACATTTTAACGATGTGCCGTCGGCGACGCAATCACCACAGTGCGCAACCAGTGGTTATTCATTCAATGCTCATGCTGATGCGCAGTCAGGATGATGGCTTCCGCCCCACCAGCAGGATATACTGGTGGTCGAACTCAGCGTCCACCGTGCCGATGCAGCGCGGCTGCATAAACGCGCGCACCGCAGACGGGGCCTGTGCCAGCATAATCTGCAGGCGCTCGATGATTGCTGGTTCGCAGCCCTGGCGCTCCGCCCAGGGGATAAGCCGCATGTCGCGCCGGGCCATCGTCTCCATGTGTTCGACTTCCAGACCGGCATCCAGCAGCATGCCACGCCACTCATACGCAGAAAAAGCCCGGTGATGGCTTGGATCACGCAGGCGCTCAAAAGCGTCGATATAACGCGCGGCCCGTTCGTCATCCGGCAGCAGATGGTCCTCAATCACCAACAAGCCACCGGGTTTGAGCACACGCGCGCATTCCTGCACAAAACGGAAACAGTCCGGGAAGTGATGCGGCGCGATGCGACACGTCACCAGATCATACGCCTCAGACGCAAACGCCAGCCGTTCGGCGTCGGCAGCCACATACTGGACGTTGGACGCCGTCTGCGTCGTGAGATACTCACGCGCTGCCGTCAACATCGGCAGCGTCAGATCGGCAGCGACCACCCACGACACCAGCGGCGCCAGTCGCAGCGCGGTATGACCGCCACCAGTGGCGATGTCCAGCGCCGTCCAGCCCGGCTGAGCCTGTGCCATCTCAATCAGGCGATCCAGGTCCGCGCCACCGCGATGCACGTCGCTGGTGACATAGCTGGCCGCGAAACGTCCAAAGCGATCCTGAGATCGGGCCTTGTTGTCATCGTATGTCATGGTGCCGCCTTTCTATCCTCGATTGCAGGCCCATTTTAGCAGAAAAACAGTCGTCGGCAGCAGGCCAGACCGCGCCATACTTTGAGCGAAACCCAGGCAACGCCAATCTATACAACCGTGTTATAATACGGTTCTGGTTTTCGTCCCACAGGGAAGATTACATGGCATTCTCGTTCGAAATCCTGGCAACCGATGGTCCTGCGCGGGCTGGCGTTTTCCACACGCCACATGGGAGCATCCCAACGCCCGTATTCGCGCCGGTCGGTACAGCTGCCACCGTTAAAGCTGTTCCCCCACGTGACCTGCACGACATCGGCGCGACGCTGGTGTTGGCAAACACCTATCACCTGCATCTGCGTCCTGGCGACGAACTGGTACGCGACATGGGTGGCCTGCACCGTTTTATGGCGTGGCCCGGCCCCATGCTGACCGACTCCGGTGGATTCCAGGTTTTCAGCCTCACCGAGATTAACAGGATCGACGATGACGGCGTCACCTTCCGCAGCCACATCGACGGCAGCCAGCTCCGTTTCACGCCTGAAGTTTCCATGCAAATCCAGCAGAACCTGGGCGCAGACATCATCATGTGCTTCGATGAATGCCCCACTCCCACCGACCGCGCCGTTGTCGAGCGTGCAGTCCAGCGCACCCACCAGTGGGCCGCTCGCTGCCGCCAGGCCCACCCCGACGACTCACAGCAGGCGCTGTTTGGCATCGTCCAGGGTGGCATTTTCCCGGACCTGCGCGAACAGTCGGCGATTTTCTTGCAGACGCTGGACTTTCCCGGTTATGCTATCGGTGGACTGGCTGTCGGCGAGACGAAATCGCAGATGTACACTACACTCGACTATACCATGCCCACCCTGCCAGCGGATAAGCCCCGCTATCTCATGGGAGTCGGCGAACCCGACGATCTGGCGCAGGCTATCCGGCGCGGCGTCGATATTTTTGACTGTGTGATGCCCACCCGTCTGGCCCGGCACGGTTCCGCCCTCACGCCGGGCGGACGCATCAACATGCGTAATCGCGCCTATGCCCGCGAGAACGCCCCTCTGGACCCTGAATGCGATTGTTACTGCTGCCGGACGTTCTCCCGCGCATACCTGCGCCATCTGGTCCATTCAAAAGAGCTGCTGGGACATCATCTGCTCAGTCTCCACAACATCCGCTTTCTTAACCGGCACGTACAGCGAATGCGGGAAGCCATCCTGGAAGGTAGACTGACGACCTATATCGATACCTTCCTGGGGCGCTACCTCTACCCTGCTTGATTCCAATGGGCCGAGCCAGGCGCACTCTCGCAATCGTCGCGCTTACCGCCACGCTGGTAAGCTGCAACGGACCTATTGTGCCGGCATCCACGCCGACCACCACCAGCGACTCACTACACATGCTCACCACCAGCGCGACGCTGCCACTCGCAGCCGAGTTAGTCAGCGCTTACAGCCAGTCCCATCACCTGCCCGGCGTCGATATCCGCAGCGGCAGCTATGAGGCGCAGGCCGCCAGCATCAACGCGGAACACGCACCCTACATCCTGACCCACTACCTGCCAGCAGACAGCCCCTTCTGGGCGGCGCCCATCGGCCAGGATGGCATCGCCGTCATCGCCCACCCCAGCATCGACATTACCAACCTGAGTGAAGCCCAGCTCCGCGATATCTACCAGGGGCGCATCAACCGCTGGGAGTCGCTCGGCGGGCCAGATGCCGACATTGTCGTTTTCAGCCGGGAAAAAGGCAGCGGCACACGCAGTGTTTTTCAGCGTCTGGTGATGGGCCGTCGCCAGACCACCCCCAACGCTCTGATCGCCCTGTCCAGCGAACAGATGCTGCAGGCTATCAGCCAGACGGCATACAGCATTGGTTTTATCTCCGGGGGATACCTGAACAGCAGCGATAGCAGCAGCGTCCATATGCTGACAATCAACAACGTGCCTTTATCCGCACAGAACGTCGCCACCAGTCGTTATCCGCTGCGCACCACGCTGTTTATTGCCGGCGTAGAAGACCCGACTGGTGTTTACCGCGCTTTCATCGGCTGGCTGCAAAGCGCCGAGGGCCAGGCGGTGGTCGCCAACCATTATGTCCCGCTGGTTATCAGCGAGGACGGTTAATCTACTCAGAGTCGATGTCCGGATTCAGTTCGCCAAGTTCAACGCGCGTAAGGGCCGCCCGCGCCGCCGACTGCGCCGCCGATCGTTTGCTGCGCCCCTGCCCCTGACTCACCAACTGCTCGCCCAGGCTGACCTCGACCACGAACATTTTCTCGTGGTCCGGGCCATGCGTGGCTGCCAGGCGATATTCCGGGGTAATGCTGTGAACCGCCTGCGCCCATTCCTGGAACTGGCTGCGTGGGTCTTTGCGGATAGCTTCTTCCATCACGTCCTTTTGCAGCTCGGTCAGAAGCGGAATAACAAACTGGCGCACGATATCCAGGCCCTTGTCCAGATAAATCGCTCCCACCAGCGCTTCAAACGCCCCACACAGGTTATGCAGCCGCTCGCGACCACCACTGTTGGCCTCGCCTTTGCCGATGAACAGCGCATCGCCCACCGAACAGGCTGCCGCGAGCTGCGCCAACGCTTCGGTCCGCACCAGGGCGGCGCGCAGCCGGGTCATCTCGCCTTCCGTCATGCCAGGAAACCGCTGATATAGCATATCCGCCGTGAGAAAATCCAGAATAGCATCGCCCAGGTACTCCAGACGTTCGTTATCGTCCAGGTCCTCGTCGACGTGTTCGTTAATGTAGGATCGGTGCGTGAGCGCCTGTTTGAGCAGTCCCACATCATCGAACTGAATCTCAATGATCGCCTGCAAATCCGTAAGGTTTAGCGGCGGCGTGGTGGGGTCGGGGTCGTGCGCAGCGGTCATAAACGATTCAAACCTGCCTGAAAATCAACGACGAGTTGTGCCCGCCAAACCCAAACGAGTTACTCATAGAACAGGCGACCTTCAACTCACGGGCATTGTTGGGCACATAATCCAGGTCGCAGTCCGGGTCGGGCTTATACAGATTGATCGTCGGCGGCGCCACCTGATCGCGCAGCGCCAGCACGGCGAAAATCGCCTCGATAGCCGCCGTCATGCCCATGCCGTGCCCGGTCATGCTCTTGGTCGCACTCATGGGGACTTTATAGGCATGGTCCCCCAGCGCCAGCTTGACGGCTTTCGTCTCCATCGGATCGTTAAGGCCAGTCGCTGTGCCATGCGCGTTAATATAGTCAATGTCTGTGGCGTTGATGCCCCCCATCGCCATTGCCAGCCTGATGGCGCGCGCCGCGCCCAGGCCGTCCGGGTCGGGCGCGGTCATGTGGAAGGCGTCCGAAGTCGCGCCATAGCCCACTAGCTCCGCCAGAATCGGAGCGCCACGCGCGCGAGCTGTCTCCAGTTCTTCGAGGACCAGCACACCAGCCCCTTCGGCGAAAACCAAACCTTCACGGTCAGCGGCGAAAGGTCGCACGGCACCACACGGATCGTCATTGCGCCGGGAGGTTGCGCCCATTCGGTCAAACGCGCCGATACCAATCGGAATGATGGGCGCTTCACCAGCCCCCGCCAGCGCCCGGTCCACATGCCCCTGCCGGATCAACTCGAAAGCCGCGCCGATGCAGTCCGCGCCAGTCGCACAGGCCGATACCGGCGTTGATGATGGGCCGGTAGCCCCCAGCAGAATACTCACCATGTTGCCGCCACCATTGGGGACGATCATCGGGATGCCAAACGGTGTCACCCGGCGCACGTCGCCCGTCGTGTGGACGATGTCCGTCTGCTCGGTGAATGTCTCCACACCGCCCACTGCCGAACCGATCACCACCGAGGTGCGGGCGTGCTGACCGTCGCCGATCTCCAGGCCAGCGCTGGCAATCGCTTCTCTGGCCGCCGCATAGCAGAAAATCTGGTAGCGATCGTGGCGACGCAGTTCCCGGCTGGAAACAACCTGGGCAGGGTCCCAGTTTTTGACTTCGGCGGCAATCTGCACATGGTAGCGGCTGGCATCGTAACGGGTGATCGGACCGATCCCACACTGGCCGTTGAGAATCGCCTGCCACGTCTCTTGGACGTTGTGGCCCAGTGGAGTCACCATCCCCAAACCTGTCACAGCGACACGTCTGGACATACGACTACTCCTTCAAACTGTGAGTGTGCTGCTGGCTAACGAGAGCCGTTTGTACCACACTCCGGGGCGGAATACCAGACCGCCGCCCCTGCACCCCTCACACACCTGCTGCTTGTTTTGCCCTGGCAGGGTGTGTATACTCACCCGGTAATTATCACCTGCCAAAAAGCAAGGAGACCCCGCTTTTGAGCATCTTCAACAAGGGTATGACCAAAACGCGGACATCGTTCTTTGGTCGCATCGCCAACATGCTGGGCAGCAGCGAAATTGACGACGACACATGGGACGACATCGAAGCGGTTCTGATACAGGCCGACCTCGGCGTGACCACCACCGCCAAAGTCATCAAAGACCTGCAATCGCGCGGCCTGACGCGCAACGATCAGGTGCAGGCCGCCCTGCGCGAAGTCCTGGCGGGTCTACTGCGTTTCCCGCCGCCGCTTGACGTCAGCGGGCGCGATCTCTCCATCGTGCTGGTGGTCGGGGTCAACGGCAGCGGCAAGACGACCTCTATCGCCAAACTGGCCCACCGCCTCAAAATCTCCGGGCGAAAAGTGATGCTGGCCGCTGGCGATACCTTCCGCGCCGCCGCAATCGAGCAGCTCAAAACCTGGGGTGAGCGCGTCGATGTGCCGGTGATCGCCAACAAACCCAACTCCGACCCCGCCGCCGTCGTCTACGACGCCACCGAAGCGGCCCATGCGCGCGGCTATAACGTGCTCATTGTCGATACCGCCGGACGACTGCACACCAACTTTAACCTGATGGAAGAGTTGGCGAAGATCCGCCAGGTGTCGGGTCGTGTCGTGCCGGGCGCGCCGCACGAGGTGCTGCTGGTTCTCGACGGCACCACCGGCCAGAACGCGCTGCAGCAGGCCAAGCACTTCAAGAAGATGATCGACGTGACCGGTGTCATCGTCACCAAGCTGGACAGCACGGCGAAAGGCGGCGTCGTCTTTTCGGTATTCAACGACCTCGAGCTGCCTGTGCATTACGTGGGTCTGGGCGAAGGCATCAACGACATGGTGCTCTTCAACCCGGAGATTTTCGTCAAAAGCCTGTTCGACGAGAACTAAGCGCCTGACCATGTCTTCCAGCTTCGAGCGCATTACCAGCTTCCAGAACGCCCGCGTCAAGCAGATCAAGCGCCTGCGCGAGCGCAAAGCGCGCGACCGTGAAGACCGTTTCGTCATCGACGATGGCCGTGATCTGGAGCGAGCGCTCGACTGTGGCTACACGGTCGATTACGCCTTTTACTGCCGGGAACTCGGCCCGGAGCCACTGCTCGACCGGTTGCCGGCCAGCGCAGTCTACCTTGTGCCGCGCGACATCCTGGAAAAAGTCAGCTACCGGCAGAGTCCGTCACCGGTGGTAGCCGTCATAGAGCAGAAGCCGTCACTCGGCGTCGATGATCTGCGCCAGCGGGCGGGTTCATTAATCCTTGCGCTGGTGCAGGTCGAAAAACCGGGCAACATCGGTGCACTGCTGCGCACCGCCGATGCGACGGGTTTCGATACGATATGCCTCATCGACACGCCACTGGACATCACCAACCCCAACATCATCCGCAGCAGCACCGGTGCCTGCTTCCTGGGCAACATCTACACGCTGTCCTCCGCTGAGGCGCTCACCTTCTTCAGCGAAAGTGGCCATAACATCGTAGCGGCGGTCGTCGACGGCGAGCACGACCTGTATGATGTGGACCTGCGCCAGCCAACGGTGATCGTGTTGGGCGCGGAAGATCGCGGCCTGCCGCCCGCCTGGGTCGAACAGGCCCAACAGCGTGTTTCCATCCCGATGGCAGGCCACCTGTCGGACTCGCTCAATGTCTCAGTTTCTGGCGCGGTGATCATGTATGAAGCCCTGCGCCAGCGGCGCTGACTCTATTCCATATCGCTCTCAAGCACGTATAATAATGCTGGCTGGCCGAGCTATACGCAGACCAGCAACCCTGCGAAACTTATCACCTGTGGATGTGCATACCCATGAGCAACCTGACCGACACGCTCGCCGAGATGAAGCAGCAAATCGACAATCTGATGCAGCATCTCGACATCGAAGAAAAACAGCGGCGCGCCGCTGAACTGGAACAACAATCGAGTGCGACAGACTTCTGGAGCGACCCCGAAGCTGCTCAGAAGCTGATGCAGGAGATGTCTCGTCTGCGCGGGCAGGCCGACAAATGGATCAAACTGTCACACCGCATCAACGATGCTCTGGAACTGGCCGAGATGGGTGGCGATGAGCTGGCCGAAGAACTGGCCGAAGAAGTCACCATTCTGACCAAGCAAGTCGATAAGATGTCGTTTGAGGCGATGTTCTCCGGCCCATACGACGATGAGAATGCCGTCCTCTCGATTCACGCCGGGGCCGGTGGCACCGACTCGCAGGACTGGGCGCAGATGTTGGAGCGCATGTACATCCGCTGGGCCGAGCAGAACGGCTACAAACTGGAAGTCGTCGAGCGCAGCGAGGGCGAGGAAGCCGGCATCAAGAGCGTCACCATGATTGTGCGCGGCAGCTATGCCTATGGCTACCTGCGCAGTGAGCAGGGCGTACATCGTCTGGTGCGTCTCAGCCCGTTCGACGCCGCCAGCCGCCGCCATACGTCGTTCGCCAAAGTCGAGCTGTGGCCGGATATCCAGGGCGAAATCGATATCGAGATCAACGAGTCCGACCTGCGCATCGACACCTACCGTGCCAGCGGCGCTGGCGGCCAGCACGTCCAGAAGAACGATACCGCCGTCCGCATGACGCACGTTCCGAGCGGCATCATTGTCCAGTGCCAGAACCAGCGCAGCCAGCTACAGAACCGGGAACGCGCCCTGCAGATGCTCAAGGCGCGCCTGTTTGAAATGGAACGCCAGAAGCAGGAAGCAGAGCTGGCTGTTCTCAAAGGCGAAAATGTCGATGCCGGTTGGGGCAACCAGATTCGCTCTTACGTGCTGCACCCTTACCAGCTCGTCAAGGACCACCGCACCGGCTATGAAATCGGCAACACTGCCGCCGTGCTGGATGGCCGTCTACACGAGTTCATGGAAGCCTACCTGCGCGCGCGCATCGGTACATCGGGCGACATAACCGCCAGCCAGAACTAATCATCTGCTCAGCGCCAAAGATCAGACAGGTGCTGTGGTCCTCGCGGCTTCACGGCGTTCCATACGCGGCACGACCGCCATCCACAGCACCAGCGGAATCAGGCTCACCACCGCTGTACCATAAGAAATCACGCCCAGGTAATCGACCCCCAGCGCATCAATCAGCACACCATGAGCGATTGTGCTGACAACCGTCACCAGTTGGAAGAACGCCAGGTCCAGCGCGAACACCCGCCCCAGATAACGATCGTCCACACTCTTCTGAATGATGACTGTGCTGTACGTCCAGTTGGCCGAACCGCCCATCGCCCGAATCAGCAGCGCCAGCGATAGAATCACCAGCGAACCGGCAGCGCCCAGCACAATCCATCCGACCGTTCCCAGCACAAAGCCAATCACCACCAGCCGCCGCATCCGACCAATCGAGCCATCATTGATCCGGTTAAGCAGCAACGGCCCCAGAATTGCCCCGATACCAAATGAGCTGTACATAATGCCCAGCGATAGCTGGCCATCTGTCCCCAGGATGAAAACCTGCGTAGCGAATACAGTCATCAGCGTATCGACGTTGCCCACGCTGCCGCCACCTTTAACCAGCAGCGCCGCCGCCGCCATCTTGTTGCGCGCCAGGTAGCGCAGCCCTTCGGTGAAACTGCCGGTCGGCTGCCCGGCACCAGCCTCCAGGTCGACGCGCGTCTCCGCTTCGGGCGGCACCTGAATACGAGCGATCAGATACCCCGCCACGGCGAACGTAGACGCGCCGATCACCAGCGCAATCGACGCGCCAAAAAACGCCGCCACCACGCCACCGATGATGGCGCCCAGCGCCAGCATCACCGACCAGGTAATGCTCACCAGCGTATTGGCGATCACCAGATCGCTACGCCTGATCAGACTGGGAATAATGGCCGACTGTCCCGGTTCGAACAGTGCCGACAGTGTAAATTGTAAAAAGGTCAGCACATAAATCAGCCACAGCAGGTCCGGTCCGGTCGCCAGCAGAAACATCAGCACGATGCCGGTACGAATCACATTGCTGTAAACCAGAATCAGCTTACGGTCGAAGCGATCGACAATTACACCCGTAAACGGACTTACCAGCAGCGGTGGCAGAAAACGCGCCATCAGGAACAGGCTGATCGCAACACCGCTGCCCCCACTGAAATCCGCCACCATCGCCGACAGCACAATGGTGTTGAACCAGTCACCAGTGAGACTGACCACCTGCGCCAGCCATAACAGCGTAAAATTAGGGCTTTCTCGCAAAAGCCGGATATATTGCGCCACGAGTGCCGCTCCTGACATTCTTGATTGTGATATGGGATTGTCCGATTTGCTGCGTTTGCACACTATCACATAAAACAGGACAGCCTGCATAGGGCCAACCTGAGAACCGTCGTACAAAGTCATGCCATTCGACCGGAATATGATACAATCACCGCATCACTCGAATGGTTCAGACATTGTTATCGCCCATGAATATACTGGAACGAGTCGCCGGACGCATCGGCATCAGGAGCCAGGCAACCGGCACGAACAATCGCAACACCATCCAGACCGCGCTTGAAAATGGCCGTCAGCACAAGCGCGCCGAACGTTACGAGGATGCGCTGGCGGCGCTGGACGAAGCCGCCGAACGCCTGCGGCACACCAACTCGAATGGCAGCAGCTCGCTGCCCCTCATCATTGATCTGCACCGCGCCGATGTGCTGCTGCATCTCGGTCGCTGGGACGACATGCGGACCCTGCTGGAAAGCCTGCAAGCCGGTGCCCGGCAGAGACAACAGCACGCGCCGCTGGCCTATATCTACGGTTCAATGGGCACGCTGGCTCAGGCCCAGGGCGAGTGGGAAATCGCCCGTCGCCACTACGAGACCTCGCTGGAAATGGCGCGCAAAGGACGCTCTATAGGCGCAGAGGGCCGTGCCCAGGGCCACCTGGCCGATACCTACCTGCGTGAGGGCAACGCCAGCTACGCCATCTATCTGCTGCGTGAAGCCCTGCCCAAGCTGGAGATCAGCGGCGACCTGGAGCTGACCAGCTATTTCACCGGCAAGCTGGGCGAGAGCCTCATCGCCGCTGGTAAAGCGGTCGAGGGCCAGCAGTTGCTGGGTCGTGCCCTGCGCCTGGCCGAAGAGATGGAACACCAGGGTTACGAAATCCAGTGGCGCCAGACGCTGGCTGCCGAAGCGATGAAGGGCGCGCTCTACGAAGAAGCACGCCGTCATCTGCTGCTGATTCTGGCGCACATGGACAGCGCGCCCAGCCTGAGGCTGGTACAAACTCTGTGCCGGGCTGCCAAAGCCAGCTTGCGACTGGGCGACACGCAATCGTCACTTGACTATGCGATACAAGCCGTCGAGATATGCGCCAGTTTGCCCGCCGACCGGCGTGCGCGTGCGCTGGCCTACGGCGCACTGGGTATTGCCCAGCGAGCGGCCAGCCAGCCACAGGCCGCCGTCGAGAGCCTGAGTGACGTGCTGGACGACTATGCGTCGCTCATCCTTACTGAGGCCGACTACACCTATATCGACGTGCTGCGAAATCTGGCCGCCGCACAAACGGAGAACGACGACTTTGACGCCGCCCGCCACACCTACGAGCGCGCGCTGTCTCATGCCAACAACGGCGACAGTCCGCAGCACCTGGCCGGCACTCACCGCGATATCGGTATCATGAACCTGCGCCAGCACCACCTGCAGCATGCCATCAAATCCTGGCTGGCCGCGCTGGAAATCTACGAGGCTCAGGGCGACCATACGCGCGCGGCCCGTCTATTCTGCGACATCGCCAGCGTGCGTAAGCAGCTTGGCCAGGGTCAGCGCGCCATGAAAAACTACGAGCAGGCTCTCATGCGCCTGAGTTCGGTCGAAGACCCGGAGACACGCGGCGTGATCCTGTCTAACGCGGCCACCGCCTACGCCGACCAGGGCGACATCGAGACCGCCGAAGCCTTCTTTGTGGATGCCATCAAGCTCGCACAGGAGACCCAGGACCGCACTGCCGAGGCCACCCGGCGCGGCAATTACGGTTGGTTTCTGCTTGCGACCGGGCGTGCCCAGCGCGCGCTCGATGTGCTGGCCTACGCCATCCGCCAGAGCGAAAACCTGGGCCTGACGCTGCAAGCTGCCGTCCAGACCGACAACACGGGGCTTGCCCATGATGAACTCGGCAAATATACCGAAGCCGAGCGTTACCATCGCCGGGCGATAGAACGGCTGGGCGAGGACATCCCCGGCGACTGGCATGCTGTCTTCCAGGCCAACCTGGGACATACGCTGATTAGCCTGGGTCAGTTTGATGAAGCGGCGGCATTTTTCAGCAACGCGCTGACTACTGGCGAGCACAGCGCCAACACCGAACTTATCATCAAAGCGTTGAACGGTCAGGCGAAGATCGCCCTCAATCATCACCAGCTTCAAGCCGCCGGCGAAGCGGCCCAGCGCGCCGTCGAACGCGCCGAAAACGCCGGTCTGCGCCGTCTGCTGGCCGACGCGCTCGTCATTCGCAGCCAATGGCACACACTGAACAATCGCCCCCAGCAGGCTGACGCCGACTGGAACAGCGCCGTCGCACACTATCAGAGTCTACGGATGACGGCAGGCACTCGACCGCCAGCGTGGTACCATCCCATTACAAGTGACACCGACTCAATTGATTCATAATCACCGAGCATAGCAGGCAAAAGAACTTCATATGGCTAATTTCTGGTTTGTGTCCGCGCCACTCTACAGTCACACCGACTGGGGCGGACTCCTCAAAACAGCTCAGGCGCTCCAGGCGCTTGGACATCAGATCACCTGGATCAGCGGCGACGCCATCGCTCGCGCCATACAACAGGCTGGCCTTGATTTTCAGCCAATCCGGGCGACCGGCTGGCTGTGGCCACCGCCCCCACCGCCGGACCTGTCGCAAATCGCGCCACAGGAAGCCGTTACATTACGTTACACGCGCGCGCTCAACACCTGGCTGACCGAAGACCTGGTCGCTGAAGGCACCCGCGCGCTGCTGGAACTAGCCGAAGAGATCGGCGCGCCGGACGGCATGGTGAGCGACCCGTTCCTGAGCGCGGCGGCGCTGGCAGCGGAAGCTCTCGACGTGCCGCTGCTGATTGGCGGCTGGCCTGCCCAGGGCGACCTCAATGCCGCCAATCTGTTCCCGGTGCAGCGCCACCTGAGCAGCGAAAGCCAGCAGCGGATCGCCAACCTTTGCCGGCGATTCAATCTCAACGGGACTAACTTCTCGCAGGGGGCGACGCCATCGATTATCAGCCCGCATCTGCACATCTGCTATTTCACGCGCGACTGGTACATCGCCGAGGCCGACACGCTGCTGCCGCAGAATCACTTTGTCGGCGGCGCACCTGCTCCTCCCAGCGGCCAGACGCCGGACTGGCTGACATCAGTCCCGGCAGACTCCAGTATCGCGCTCATCACCCTGGGAACGGTTTTCACCGGCGATCTGGGCTTCTTTAGCTGGGCCGCGCAGGCCGCCGCCCGTGAAGGTCTGGTGCCGGTGGTCGTCATCGGCTGGAATCCGGTGGAACCGGACAAAAAAGCAGAGCTGTTGCGCGCCCTGCCCCGGGGCACACGCCTGCTCAACTGGGTACCATTCGAGCATGTCCTGCCGCGCACCCGGCTGATGATCCATCACGGCGGCATGGGCACCACACATGCCGCCGTCGTCCACGCCGTACCGCAGATCGTCGTGCCGCACGCCGCCGACCAGCGCGTACAGGCCAAACGAGTCGCTCAGGCCAAAGTGGGGCTGAATTTGTCAGCGCATGACGTGCGCCAGGGGATGCTGCAAGAAGGCACACGCGCGCTGCTCGCCGATGCGCGCGTGCTCGAAAACGCGCGCGAACTGGCGGCGGAGATGGCGACCCTGGGCGGGCCACAGCGCGCCGCCGAGCTGATCGCGGTGATGGTTTGAGATAGCAGCGGCAATAGTCTATTCTGACGGGTTGTTCAACCGGAAACCGTGCCCGCGCACCGTCACAATATACTGCACCTCCGGGTCATGCTCGGCCAGGCGATCGCGCAGACGGCGTACCAGCGCATCGATGGCCTGTTCGCTGACGCCCTCACCCACGACGTCCGGCCAGACGGTTTCCACCACACTGTCGCGCGTACACACGCGGCCATTGTTGACGTACAGCAGTTCCAGCAGGCGATACTGCGGCAGGCTCAGCGGTGGGTCGATCTCTTCATCGCCGATAAACACCCTCCGCGACTCGCGATCCAGGCGGAGCCGCCCGCCAATGTTAGTCGGCAGCTCGAACGGCAGCGGCGCCGTCGCGCCAGAGCCAATAAAGCGCAAACGCACCGCCAGCGCCACGTGGATTTCGTCACTATCATACAATTCATGCACCCCCTGGATACGCTGACCGTTGACCCAGGTTCCGTTTTTGCTGTCGAGGTCCTCGACAAAAAACTGCTTGTCTTCCCGGTAGAAGCGTACATGCTGCCGCGAAATCTGTCGCTCAGGCAGCACGACATCGCAGTCTTCGTCGCGCCCCAGGATAATCTCATCACGGTCCAGCACCCAGTATTGATTGGCATATTTACCCTCAACAGCGGTGATAATAGGGTGTTCCACTTTTTCTTCGGTCATTTTCACCCTAACCTTTCCAGGTTATGTTCTGGTCAGGCATCTGGCCAAACCTGGCCACAGCCACGACCCTCTCTAAAATATTATAGCTCAATTGACCTCAACCCGTACCAACTGCCCGTGGCGACGACTCCACCACCCCCGTCCACAATCCCTGATCGCCGTAGACGGACACGCCACCTGTCTGTTGAACCGCGCCACGCACGTTGTTCCGATAGAACGCGCGCACGGTCGAGTTTTCAGCCACCAGCGCCGAACCACCCGGAATCTGGTTGAACGGGATCGCCACCTCATGCACGCAGCGCTGCTGCGGACCCAGCAGCCGGATGCGTCCCGGCGGATAACGATCGACAGCCTCGCCCACATTTGACACAGCCGGCGCCCCGCCCGGCACAACGCCCAGCCCGCTGGCTGGCTGGTTGGGGTCCAGAATTAGCCGATCGGGCGTGATCAGAATAGGCACCGTGCCAATCGTGTTGTTGATGACAATCACGCTGAACACAACCAACTGCGCCGGGTCCGCCAGCGAAACAGAACTCACACGGACATCGAGGCTGATCGGCGGCTCATCGCGCAGGCTGACAGCCCGCCCCAGCAGAGACTGATGAACTGAACGATCTGTCGCCTCACGCAGCCAGTCACACGGCACGCCTTCATCGACAAATGGCAGGAGTGTCGCCAGCAGGCGCGGCAGCGTGCTTGGCCCCAGAAAAATCGCCACCAGCAGCAGGAAAAACATCACAAAAACAACATTGGGACTGCTTCGATTGCGCCTGAGAAGTCGCATAAGTCATCAACTAACGCTGCTATCCAACCAATTCTGAATGTGCTCGATCATCACTTGCACTTCGATATGATCCACATTATGCCATAAAATGCCATTATCGTGCCCGCGAAACCACGTTTCCTGCCGCCGGATAAACCCGCGTGTATCCGCTTTAGTGTTCTGTACAGCCTCATCCAGCGTAACATCCCCCAGCAGATGCTCGGTGAGCTGCGCATAACCCAACCCGCTCATCGACGGCAGCCGCCGATCATAGCCCCGCGACAGCAGATCACGCACCTCGTCCAGGAAACCGGCGGCCATCATTGCGTCGATGCGACGATCAGCGCGCGCATACAAAGCCTGACGTTCCAGAGTCAGGCCAAGTTCCAGCAGACGATAATTCGGCGGGCGCTTGCGCTGCAACTCGCTGATGGGCTGGCCCGTTTCCAGGCAGACTTCCAGCGCCCGGACTACCCGCCGCACGTTGTTCGGGTGGATTTTTGCCGCCGCCACCGCATCAACAGCCAGTAAACGCTGATACAGCGCCTCGGCGCCGTGAGTCTCCGCGAAAGCTTCCAATTCACTCCGCAGCGCCATATTGGGCGCGACCTGCGGAATAGACCAACCCTCGACGACCGCCGTAATGTACTGGCCGGTACCCCCCACCAGCAGTGGCAGCCGACCTCGCCGGTGAATGTCGTCGATCGCCGCGTAGGTCATCTGCTGGTAGCGTGCCAGCGTCAGAAAGTCGTCTGGCTCAATGATATCCACCATATGATGCGGCACACGCGCCCGCTCGGCGGGTGTCGGTTTGGCGGTGCCAATGTCCATGTAACGGTAAATCTGCCGGCTGTCCGCACCGACGATCTCACCGTCAAACGCTTCAGCCAGTTGCAGGGCCAGCCCGGTTTTGCCAACCGCCGTCGGACCCAGAATCACCAGCAGCGGCGGCACACCACCTGCGATGCGGTCACCAGTCAAGCGCGTTCTCCACGTGTTCAATCGTCGCGCCGGCAGGGTTGAGCGCGACCGCGATGACATCCACCCGCCAACCAGCATCCGCCGGTATGTCGAACGCTGCCAGGTAAGCATAAACGGCGCGTATCATGCGCTCACGTTTGCGCGTCGATACACTTTCAAAAGCCGCCTCGGTTGACGCCCGCCAGCGGCTGCGCACTTCGACAAACACCCACTCGTCGCCCTGCCGCGCGACGATGTCGATCTCGCCCGTCGAGCAGCGCCAGTTCATCTGCACGATCGCATAACCCTGCCGCCTTAGATAAGCGGCAGCAGCCTGCTCGCCCTGCTTGCCGGTCATCTGCCTGGAGCCACTCATCAACCATCCTGCCCATTAGAATTGGGGTTCATCATAGCCAGATTCACCCAAAACCTCAAGCACTGTCGCCAGCACACAACTGCGGATTGCCGCCTCGAGCAGGAAACGCTATGCTGGAAACAAACCTCAGCACGACAGGAGAACAGCCTTGTCCGACGTATCACAATTCGTTGCCGAGACGACCTTGCGCATTCGCTACGCCGAGACGGATGCCATGCGTATCGTCCATCACAGCAATTTCATCGTCTTTTTTGAAGAAGGTCGCAGCGCCTATGCCCGCCAGCGTGGCCGCCCTTACAGCGACTTCGAGAAAGCCGGTTATTACCTGATTGTCGCCGAAGTTCACGCCCGCTACCACAAACCTGCCCACTACGAGCAGGAGATTACCGTGCGCACCTGGTTGCAAACCGTCCAGAGCCGGGGCATGACATTCGCCTACGAGATCGTGGATGCCAACAGCCGCGAGTTACTCGTCACCGGCCATACACGGCACATCTGCATCTCGCAGGATGGCCAGGTATCGCGCATGCCGGATATGTGGCTGGAATGGGCGAAAAGTTAAATACATTGTAAGAATTATAGCGGGCACCCCTGGTATGATTTATAATCAGCTATAATATTCGCGTTATAGTGCTAAATTGTCCATATTCGGAGACAAACTAATGGTTACGTATGCCGACAAACCCTGGCTAAAAACCTACGATAAAGGGGTTCCTGCCACAATCGACTATCCAGAAATCGCTCTGCCACACTTTCTAACGGAAAACGCCAAAAAATCCCCTGGTAATGTCGCGCTTATCACCAGTGCAAAACTACCGCTGCTGGGCCGTAAGGCCAACATGACCACCTACGGGGAACTCGACCGCCTGTCCGACGCGCTGGCCGCCGGACTCATCGACATGGGCCTGAAAAAAGGGGATCGCGTCGCCATTGTGATGCCCAACAGCGTGGCCTTCGTCGTCAGCTTTTACGGCATCCTAAAGGCGGGCGGTGTCGTCGCGGCGACCAATCCAACCTACCCGGCAGACAAGATGGCATACCAGATCAACGACTGTGACGCCGAATTTGTGCTGTCCATGAGTCTGTTCTATAACACCGTCAAGAGCATCCAGAGCAAAACGAAGATCAAACACATCATTGTCGCCAACATCAAGGAATATCTGCCCAGCCTGGCCCGCACGCTGTTTACCATCGCCCGTGAGAAAAAAGACGGTCACTACATCGAAAAGCTGCAATCCGGCGATCACTGGTTCCAGGATGTGCTCACGCGCTACGCCGGGCGCAAACCCAACGCCAATGTCACGCCGGACGACCTGGCGATATTCCAGTACACTGGCGGCACCACCGGCGTTCCCAAAGCGGCCATGTCTACCCACCGGGCGCTGGTGGCCAATGCCCTGCAGGAACACGCTTTCCTGTCGGTGGAGGGCATACCGGGCGAAGAGGAGCTTTTCCTGGGTGCTATCCCGATGTTCCATGTGTTCGGCATGATCGCCGTTCTGAGCGTGGCCATGATGATGGGATCGCGCATTGTGCTGGTTCCCAATCCACGCGACATCGCTGATGTGGTCGATGTCATTGACAAGTTCAAACCGTCGCTGTTTCACGGTGTGCCGGCTCTCTACAACGCCATCAACAACCATCCCGATGTACTCTCCGGCAAGATGAGCCTGAAATCGGTGCGGCTGTGTGTGAGTGGTTCAGCGCCGCTGCCGCCCGCCACCAAACGCGAATTTGAGCGCTTGAGCGGTGGCGTTCTGATGGAAGGCTTTGGCATGAGCGAAGCGCCGACGGCGACCCATGTCAACCCGGTGCTGGGCGAGAACCGCACCGGTTCCATCGGGCTGCCGCTGCCGGACATTGAGCTGCGCATTGTCAGCCTGGACGACGGCCAGACAGTGCTGCCCATCGGCGAACCGGGCGAATTGATTATTCACGGTCCAAACCTGATGAAGGGCTATCACGGCATGCCCACCGAGACCAACAACGCCCTGCGCGAATTCGAAGGTAAACTATGGCTGTACACCGGCGACATCGCCACGATGGACGAGGACGGTTACTGCTACATCGTGGACCGCAAAAAGGATATGGCGCTCATCGGCGGCTTTAACGTGTATCCCAACGCCGTCGAGAAAGTGTTGAAAGATCACCCGGCGGTGCTGGAAGTCGGCGTGGCCGCCGTGCCGCACCCTGAACGCGAAGGCCAGGAAGCCCTCAAAGCGTGGATCGTAACTCAGCCGGGCCAGTCCGTCACCGCCGAGGAACTCATCGCTCACTGCGAAAAACACCTGGCACCTTACGAAGTCCCGCGCCGCTACGCTTTCATCGACGAGCTGCCTAAGACCACTGTCGGCAAAACACTGCGCCGCGAGTTGATCCTCATGGAAATGCAGAGCCGCGAGTCCAGCTAGATGCTGAACTGCGCAGCACCCCTTTCTATATCAGGTCAGCCGGGTTGCCATACGCAGCCCGGCTTTTTATTGACCGTCCGGCGGCGGCAGATAGTAACCGCGAAAGAAAGCTCGCGCCGGCCCCCGGTTGAGATACCACACCACATACACCGGCACCACAATATACATCGCCGCCTGGGCAAATCCCAGCGATCGCAGCGCGTCGTCCAGCGAGCCGCCGCTCAGGTCCTGACTGGCGTTAAATACACCGGGCCACAGCATGGGAACCAGAGTGAGCAGTGTCAGCAGAACGACTGCCCCGCTGAACACATAACGCATCATAGGCGGCCTGCCCCGCCACGCCGCCGCCGCCAGCGCCAGGAACCCCAGCGCCAGCGCCGATTGCAGAATCAGATGCCAGTCGGTGATACCGCCGCGCAGATCACCACCGGACATAGCCGGCACAATTGTTTCGCCATCAACTGGAATTGCCGGCTCCATGCGGGTAAAATGCTGCTCCACCAGCAGCACCTGCCCCACAAGAAGCAGCGGTACGATCGTGTAGAGCAGCACGCTGGCCACAATCGCCAGAATAACACCCAGCGGCCTGCCCGGACGTTCTTCAGCGCCTCGCATCGGCAATTTTACCCTCCACGGCTACAACACCACGAGCAAACAACTAACTTACCTTGTTATCCGACAGTTTCCTGTAAAACACAGCTAACGAATCATTAGCAAGTTTGCGCCTAATTGTTATAATTAGATTATGACGCATAAAACTGAGTAACAAGGGTAGACAGACCCATGCAACTCCATCGACTAATCGATCATTCATACCAGACATTTCTGCAACAACTCGATACAGCCAGAATCATCCTGCTGCATCCACACAGTCGCTACCGGTCGATGCTGATCGCCCGACTCATCAACACACCGGACCTCAACGTGTTTTACTACGCGATGGGGCCGGACGACATCAACCTGCAGGCCTTCATCTCCAGTATTGGTCACACGCTGGCCAACCAGCACCCGACATTCGGGCGGCATATTAACATCTTACCGCAAAATGTCTACGAGAAACCGGAAGATCATTTCGACCTGGTACTAACGACCTTTATCAAGGACCTCGCCGAAATCTCATCCGAGCGATTTATCCTGGTGCTTGACGAATATGACCGCAGCGACGCATCCGACGACATTCAGCGCTTTGTCGAACGGCTCTCCAATTTCCTGCCAGATCATTGCCGCCTGGTCGTCAACAGCCGCACGCTTCCCCGCCTGCCCTGGGTGTCGATGATCGCGCAGCGGCGGGCGGTCCTGCTTCAGGACGAGCGCATCATCTACGACGGCTTCTACAACCAATCCGAAAACGGTGCCAACAAGCCAACACCAGCAGACGAAAAACTGCTGGAAGTCTATGCTTTGGGGCCGGGATTCGTTCTATCTGAAAGCTTACCGGTCGATAGCTGGGAAGGCCATCTGCCCCGGTTGCTGTTCTTCTTCGCGCTGGACCGCCCGGTGATCACCCGCTCCGAAATCTGCCAGGCATTCTGGCCGGAACTCGAACCCGATCAGGCGGTCAATGTCTTTCATGTGACCAAACGACGCCTGCACAAAGCCCTGGATCACGACGTACTCATCCACGAGGACGGCTACTATCGCATCAATCCAGAGATGTCGATTTACTACGACGTGATGGAGTTCGCCAGCCTGCTGATGAACGCACGCGACACCGGAAGCAGCATCGACGAGCGCATGAGCGCCTGGGAACGGGCTACCAACCTCTACCGGGGACCGTTCCTGCAGGGCCATAACGATCCCTGGATCACCGAGCGCCGTGTCGATTTCTGCGCCGGTTATCTGGAAGCTCTCACCGAGATGGCGCGCGTCTGGCAGGAGCGAGGCCGTCACGAACAGGCGTTGGCGCTGCTGCAGAAAGGGCTGGTCCAGGACCCGAATCGCGAGGATGTCCACCGCGAGGTGATGCAGCTCTACAACCGGTTGGGACGTCGCAGCGAAGCCGCTGCTCACTACCAGCAGCTCGCCGCCGAGCTAAAGACGCTTAACCGAGAGCCAGAAACGGCGACTTCCTCACTGTATCAGGAGATCATGGCATAAACCAACGATCTACCAGCAAACAACAAGCGACATCCAGCAAATCGGATGTCGCTTGTTTGTTGTCTGGCGCCCCCGGTAGGACTCGAACCTACGACCTTGAACTTAGAAGGTTCCTGCTCTATCCGACTGAGCTACGGAGGCGGGTTAATTCAAGCGCATTGTATAAGCGACCCCCAGCCATTGTCAAGCGAGACTCCCTCTGTAGGATTCCGTTATAAACGCCTATTGCCGCTGTTTCTACAGTGCGGTATAATTTAATGAAGAAGAGACTTCTTTTTCAGGCGGAAATTCGGACGCACACCCATCCCGAAAAAGTACGCCTTTTTGATTGCAAATAACATCTCACGTATTGACGAATCAGGTGAGGAATCAACACATGACGGATAAACCAACAGGCCGTCCCGGGCCAGTCCATGCCTACGACGAGCAAAGCATCGTCCGTTTGAACCCAATGGAGCATATCCGCAAGAGGCCGGGTATGTACGTGGGCGGCACCGATATCAGGGCGCTGCATCACCTCATTCACGAGGTCGTTGATAACTCAGTCGATGAGGCGCTGGCCGGTCGTTGCGATCAGATCACCGTCACCCTGCACGACGACCACATCGTATCCGTCACCGACAACGGGGCGGGTATCCCGGTCGGCATCCACAAGACCGAAGGCATCTCCACTCTGGAGATGGTCATGACACAGGTCGGCACGGGCGGTAAATTCGACAGCGACGCCTATAAGGTCAGCGGTGGTCTGCATGGCGTTGGTGTTTCGGCGGTCAACGCCCTGTCAGAGTGGGCCAGAGTCGAGGTGTTCCGCGACGGCCATCTGTGGCAGCAGGAATACGCGCGCGGCGTCCCCACTGGCCCAGTGAGCAAGATTCGCAAACTGGAACCCGGCGAAGGCACCGGCACGCGGACAACCTTCGTGCCCGACTTCACAGTTATGGACCTCAACGAGTTTAGCTACACCACGCTAGCGCAGCGCTTCCGCGAGATGGCCTTCGTCACCCGCCGCGTGTCGATTACCCTGCGCGACGAACGGGTGAAGCCCATCCCCCGCGAAATGACCTTCTATTTTGAAGGCGGTCTCCATTCATTCGTCCGTTATCTTAACCGCAACCGCGCCGCGCTCCACGAGCCGGTCTACGGCGAGCGCGAAGTCGATCTGGCGCCAGACGGCAAAACGCCATTCACCATCGGTGTGGAGACGGCTTTCCAGTACACCGACTCGTCGACCGTCACCGAACTGGCCTTCGCCAACACCATCGCCACGCCGGACGGCGGCGCGCACCTGACCGGCCTGCGCTCGGCCATCACCAGCGTGATTAACCGCCATGCGCGCAAAGCCGGCCTGCTCAAGGAAAAAGACGCCAACTTCAGCGGTAACGACACACTCGAAGGGCTGACGGCCATCGTCAGTGTCAAACATCCGGACCCACAGTTCGAGAGCCAGACCAAAGTCAAGCTGCTGAATCCTGAAGTACAGGGCGTCGTTTCGCAGGTTGTCGCCGAGTCGTTTCAGGAATTTCTGGAACTCAACCCGCGCGAGGCGCGCCGCATCATCGACAAATGTATGACCAGCAAGCGCGCCCGTGAAGCGGCTCGCAAGGCCCGCGATCTGGTGCGCGGCGGTCCCAGCCTGCTGGAGAGCAGCACCCTGCCCGGCAAACTGGCCGACTGTTCGCGGCACGGTGACGGCAGCGAAATTTACATCGTCGAGGGCGACTCGGCGGGTGGCACCGCCAAGCAGGGCCGCGACCGCCACTTCCAGGCGATTCTGCCGCTGCGAGGCAAAATCCTCAATACCGAGCGTGCCCGCCTGGACAAAATCCTGGATAACAACGAAATCAAGGCGCTGATCTCCGCGTTGGGCACTGGTATCAGCGACGACTTCCAGGTGGAAAAACTGCGCTACAACCGTGTCATCATCATGACTGACGCCGACGTAGACGGCAGCCACATCCGCACCCTGCTGCTGACATTCTTCTTCCGTCACATGCAACCACTGATCCTGAGCGGGCATCTGTATATCGCCCAACCGCCCATCTACCGGCTGAAGAACGGCAAAGACCTGGAATACATCTACGCCGAACCCGGTCTCAACGAACAGCAGCTACTGACCAAGGCACTCAAGAAGTACGCCACGCCAGAGAAGGTCAACGTGCAGCGTTACAAAGGTCTGGGCGAGATGAACGCCGACCAGCTCTGGGATACCACCATGGATCCGGAGACGCGCACCCTGCTACAGGTGACAATCGAAGACGCTGCCGAGGCTGATCGCGTGTTCGATATGCTGATGGGCAGCAGTGTCCCGCCACGCCGCCGCTTCATCCAGACGCACGCCAAGCGCGTCCGCAATCTGGATATCTGAGCCGGCAACACACAATCACAATCACGCCCCGTTTGACGGGGCGTTTTTATTGGGTCGCGTCAGGCTTTTCAGCCGGCGACAATCGCGTTAACATACACACCAGATTTCAGCCATCACACACAGCGGAGAGACCATGAGCGACATCGCCCGCAAACTCATCGACATCGAAGGCCGTCAGAGCAGCAGCGGCAGCGTACCAACCGCCATCTTCGGCACAGCCGGCACACTCAGCCGCAACCTGGACACGCGCCGCCGGGTGCGCATCGGTATGTGGCCCTTCATCTACGCCGATAACCCGGCGATGGCGCTGGGAATCGCCACTGTGCTGGCCTTTTTACTCGAACGCCGGCAGGATATACGGGTCTACCGGCTTTTCGCCCGCGTCGAGGGTGATCCGGCCAGTCATCAATGGTCCTTCGCCGACTCGCAGTTCGATGTAGACGACTGGCAGCTCGAACAGCTCGACGAAAACGCCGCCATGTGGGGCCAGATCGAACAGGACGGTGAGACCTGGAAGCTGACCATCAACGCTGAGAACGACCTCACCAATACCGAATTTGAGCACGCATATACTGCCAACAGCCTGGCCGATCTGGTCAACCAACTGCCCGTTATCGCCGGTGACCTGGCTGGCGATTTCGAATCGGCACAGACGATAGTCGCATCCTACAGCGAAACCGACGCCAGCGACGACTCGCTGCGCCGTCTGCTGGCGGATGTGGCCGAGTGGCAGGTGCGGCTGCTGCTGGCGCTGTGGGGCGTCCCCTGGCCGGAAGAAGCCGTGCGCCAACTGGCTCATCAGATGATCGAAAGCGGGCGCGCCACCAGCCGCAGCTTTGGCGCGTGGACCGTCACTAACGCCATCGCTCACGCCATGCAGCCGGGCTACGAGCCAGTCGCCGAGGTCGCCGCATCACTCGTGCCGGATGTCATCGAGACCTTCAAAGACACGTCATTCCCGGCCATCTTCATCGGCGGTGCTCTCTACGCGATGGGCAGCACCCAGCAGGCTTACGATCTGCTTGAGGAAGAGACCGAACGCAACCCGGAAAACACCGCCGTCTGGATGGCGCTGATCGACATCTACCGGCGCGGCGGTCGCGGTCTGGAAGCGCTGGATGCCTACCAGGAAGCCATCGAAGTGGGCGCAGCCAACGTGGCCATCTATCGCAGCTACGCCATGCTGCTGGGCCTGCTGGAAGCCGAAGAGCGCGTCATCGACGAGTATGTCCTCATCGACCCCGCCGACTACAACGACAACCCGCTCACCTGGGAAGCCATCGCCGCCTATGAGGCTGCTCTCGAAATCGAGCCGGACAACGTCGAAGTGCTGCAACTGCTGTGCAACCAGTTGATCGACGCTGGCGCTGAAGCTGAATTATGGCCCATCTTCGAGCGTCTGATCCAGGCCGATGACAGCGGCGAATTCGTCAGAACCGTGATCGACAGCATGTTCAACATCGAGGACATCGAACCCGCGCTGGCTCTGTTGCAGCAGGCGGCGCAGGCCCACCCCAACCGCGCCGACCTGCTGGTAAATCTGGGTGTCGCCTGCCTGCTGGATGAGCGCGAAGACGAAGCCGCCGACGCGCTCGAACGCGCCCGCGAACTGAGCGAGGCCGACGACATACGGGCCGACATCGACCGGCTCATGCTGTCGGTGGACGACCCCGAATTTGAGGAACACCTGGGCGAAATAACGGCGATGGTGGACAGCGACATCCGTCTGAGCGGCGCGGACATCGACTTCCTGGAAGAAGCGCTGGAAAACGCGCCCATGTTCCCGGAGCTTTATGTGCTATTGGGCAAAGCCTATGCCATCCGCGAAGACCACGACGCGGCACTGGAGACCCTGCTGGACGGTAACGCCGCTATGCCGGAAGACCCGGACATCATCGAGCAGTTAGGGCGCATCCTGTGGGAATCCGGGGAGCAGCAGCTCGCCTTTGACTATCTCAACAAGGGGATCGAAGCTAACCCCTACCATGTGCCGCTGCTGACACTGACCGGGCGCTATCTGTTCGAGACTGGCCAGCGCGACCACGCCCGCGCTTATCTGGCGCGCGCCGAAGCCATCGCGCCACGCCATCCCGCCGTCACAGCGGCGCGCAGCGCCATCGCGCAGATTCTCAGCGACGAGCGCGATTAACAGCCGTCAATCGTCGTCATCGAGGACAATTGGCTCCACCTGCCCGGCTGAGGCATCGCGGACCGCCAGCACAAACGGCTCGATATCGGGCACGGCGAACATCGCCATAATCGCCACATCGGCGGTGAATGTCTCGTCCTCGATGACGCCATTGTGCTCCTCGACCAGCTTCTTAATCGGCTGATAGAGGCTGTACGGCATGTCGATGCCCAGCAACCTCTTTTCGATTTTTTCCTCGGTTTTCAGGCTGTTGAGCGCAGTGTGCGTGGCCTCGCTGTAGGCCCGGACCAGTCCGCCTGTGCCTAGCTTCGTACCGCCGAAATAGCGTGTCACCACCACGATGATGTCGCCCAGGCCGCTGCCACGCAGAATCGCCAGCACCGGCGGCCCGGACGTACCCGATGGTTCGCCGTCATCGCTCATACCTTCGGTCACGGTCTGCCCGTGCCCCACCCGGAACGCATAGACATGATGCGAGGCGTCTGGCATCTCGGCGCGGATCTGCGCCAGGAACGCTTTGGCTTCTTCAACTGTGCCCACCGGAGCCACCGTCGCGATAAACCGCGAACGGGCGACTTCCGTCTCGATGCGGTGGACTTCTGCCGGGATGCGGTAGGGATCGGTCACCGGTTGTTGTTACCTGCCTGCTGTAACATAGGCCCGTTTGTGGTGATAAACTGGCGGAAAATCGGCGGCTGGATAGTCAGGGTATTGCGTTCACGATCTGGGCGCAGCAGTTTTTTGTACGCCAGCAGCGTGACACTGCGGTCAAAAACGGTATCTCGTTCAATACGCTGCAGACCGGCCAGCGAACGCAGCACATCGTGCTCTGAGGGCAGCAGACTATCCCACATGCGCATGCACTCATCCTCGATGGCCTGCTTCTTGACCAGTTCGGCCACCATTTCGTTATTCAGCCGGTTGGTCGAATCGAGCTGGCCTAACTCGTCCATCAGATGAAATGTCGAGCGCAGCAGACCGGCATAACCACCAGTCGCCCAAACCAGAAATTCCAGCGCCTCTGGCGGGTAGTTCTTCTCGGTACGCGACATCAGGTTGCTGGCCATGCGGCGCGCGTCCTTGTCATTGTAAGGCCCGACATACCATACATTGTCAGTAAATAATTCGGTGAACGGCTCGATTTCCTGCGGCGAGATACCAAACCGGTTCACCAGGCGCAGCAGCGGTGAGCGCGTAAACGTCAGGTAGGTGATGTAGGTACGGTTGGCATCACGCAGACCGCGCAAAGTCAGAAAGAACTTCACCGGAAGCAGTTTGAGCATGTCCTCGAATTCATCGAACATAAACACGATTCGCGTCTTGAGCCGGTCGATAATCAGGTTCAGGCCGAACTCAAAATAGCGCAGGCCCATATAGGCATACAGCGGATTGCTGCCGTCCTGGAGCGCAGTGTAGAAGCCGTACAGTTCGCTGATGTCATCTGCCTTTAGCAGGTTACGCGAGATGACCGCCATAATGAGCCGGTGCATCATCAGTTCGTAGCCCGCCCAGCAGCGCTCGGCGTCCCGGTTCGGCCCGCTTTCCGGCAGTGGGCCGATCATGCTGGGGTCGATGATAATCGCCAGCACATTGGCATCGTTGGACTGGCCCAGGTAATGCCGGTGGACATCTGTATCCGCCAGATGCTGGAGCAGATTAGACTTACCCACACTACCCACGCCAACCAGTGAGCACGAGTTGACAGCCTTCCAGCAGTTCATCACGAACTCGGTTTCTTTAGAGCGAAAATCAATCGGGTATTTCCGGGGACGCCTGAGTTCCATTGTCATGAGCGGATACCTTAACTGGCTGCATTTGTCCGATATCAACCTCATTTTAACCTGAAATAGTGCCATTCGCCCAAAACAGACCTGGGGAAACCGGCACGAACCTTTATAATGGGCAAATCCGGTTAATAGGGAGCAGACACCAGACATGCGGACACAGTATCGTTACTACGACTTTGTGATGGCATTGTTCGTGACCGTGCTGCTGTTGAGTAACCTGCTCAGCAGCGCCAAAATCATCGACCTGCGCGCCAGCCTGGGACCGCTGGCGCTGGCCTTCGACGCCGGCACGCTGGTCTTTCCGATTTCGTACATCTTCGGCGACATCCTGACTGAGGTATACGGCTACCAGCGCGCGCGGCGTGTTATCTGGATGGGCTTCATGGCATCGGCCATCATGGCTTTCTTCGTGTGGCTGGCCGGTATCCTACCCGGCGAGGCCGAATGGAGCGCCGGCGTTGGTCAGGAAGCCTATAACGCCGTCCTGGGCGGCATCAGCGGACTGGTTATCGCCAGCCTGACGGCTTACTGGCTGGGCAGCTTCAGCAACAGCTATGTGATGGCGAAAATGAAAATCGCCACCACCGGGCGCTGGGTGTGGAGCCGTACCATCGGCAGTACACTCGTCGGCCAGGCGCTGGACACATTCGCCTTTTTCACTATCGCCACGCTGCTGGGCGTTTTTCCAACCAGCCTGTACGTCACCCTGATCGTGACCAACTACATCCTCAAAGTCGGCATCGAGGTCATCATGACGCCTGTCACACTACAGGTGATCGACATCCTCAAGAAAGCTGAGGGCGAGGATGTTTTCGACTACCAGACACGCTTCAATCCGTTCCGTCTGGACACCTGAACCACTGGCAACAAAAAAACAGGGGCGCGTTACGAAGCGCGCCCCTGCTCTTAGGCGTGTATCCCATCAGCAGCTAGCCGCCGATAATCGGTACCATTGAGGTATCACCCGAAATGCTGATCTGGTCGGCGCGCAGCCAGCCAAAGCCCAGGCTGGTGTTCACCTGCACCCAATCGAGGATAGTCGTGCGTCCCACAATCGGAACTTCCAGCGGGCCAGACAGCGCGCCAATCTGCCCCATCGTCGTGTTGGGCGCGGCATACAGCACCACCGCGTTGCTGATCTGTGCCATCGGGCGCGCCATGACGCCCACCGCGTCGCGAACAACCGGCACCGCCGAGCCGTCGCCCCGGAACAGCACGAACTCGCTGTTCAGCCAGCCACGGCCAAAGGCGCCCTCGACCAGATACCACACATCATCCGGCGCAAAACCCACAACCGCCAGTTCTGTGCCACCGGGCAGCGTACTGACGACTGTGTACTGCGCCCCCGGTCCGCTGCGGACATTGAGGAAGGCGGTGTTAACTACAACCCGCGCCGCCGCCCGGCTGGGCTGCGATGTCTGGTCAGTGCCAGCATCGCTGACGGCATCGCGTCCACCGGCCTCACAGTAATCCGAGAACACATTATCGCGGACCAGCGCCGCATCCTGCGGAATCCAGCCGATATTGCCATCGGACATCTCGACCTTAAACTGATTACCCACATGGTCCAGCAGATAGGCTTCGGTGCCTTCTGGATAACGCATCTCGCCGTCTATACTACCGGAGCCATCCGGCCCCAGAACGGGCGCCAGGCTGGTACGAAACTGCACCGCCGACAGTTCACAGGCAAAGGGGCGCATTTTGGTCTTCGTCGCCTCAACCCACACACTGCCAAACGCCGGCACATTGACGCGATACCAGACCACGCCACCCTCAGCGGTAACCGCTTCCTGAATGGCGTAAATGCGCGACAGATCGACCAGCGCATCGCCCGGTGAACCAGAGTTCATGGTTGGGCCGGTGCGAGCCGGATGCGCCACCACTACCGACACCCCCCAGGCGCGGCCACTGGTGAAGCCAAAGCCGCTGATGGCGTCATCGGCACCAGTCAGCGCGCCGGTCATCTGCGAGGCGGGCGGTGCCTCAGCGAACGGCACATTACCGAACTGCCCGCGCGGGATGGTATATTCAAAATTCACCCAGCCAACGCCAGCGACGGTTGACACCTGATACCATACCAGATCACGAGCCACACCCAGCACCGGTAACTGCGTCCCACCGACGACAGTAACCAGCACATCATACTGGACCCCTGGCCCCATGCGCACATTCAGAAAACTGGTGTTCACCACCAGCACCGGCGTCGAAAAGTCGGCGCGTTGCTCCACTTCCGCCTCAGCGGCAGCTACCGTACCGCCCGCAATCATTGCCGATAATAAGACCAGCAGCAGACCGATCAAAACTAAAGGTTTTGCGCTTCTTTTCATGTTACCCCTCCTGCGATATGCCCATAACGTTGCACCGGCCAGTAAATTACCCGGTTGGAAGCATTGTCTTTTAGTATAAGCCGAAAACGAATTTCCTGCCCAAAATGATGACAATCGCATTCCCCACCCATGTTGAGTATAGTCCCAATTCACAATAGGGCAATCAACCGCTGCTCATATGCCTGGCGTGGGTCATGCGTAGGGCACACCATGTTGACCCATAATCCCGAACGATGTTAGCTTGAAATAAGATCAACTTTACCGGCACCCTCATCACCCGGTTGACGCTTTCAGGAGCCTGCCATGCCTCACATCATCAGACAACGTTCACTGCTGCTAATCGCTCCCCTGGTATTGCTGCTGTTCATGGCAGCCACGCCTGGCGCTGCCAGTCGCGCCAGCAGCCTGCGTTGTGACGATCAGCAGTCCAGCGGTTGCCAGGAACCGGCACAGCCGCATGTCGAAAACAGCGAGAGGCCAGGTTTCCGCCAGCTTCCGCCAGACCGTGACCTCATGCACGACCGCCGCTACATGCGCGTCAGCGGCGACGCCGACATCTTCGACGCACCCAACGGCAATGTCGTCGAGCACCTGCCTGACGGCTTCAACTTCATCACGGTGCAGAGCGTTGAAGGCGACTGGGTGCAGGCCAGCCCGGGCCGCTGGCTGCAGAACGCACAGCTAGAGGACACCAACTATGTCGTGTCTGATTTCACCGGCATCTTCTGGCCGCAGGTCGAACCACAGCATGTCAGCGCCTGGCTGCTGGTGAATCTCTACCCCAGCCTTGAACCAGGTGGCAGCCCGGTCGAGTCCAACGGACTGCATTATCGTTATTCGCGCATCGACATTCTCGATGAGGTGGAAGTCGATGGCTGGCGTTGGTACCAGATCGGCCCCGATCAGTGGGTCGAGCAGACTAAGGTCGCCAAGGTGCTGCCTGTCGAGCGCCCGGAAGATGTCGAAACCGAACGCTGGATCGGCATCGACCTGTACGAACAGGTGCTCATCGCCTATGAAGGCGACTCACCGGTCTTCGCTACGCTGGTCTCCACCGGCAGAGCGCGCTTCCCCACCCAAGAGGGCACCTTCAGCATCTACTGGCGGCGGCCTCGCACCAACATGAGTTGGGGCAACCCCGGCGACAACTTCTATTTCCTGGAAGAAGTCCCCTGGACCATGTACTATGATGGCGGGCGCGCCATTCACGGCGCTTACTGGCACGACGGCTTCGGCTACCGGCGCAGTTCGGGCTGCGTCAACCTGTCACTGACCGACGCCCACTGGCTCTACCATTGGGTCGCCGAAGACGTGGGCCAGCTCAGCTCGCCCGATATCGAAGAGGATGGCATTCAGGTCTACGTCTACAGCAGCGGCGAGTATCGCTGACACACCAGCCATCCAAACAGATTTGAACTCAGAAAGCCCTGGAGCAACCAGTCCGGGGCTTTCTGCTTTTTGCTGCCCGCGTGAATTCATAAGAGTTGCGGGGTTTCACTATGCAGCACAGGCGAACACGGGCCTATAATGGTTAGACGTGTTTGAGAAAACCAGCACAATCCTGCCGTCCGGTGTTATGCTATGGCGTGGACGAATTGAACTTCAAGGGTCAGTCAATTTACTCCCTTTTGAGCATCATATCTTACTGATGAGATCCGCCATCTGACGAACGGAAACAGGCTCACGGGCTTCAACTCACCTGCCTCACTGGAGACACACACATGAAACGATTTTTCTCCTTCATCACACGCACCGCGCTGCGCCTACGCTGGCTCACCATTATGATGGTCTTCGTGCTGCTGGCGCTGGGCGTCTATGCAGCCAACGATCTCAATCAGGAACTGCTGCCACCCGTCGAACTGCCCCAGACGATCATTCTGGGTCAGGTGAGCGGCATGACCAGCGAGCAGGTCCTCACCGTGATGACCGAACGACTGGAAGTCGCCCTGGCCGACGTCGGTGACATTGTCAACCTGGAATCGCAGACGACCGGCGCCTTCGGTACAGTCATCATCGCCTTTAACGACTTTGGCATCGACCAGCAGCGCCTGCTGGATGACATTCGCACCCAACTGGATACTGTCTGGTTTCCGCAGCGCAGCATCGAAGCGCCAACAGACACGGATCCGCAGGCTTTCGCCAGCGAACTAATTGCGGATCTTCCGCCTGAAGTCATCATCTATCTGGCGGAAAACGACACCAACTTCCTGTTCCAGATCACACCAGAAATCTGGGAGCTTTTCTCCGATGACACCATTCGCCAGACCGCCGCTTATCTGGCGCAACAGGGCGAGGATGACATCCAGATCAATCCGCTCGAACGCCTGGTTGAAAAAGAGATTGCGCCGCAGATTCGCGCCCTGGATACCATTGCCAACGTCTCCGTCGATGGCGGTCAGGCGCTGCCCGGTGACGAGGCCGAATTAGCAACCACCACCGACCTCGACCCGCTGGCAGGCAGCCTGCTGCTGCGACTCGCTCCCGAAGTGTGGAGCATCATCTCGTCTCGCCTGGACCTGGGCGAACAGGACACCGATGCAGTCGCCGAACTGCGCGCTGAAGGTATAGAAATCCCGTTGCTGCCACCGTCGCTGCCAGAAAGCTGGCAGTTCGACTACTTCAAAGACGCTCAGGACCTGGTCGAAGTCCAGACGATCACAACGCCAACCGGCGAGATGTTCAATAACTTCTTCACGGATGGCGTGATTACGGGCACCATCGGCCAGACCGATGATCTGACACCGGAAACCGTCACCCGCATGCTCGAAATCGAGCCGACGCTGATCGAATACTTTAACGCCGATCATCTGGTGCGCTTGTCACCCGAGGTATTCGCCGTCCTGCCAGAGGACTTCATCGCCAACCTGGACGGTTTCACGCGCGACGCACTGGCCGCCGCCGCCCTGGCCCAGAGCATCAGCGGCGAAACCGTCGAGCGTGCGCCCATTGACCTGCCCGGCCCCTGGCAGATTCAACCGCCGCAGGTAATTAGCTTCAGTTTTGCCGACATTCCCCTGGCGACGTTCAGCGTCGCCGGCAACGTACCCGCCGACGACGCGCCACAGGTGGTCCAGCCTGCGCCAGATACAGAACCTGACACCCCATCCCAGGCACCAGGCGATAGTAGTGATCAGGCGTCCAGCCAGGACATACCCGAAGGGCCGCCGCTGCCGCCCATCTTCCAGACGATTGGCGCTGGTTTCGGCGCAGAACTTAACACCGCCGATGACCTCATCAATGTGGCGCTACCGCCAGAGCTGGCCGAGACCGCAGGCATCGACTCCCTGGGAGCCGCCGAAATTCTGAATCTGCTGGTCACGCCGCCCGAAGGCTTCGACGATGTCGGTCCAGAACTGCCAGCCAACCTGACCAATCTGCTCATCAACAGCCTGACACCGGAGATCATCGCTTTCATCGCGGAATACGACTCCGACTTCCTGCCAACGCTGGCACCCGAAGTTTACGAGCGTCTGCCCGACTCTGTACTGATGCTCCCTGAGGTCGCCCCACCCATCTCCGAAGCCTGGAGCCTGCTGGTGGGCCAGCCACAGTTCGCCGACGATTTCACCGGCACCGCTGACGATCTCATTCTCATGGGAGATGGCAGTCCGTCAGCTACACTCAATCTCATTGACGAGGTCATCCCGGAGCGGTTTGTCGGCTACGAGATGCGCCTGTTCGACAGCCTCACGCCGACCGAAATACGCTACTTCCGTCTCTACGAGCCGGACTTCTTCGAACGCCTGGAAGCCGGGGTACTGCGCAAGTTCTCGCAGCCAACGCTGGCTCTCATCCCTGATGACGTGCTCGACTCCCTGGATGCCGACCTCGCCGCTGAACTGCGTGCCATCATCAGCGGAGAGCAGGACTCGGCCTTCGCCGCGCAGCAGGCGCTCTACGTGAGCCGCATCCCACCCAGCGACCCCGAAGCGCCCGCGCTCAACAATGAGTGGACATTCCTGGAACCGTCATATGGCATCGAGCTGAACAGCGCCGACGACTTCTTCCGCTTCCCGGAGAATTATCCCTACGCCAACGCCGCCGAGCTAATCAACAGCGTGTTCCAGAGTCCGCAGGGAGCAGGTTTCGCGCCACAGTTACTGGGCAACATGCCCATCGAAGCCATCCAGTACATCGTAGAACGCGATGCCAGCGCTCTGTTCGGTCTCGAAACCCAGGCGCTGCAATTGCTGCCAGCCGAAGGGTTGGCGCTGCTGCCACAACGACTCCAGGATCAGGCCGCCGAGAGTGGCGATGCCTTCGTCCCAGTATCACAGGTGACGCGCACCAACGGCTCGCCCAGCCTGTTCGTGACGGTATTCAAGAATGCGGACGCCAACACCGTCGCCTCGTTCAACCAGGTGGAGCGCATCATGCAGCAGATCGACTCCGACAACCCGGATATCGCTATCGGTATCGTGTTTGAACAGTCCAGCTTCATCGAAGATTCGATCAGCGGTGTAGCCCGCGAGGGCAGCCTGGGCGCTGTCTTCGCCGTGATTATCATCCTGACCTTCCTCAGCAGCGGCGTCTGGAACATGCCCACGCGCCGTCGCGCTGGCGCGGTACTCACGGTAATTTTTATCGGTCTGATGGTGGTCCTGATCGCCCTCAACCTGGACGACAATACCAGCGTACGTGAAGCCTTCGACCAGGCCGATGTTGTGCTGCGCGTGCTGCTCTTCGCCGGTATCGCCGCCGGGCTGGTGATCCTTTTCTGGCCCGGCAAACTACCCGCCCCTGCCTGGCGCGCGACCATCGTCATCGCTATCAGCATTCCGATGAGCATTCTCACGGCGCTGGTGGGCATGCGCTGGGTGTCGCCGTTTATGCACGAGCTGATCCTGCCACTTAGCGAACAGGCTGGCACAACTGGTGATTTCTTCCGCTTTGTGCTGCGTCTCTTCCCGGACGAACTGACGTTAAACATCATGACACTCTCCGGCCTGACGGTAGCCGTCGGACGTGTGGTTGACGACTCGATTGTGGTATTGGAAAACATCGTGCGCTATATGCAGGCCGGCGGCGACAAGAAATCCGCCGTTCTGGAAGGCACCCGCGACGTGTCCGCCGCCATCTTCACCGCCAGCATGATCGCCCTGATCGTCTTCCTGCCGCTCGGCCTCACCGGTGGTATTGTGGGCGCGTTTTTCCTGCCGTTTGGTCTGGCTGTCACCTATGCCCTGTTTGGATCGTTCATCGTTGCCGTGACGGTCGTACCGGTGCTCGCTTACCTGTTCATCGACATGGACGAGCTGCCCGAAGAAGGCGACATCTGGGTGGTCCGCTTCTATCGCCCGCTGCTGGCCTGGGCGCTCTCCAGCCGGGCAACCCGCGCAACCGTGATCGCCATCGCCTTCGGCTCGATGATCTTCGGCTTCTTCCTGTTCGGCCAGCGACCAGCGGCCTTCCTGCCGGACTTCGGCGAACCACAGGTCAACGTCGATGTCACGCTGCCCCCCGGCACCGACATCTCAACAACCAACGACCTGGTGCGCGAACTTGAAGACTATCTGTCCAGCGCCGTTCCAGACGAGCAGCGCCGCGCTATTCAGACGACGGTGGGCGGTGGCGGCGCCAATTTCGAGACCCTGCTAACCGGCAGCGGTGTCACCGAGAGCCGCGCCAATGTCGTCGTTGGCCTCAGCGTGAGCCAGGATGAACTCGACACATGGACGCAAGAGATTCGCCAACAAGCTGAAACGATCTTCGGCCCGGAAAATGTCACCGTTTCCAGCGCGTCGATCGCCGAGGCGGGTATCGGCGGCTTCTCGCTGGTCGTCTCTGGCCCGGCAGACGAACTGGCCGAACTCGATCCACTGGTGACCGAGACCCTCAACAACATCGAGGGCATCACCAACGTCTCCAGCAACCTGAGCCAGGCCGATGCCGATAGCGAAGAAGACGGTCCGATGACCTTTATCCGCATCAACCAGCAGTCGGCCCTGTCCTACACCGGCGAGCTGGAAACCGACAACACCATCGGCGTCACCGCCGAAGCGGTTGATGCCATCCAGTCGCTGCCAGAGATTCGTGAACGTCCGCACATCACCGTTTCACAGGGCTTCACCAGCGAAATTCAGACCGAAGGCTTTAACAGCCTGCCCATCGCCATGATGATCGCGATCGTCATCGTTGTGACCATCCTCATCTTCACCTTCCAGTCGCTGGTGTACTGGTTCGCCATCATCCTCAGCATTGTTGTCGCACCGGTAGGTGCAGCCATCGCGCTCACCCTGACTGACCGCGTGCTGGGCATCTCCGCGCTCATCGGCCTGCTGATGCTGCTTGGTCTGGTGGTGACCAACGCCGTCGTCCTCATCGACCGCGTACGCTCCAACCGAGGCGAGCGCGGCATGCCAGTCTACGACGCGCTGATCGAAGCGGGTGGGCGTCGTCTGCGGCCTATCCTCATGACTTCACTGGCGACAATCATCGCCCTGATACCGCTGGCCATCGGCCTCTCCGAAGGGGCCATCATCGCCTCAGAACTGGGCACGGTCGTCATCGGTGGCGTGTTCAGCAGTACCCTGCTCACGCTGATCGTCGTGCCGGTGATGTACAGCCTGCTCCACCCGCTGCATCAGCGGCTGTCGTGGGGCAAGCGCGACGAGAACACCGGCTAAATTGGGCTGGTTATGGTATAGGTAACAAAACAGCGGCGTGGTCTCGAAATCGGAGCCACGCCGCTGTTTTATTGGGTTATGTCTGGGGTCGAAGCAGGCTCAGGCCAGCGAACCTTCAGCGCGTGTGGCCCGGCTGGCGTCGATCAGGTCCAGTCGCTCGCCCACAATGCGGAAGCCGTCCAGCGCCCGGTTCAGATGCTCGCGCTGATGTGTCGCCATATAGCTGGTCCGCAGCATCGCCTGGTTGGGCGGCACCCCAGGAGACACCACCGGATTGGTGTACACGCCCTCGTTGATGAGGGCCTGCCACGCCAGTGCCGTGCGGTAGTCATCGCGGATGATAACCGGCACAATCGGCGTGTTACTGCTGCCGGTGTCATAGCCCATCGCCGTCAGGCTCTCGCGCATGTAGTTGGCGTTTTCCCACAGGCGACGGTTATGCTCCGGCTCAGTTTCCATGATCTCCAGCGCCGTCATCGCCGCCATGACGTTCGGTGCCGGCAGCGCCGCCGAGAAGATCAGCGCGCGTGCGTGATGCTGGATATAATGCACCACATCGGCATCACCGGCGATGAAACCACCAATCGACGCGAAGCTCTTGCTGAACGTCCCCATGATGAGGTCCACTTCATCGGTCAGGCCGAAGTGGTGCGCCGTGCCACGCCCGCCACCAGTGACGCCGATGCCATGCGCGTCATCGACCATCACCCGCGCACCATACTTCCGCGCGATGTCGATAATCTCCGGCAGCGGCGCGATGTCGCCGCCCATACTGTACACACCATCGACAACGATCAGCTTTCCGGCTTCTTCAGGCAGGCGGCTGAGTGTCTGGTCCAGGCTGCTGATGTCACTGTGGCGGAAACGTTTCAGTTCCCCGCGTGACAGCATACAGCCATCGACGATGCAGGCATGCGCGTCTTTGTCGATAATGACATAATCGCCCTTTTGCACCAATGCCGAGATCGTGCCCAGGTTTGTCTGGTAGCCCGTTGGGAAAATCAGAGCCGCTTCCTTGCCGACGAACGTCGCCAGACGCCGGTCAAGCTCCAGATGCAGTTCCAGCGTGCCATTCAGAAAGCGCGATCCCGTGACGCTGGTCCCATAGCGTTCCAGCGCGTCGGCGGCAGCTTTGCGCACGCGCGGATCCGTCGTCAGGCCCAGGTAATTGTTGGAGCCGATCATGACGACTTCTTTACCCTCGAATGTCGCCGTCGTGCCCTCAGAGTCGCTTAAAGCGCGGAAGTAAGGGTAAATCCCCAGTTCCATGGCTTCTTTGGCCTGTGAGAATTTTTTGAGCTTATCGAATATATCAGCCACGCGAATTTACTCCTACCTCTCTACATCCTGCCCGAATTACCGTAGCATCTGGCCGGTCGTGGGCAATTCTTAGAGAAGACTAAGCGATATTGCAGCTATCATAGCACATTAGCAAACCCCGTCAAACCGCCGAGAGACAGTGGCACGAACATAGAAAGCGGAAACACAGAAAATTCGTTAAGAATCCACATAAAGCCTTGTATACAATGCTTGCGCATACCAGAACAAACACGCTACAATAGCAGCGGTTCTGTATTGGCGCAGTAATAGGAGATTTCGTAATGTCTTCACTTAGGGTCCGGCGTCTTGTCGTCTGGATGGTGTCGATCGCATTGGGTGTAGGCACGTCCCTGCTCGTCATCACTTTCTTTCTGCCGGCGGTAAGCCCCAGCCCCAACGCGCAGGCTGTGTCTGTACTGGAATACGGTTATCAGTACTTTCTGTGGACGGCGCTGCCCCTCAGCCTGATGTTCATGACCATTCTGGACCACTTCATGGATACCAGCATCTGGCCAGACTAACCCCCGCTGCCACTTCGATGAGACTGACGCCCGCAACGTTGCGGGCGTTTTTGTCACCCGCGCAGGCCATCACCGGCTGCTGTTGAGCAGATGTGCCAGCCCGGCCACGCCCATATCGCCACTGATGCGCAGGCGGGGCAGTTCCAGACGGTTATCGCTGGTGTGGTAAGCGCCAAAGCGCGTGGTCAGCGCGCGCAGCACCGGCGTGCTGCCCAGCACTGCCAGCGTCAGATCATCGTAGCGGCCCGCCGGATAAGCGAACATGCGTACCCGGCGCTGCAAATGCGCTTCCAGGCTCTCGATGCTGCCCAGGATTTCATAAACCAGCAGATTGGCATCGCGTTCGCGCAGATCGCGGTGAGACTTGGTGTGCGATTCCATATCCATACCAGCAGCGACCATCGTCTGGATCTGCTGCCAGTTCACATAATCCGGATGCCCGACATCGGCCAGATTGGTGATGATAAAAAACGTCCCCGTAAAACCGAAATCCTGCAAAACCGGCAGCACGTTGACGTAATGATCGATGTGCCCATCGTCGAATGTCAGCACAACCGGTCTGGGTGGTAGTTCCGCGCCGGTAAACAGCGCCTCATGGAGCTGGTACAGCGAGATCGTCGTATAGCCCTGCTCTTGCAGATAAGCCATGTGCGCGCGGAACACATCCGGGGTTACGGTGAGGTCCTGGCGGAACTCGTCAGCGTCCGGCGGCAGCTCGCTGACGTAGTGGTACATCAGCACCGGCACATGAATCCGCCGCAGCGTCCCGTCAAACGGAACCACCTCAGCCACCTCACTGTTCGCCGGCAGATACGGTCCGCCGGGCAGCAGCGCGACAATCACCAGCAGCAGGCCGGCCAGTCTGTGATAACGTCCCATGTCCATAACCCGTAGAGCTACATCAACGATGAGCGCCGCCGCGCCAGACTGTCGGCCAGTGCGTTGGCCGTCATCACCGTCACGGCGATCAGCAAACCCGGCACAATCGAAATCCAGGGCGCGCGCTGGAAATCCAGCCGACCTTCAGCCAGGATAACACCCCAGTCCGGCACACCCAGGTCGCCGGTCAGCCCCAGAAAACTGAGCGCCGCGCTGTTGATGACGCAGTAACTCAGCGTGACGCTGCCATAGGCCAGCATCACCGGCAGCGTATTGGGTAGCACATGACGCCACACAATCCACCACCGGCTCGCGCCCAGCGCCAGCGCTCCTTCGATATAGGACATGCCCCGAACGGTCAGCGCCGCCGAGCGCGTTACCTGGGCGTAGGCTGCGATCTGAGCCAGCCCCACCGCCAGCGCGATACGCGTGCTGCCCTGCCCGACCAGCGTCAGCACCACCAGCGCCAGCACCAGCGGCGGAATCGCCAGCACCACATTGAGCAGCACCAGCGCGCCGCGGTCGAACCAACCGCCCAGCGAACCGGCCAGCAGGCCGATCACCGCTCCCGGCAGCACCGCGACCAATGTCGCCACTCCAGCCATTGCCAGCGTGCGCTGACCGCCATAAAGCACCCGGCTAAACACATCACGCCCCAGAAAGTCCGTGCCGAGCCAGTATGGGCTGCCCGGCGAGCGCAGCGCATCCTGCGGCATGGTGCGCATCGGGTCAAACGGAGCCAGCAGCGGCGCTGCCAGCGACACAACCACCAGCGCCAGCAGAATCAGCAGCGGCCAGCGCATCGCTCACGCCCTCAAACGCGGGTCCAGCAGCCGATGCACGGCCTCGGCCAGCGTGTTGAACGTTACATAAGCCGCCGCCACCAGAATCACAATACCCTGTACCACCGGGTAATCCTGGCGCACGGTGCTATCCAGCAGCAACCGGCCCACGCCCGGCCTTACGAACACACTTTCAATAATCACCGCGCCACCCAACAGAAAGCCGGTCTGAAGTGCGATGACCGTCACCGCTGGCGGCAGCGCCACCCGCAGCACATGCCGGCGCAGCACCAGCAGATCAGGCAGCCCCTTGCCGCGCGCCGTGCGCACAAACAGCATATCGCGCACCTCACGCACGCTGATCTGCACCACGCGCGCGATCGCTCCCAGTGTGTGGAACGCCAGCACAATCACCGGCAGCACCAACTGGCGCCAGCTCCCTACACCAGACGATGGCAGCCAGCCCAACTGCACCGCGAACAACACCACCGCCAGCGTCGCCGTCCAGTAGACCGGCACGCCCATCGACACGCCGATCATCAGCCGCGCCCAGCGGCCCACCCAGCCATCGCCCGCGCCGATTACACCGAGCGACACGCCACCCAGCGCCGCCAGCGCCACCGCCAGCAGCGCCAGCTCGACAGTTGGCCACAACCGTTCGACGATCATATCCTCGACCGGGCGACCACTGGCCAGCGAGATGCCCAGACTCCCGCGCAGCAAACCAGCCAGAAAGCGCCCGTACTGCGCCGGCAAGCCATCTTTCAGGCCCAGTTCGGCCCGCGCCGCGTCGATCTGCATCGCCGTCGCGCCACCCTGCGCCAACTGCGCAGCGACAGCGTCACCAGGCAGCACACGCAGCGCAAAGAACGCCAGCGTCGCCGCCAGCCACAACACCAAAACAGCCGATAGTGCCCGCTCGATGACGAACACAGCGCCTCAGTCCCCGACGAAGCGAACGTTATTCATCAGCGGGAACCAGCCATACGGATCGTATTCCAGACCGTCAATACTGGCAGCGCTGGCGTTGAGATTCACATAGTCGCGGATGGGCAGAATAAGCGCCTGCTCCATGATGAACAACTGAATGCGGGCGTATAGATTGCGCCGTGCACCGGGCGCCATTTCCTCTACGGCAGCCAGCAGCGTCGCGTCGAGTTCCGGGCTGTTGACGTTGATAAAGTTATTCGCGCCATCGCTCAGGTAAAACTGGTTAAGGATGGACGGGTCCAGCCCCGCCGAATCAAACGCCACCAGATGATAGTCTCCCTCTGCCACGCGCTCACGCAGCGCCGTCAGACCGGGGACCGATACCAGCGTCAGGCGGATGCCAACCTCGCGCCACTGATCCTGGATCAACTGCGCCACCTGTGGCAGCAGTCCCCAGGGCGGCACGATCATCACCAGTTCCAGGTCGCCCTCCCCCATATCCAGGAAGCCGTTATCATCTGCGTCCTCGTAACCCTGCGTCTCCAGCATCTGGCGCGCACGGGCGACGTCGTAGGCGTACATCCCCTGAACATCGCGGTGATAATGCAGAGTCGCCTGCGACAACGGCCCCCAGGCGATGGGCGAAAATCCCTGAAAGACTGTATCAACGATAACGCTGCGATTGGTGGCGTAGAGCAGTGCCTGCCGGAAAGCCTGGCTGTTGGTCGGTGACTGCTCGATGTTCATCATGAATTGCAGCGGAATACCAGGAATAAGCGTGGGCATCAGCCGCACCTGACTGTTTGCGGTCAGCGAGCGCGCACTCGCTGGCAGCAGCTCGCCCATCACAGCGACCTCGCCACTTTCCAGGGCAGCCGCGCGTGTAGCCGGATCGGTGAAGAAGCGATACTGAATCCGCTGCACCGCGTCGTCTGCCGGAGTCTGGTAGAAATCCGGCCCCCAGTTGTAATCCTCGTAACGCTCCAGCACGATCTCGCTGCCCGGTGTGTATTTCTCAAAACGGAACGGGCCAGTCCCCACCTGATGAAACTGATAACGATTGTTAGAGTACTCGCTCAGTGCCAGCGGACTCGCCATACCCAGATATACCTGGCTCAGCGCGTCCAACAGTGGGCTGAACGACGACGATAGCACGATCTGGATGGTATATGAATCGACCAGTTCGTAACGCTCGTATGGCCCCAGCAGAAAGCGCGCCCGCTGCGACAGCGGCCCCAGTTCCATGATACGATCCAGATTGGCGGCCACAGCGTTCGCATCGAAGCGCGTGCCATCGTGGAAAGTCACATCCTGGCGCAGTCGAAACGTATACACGCGCCCATCCTCAGAAATCTCCCATTCGGTGGCCAGTCCGGGGATAATCTCGCGCGTTTCGGGATGGCGATACACCAGCGTATCATACACCTGGCGCAGCACGATGCCCAACTCCGATGACTGGTGGATATGCGGGTCAAAACCGCTCGGCTCCAGCGTCAGCCCATAGACCAGCGTGCGCTCATTACGCTGCGCCGACTGGGTTCCGCAACCCGCCAGAAGAAACACCAGCACCAGCAAACCAAACCAGGCGCGTTTGAGTGGCATACTTTAGTCTTCCCAGGCAAACTACCATGCATTAACATAGGGCGAACCCGGCGGCGTAACTCATTTCACTGTGCGCCACCGGTGAAGAAGTTTACCACACGGTTTCGGGAAACAGGTACGGTTTTGTGAGCAGGTATAACAGTCCGTCACTGCTGACCCCACCCCGCGAAGATGAGGAAGTTTACCCATACCGCCGCGTGTGGCCCAGCATTTTTGTCGAGGTGGGCGCGCTCTTCGGGTTCGCCATCGCGCTATACATTGTGGTCGGCATCCTGAACTTTCGCGTACCAGACGCGCTTCAGCAGCCGTTGAATATCGGCATTGCTCTCACGCCGCTGGTGTTGTGGCTGGTTTTCTCCCGCCTGCCGGAGATGCGTGTGCCACAGCCGCGTACCCGCCTGACGGTGGTGCTGGTCATCACCGCTCTGACGGCCAATGCCGTCAGCCTGCCATTGCTTGACTTTATCGACCCAGATGCCTGGCTGCCTCTCGCGGGCCGCATTGACCGCATCATCGGCTACAGCATGACCGTTGGCGTGGTACAGGAGATCACAAAGTATATCGTCGTTTGGCTGCTGATCTGGCCGCTGGCGCTCCGCACTCGTCTGGACGCGCTCGCTTACTTCGCCGCCAGCGCCATCGGCTATGTCACCGTCACCAATCTGCATCTGGTAGCTGGCAACGCCGCCGCCGATGTCGTCGCCATGCGCGTATTCAGCAACACCGTCATCAATCTGGCCGCCAGCAGTATGGTCGCTTACGGGCTGGCCGAACTCCGCTTTCACTCGCAGACGTTCGCCCTGATGCCGCTTTCGCTGCTGCTGGCCAGCATTGTCAGCGGCATTGGAATTAGCTTCCGTTCGTCGCTGGTCAGCGGCGGCTTTGTGCTGGGTATCGGCGGAACCCGCCCCCTGTTCGGTCTCATCTTTTCGCTGATACTGGTCGCCGGCGTGCTGGCGGTGGTGCTGTTCCTGTTCAACACAACCGAACGCCGCGAGCGCGAAGCAATCGCCAGCCAGGAGGTGTGAGCGTGGCCGTCGTCGAAGTCTATGCCGAGAGTATGCCCTCTAACCGGCAGCAGCGCTGGGGACATTATCTGACACTGCTGGCTGGTCTGCTGGCGCTGCTTTACGGCCTGAACATGCGCAGCGGCGCTCTGAACGCGACCACCGTCTACACCAACGCACAGGCGGGAATCCGGGCCGAGTATCCGTTGAACTGGCTGCTGGACGAAGACGGCGATTATGTCTTTCAGGTGCGCGACATGTCCCGCGTGGGCTACAAAACGACCATCCGCGTGGCGACGCGCCCGGTCAGCACCAGCATGAGCGAACGTAACGTCCTCGATTCGCTCAACATCACCCGCCCGCTGAACTTATCGACCTACACGCCGCTGTCATTCGAAGCGTATACCCTGCCAGACGAAAGCCCCGGCACAGCCATGACCTACAGCTTCGTCGAGACCGAAACCAACCCGTTTCTGGCGAGTGTGCCGGTCGTCGTTTCCGGCCTGGATATCCTTACCATACGCGGCGGCCAGGCGTTGATTATTACCTTCCGTGCCGACGCCGCCACCTTCGACGAGGATGTCGCCGTTTTCAACCGTTTTCTGAGGAGCCTGGAATTTTAGTGATGTTTCGGAAAACACTGGCGCTGCTGGCAATCCTCATCGGACTGCTGGCTGGTCTGCCGATGGCCTACGCTCAAACCGCCCCTGGCCTGGACCTGGAACGCATCCAGCGCGCGACTGTCTTCATCATGCAAACCCAGAATATCGGCGGGCGTCCTGTCATCACCTGCCTGGGGTCCGGCACCATCGTTAACCGGACCGGTCTCATCGCCACCAATGCCCACTTCACCGCGCCCAACGCCGACTGCCCCGGTGATAATCTGGTTATCGCGCTCAACACACGCCCCGGCGAGACACCTATCCCGACTTACTATGCCGAAATCGCCGAGGCCGACATCGGGCTGGACCTGGCGCTGCTGCGCATCACCCAGGAGATGAGCGGGCGCGTCATCGAGCCGGACAGCCTCTCGCTACCATTTGTCGCCCTGGGCGACTCCAGCCAGGTCAACCTGGATGATACCATCATTGTCATGGGTTACCCCGATGTTGATAGCTCACCGGTCACGTCTTATCGTGGCACGATACGCGGCTTCATCGCCGAGCCAAGCGGCGGCGAACGCTCGTGGATCAAAACCGATGCCACCATCCCCGGCACCATGACCGGCGGCGGCGTCTACAATCAGGATGGACAACTCATCGGCATTCCGACCACCGTCCCGGTGACACCGCTGTCCGACGAAACCAACTGCCTGCCACTTGAAGACACCAACAACGACGGTCAGATTAACAGCAGCGACCGCTGTGTGCCTATTGGCGGTTTTATCAACGCGCTGCGCCCGGTTAATTTCATAAGGCCGCTGCTGCGCAGCGCCTCGCTGGGCATCTCCGTCGAGAAACTCACCGGTTCCAATTTTCAGTTCGCCCCCACAGACGAACCCTCGATCAGCAACGTCATCATCTCATCGTCGGTCAATGAGGGCATGCCCGCCAGCGTCGTCGGTCGCCTGCCCACCGGCGCGACCAGTCTGTATCTCTTCTTCGATTACGCCAACATGACGCCGGAGACGATCTACGAACTGCGTATTACGGTGGATAATCTACCCAACACGCTGTTCAATCTGCCACCAGTACGCTGGAGCGGTGGCACCAACGGCATGTGGTACATCGGCAGCAGCGGCCAGGTGTGGCCCGATGGCATCTACGAGTTCACGCTCTTCATCGATGGACTGGCCAGCGCCAGCGCCAGCATTGTCGTAGGCGGCCCGCCACCAGACGACCAGCCGCTGTTCCGCAACATCAGCTTCGGCATTGAAGCCGGTGATAACCTGTTTGGTATCGGCGGTGTGCTGCCCAGCGGCAGTATCGCCAACGCCCGTTTTGTGCATCGCAATGTCCCCGACGGCACCGAATGGACGCGCGTCTGGTATTACAACGGCAGCGAGATTCCCGGCAGCCGCGAGATCGAACCCTGGGCCAACGATGGCCGCGACTGGAAAGTGATCCGCATCGAATCCGGCAGCGGCGAGGTACTGCCACCCGGACGTTACCGACTCGATCTTTACATCGAGAACCGGTTGGCGGCCCGTTCGGAATTTATCATCGCCGGGGCCAGTGAGGGCGCTCTGCCGCGACCGTTCACCAACCCGCGTTTTACGGCGGCGGCCACACCACAGGAAGCTGCCGCCGCACCGGCCCTCAACAGTTTCTCCAGCAACGTGCGCGAGGTATACGCGCTGTTCGACTGGGAACGTGTCTCTCCGGGTACGTTGTGGCGTCTGCGCCTGCTGGTTGATGATACCGTGTTTTACGATCAACTGGTCCCCTGGGGCGGCATGGAAAACGGCGAGAACTACCTGGTTCGCCTGGCTGGAGATACCACGCTGCCCGACGGCAACTACCGCATGGAGATTCTGCTCAACAACGCCCGGTTGGTAGAAATCGAGATGAACGTCGGCATCGGCCAGCTACCACTGGACCAGTTCTCGACGACCAGCGGCGTGCAGCTCAACGGACGCATCATCGACGCTGAAACCGGCGATGGTATCCCTGGCGTGTCATTCATGCTCATCAGCGAAGACTTCTCAGTGATAACGTTCACCTGGCGGCGCGACCAGATTTACGCCATGGCCACCACCGACCGCGACGGCTACTTCCAGCTCGACCGGCTGCTGGAATTTGGCGCGCTGTACAGTGTCATGATCCGAGCCAACGGCTATCTGCCCCTGGCCGCCGACGCCGTGAGCGTCACCGAGGAGTCCGAAAATCCATTGTTCATCCAGATTCCGCTGTTGCGAGACTGACAGGCCCAGCCGATGACCGAAAAGCTTCGTCTCGACATCGCCCTGCACTTACGCGGGCTGGCCCCCAGCCGGGAAAAGGCACGCGGGATGATTATGGCCGGTGAGGTACTGGTCAACGGCAGCCGTGTCGATAAGCCCGGCACGCGCGTTACCGGCAGCGACGACATCACCGTGAAGGCTAAACCGCGCTTTGTCAGCCGGGGCGGGGAGAAGCTGGCCGGGGCGCTGCTCGACTTCAGCTTTGATGTAACGGGCCGCATCTGCGCCGATGTCGGGGCCAGCACCGGCGGCTTCACCGACTGCCTGCTGCAGAACGGCGCGGCGCGCGTCTACGCCATCGATGTCGGCTACGGTCAGATCGACCTGCGCCTGCGCAACGACTCGCGCGTGATCGTCATGGAGCGCACCAACGCCCGCCACGTCGAACGCCTGCCAGAGCCAGTCGATCTGGTGGTCATCGATGCCTCATTCATCTCACTGAAGATTCTGCTGCCGGTCATCAAAGGCTGGCTGGCGACACAGGCGGACATCATCGCGCTGGTCAAACCCCAGTTTGAAGCAGGCAAAGGCGAGGTCGGCAAAGGTGGCGTCGTCCGCAGTACCGAAATTCACAGCCGCGTTCTCGACGATGTCACCGCTTATGCCCGACGAACTGGCTTCTTCCTGCGTGGCCTGACCATCTCCCCGCTGAAAGGCCCGGCAGGCAACATTGAGTTCCTGATGTGGCTGGCCACCGACGCGACGTCAGACGATTTCGACGTCTGCGGATGGCTTCGGGCACACCTTACCGGACCAGCGTCACCGCCAGACATCTAGCCGCCTAAACCGAATCGCGTGGAACCAGCGGACAGGCCAGCCGGTGCTGGACCGCCGAAACCGGGCTGTGATTGAGATTGTGCCGGATGAGGTAATCGACCGCCCACTGCCCCATCTGGTAATGTGGAAGCTGCACCGTCGTCAGCGGCGGGCGCAGCGCCGACGCGATGATCTCCATGTTGTCGAACCCGATAACCGCCACATCCTCAGGAACGCGCAGCGATAACTCGCGCAGGGCGTCGTAAGCGCCCAGCGCGGTGCGGTCCGTCCCGCAGAAAATCGCCGTCGGCGGGTCAGATTCGGCCATCAGCTCGTGTGTATAGCGATAACCGAGTTCCGGGCTGCCGTCACCATGCCGGACAATATGCTCATCCAGCGGAAGACCCGCTTCGATCAGCGCATCCTGGTACCCCTGGAAGCGATCCAACGCCGCCGGCATCCCAGACTCCAGCGTGTTGACGTTAATCAGACCAACACGGCGATGGCCGGCCCGTAGCAGAGTCTCCGTAGCAACGCGCCCGCCCATCCGCTCATCGGGAACCACCGAAGGCAGCGCGCGGTCGGCAGCGTAACAGTTGGCCAGCACCGTCAGCGTCTTGTGAACATTGGCCGGCAGCATCACCTCACGATGAAACATCGCCGCATAGATAACACCCTCGACCTGACGCTCCAGCATGGTCTCGATGGCAGCTTCGGCCATGCTCAGGTTCAGCCCCACATTGATGACCAGCAGAATGCGCTCGTCGGCCCAGGCGCGCTCCTGCGCTCCCCGGATGATGTCGCCAGCGTAAGGCGTGGTCGCCACCTCATCGGTGATGAAGCCGATCAGATGCGAGCGCTGCGTGCGCATGTGCCGGGCGGAGAAGCTGGGGCGGTAATCGAGTTCGCGGATCGCCCGCAAAACCCGTTCGCGTGTCGCCTCGCTGACGTTGGGCCGGTTATTCAGCACCCGCGAAACCGTCCCGGCCCCTACCCCGGCCATACGAGCAATGTCATGAATGGTGTGTCTGTTCTTCTTCATCAGTTATCATTGCGCACTGTCCTATTGATTCGAGGGGCGGTCTACGGCCCACCGACCACCTCTAGCCGGCCATCGGCATGCGTTTCCACCGGTAGCGGATCAATCAGGTCACCCACGAATTCACCGTTGGCATCAAGATTGACAAACGCCATGAAATACCAGCGATCATCCGGCCCCTGGATCAGTTTACCCGAATACAGGGTCTCGGCATAATCACCAAGCAGAAATTCATCGGTAATGTATTCGTATGGCCCCAGCGGATCGTCCGCCACCAGATAATGCGTGCCCGTCACCGGCTCGACGCCAGCGCGTTCCTTTCGTGCCTGTGCATAATACGCATGCGGCACCGAGAATAACAGGTAGTATCGATTGTTCAGGTAGACGAGCTGCGGCACTTCCATGTGCCCGAACTCGCCCGGATCGGTGAGTGGCGGCAGCACATCCCAGTTCAGCAGATCACTCGACCGGGCATGACCAATCACGCCGCGCGCGTCCGGCGGGGCGCTGTCTGGATGCGAACGCGCCGTAATCAGCGCATGGAACTCGCCCGAATCCGGATGCTGGAATACATATGGGTCACGCCAGGCGTGGTCGTGCCAGGAGTCCAGGTCCAGCATTTCGTACCAGCGTGGATCGGCGCTGATAACCGGGTTGGCCGCGTGCTTTTCCCAGCGCATCAGATCGGGCGATGTCGCCAGCCCCACCCGCTGCACCAGCCCGCGCTCCGACAGGCGGCTGCCCGTGTAAAACATATACCACAGCCCCTCATACTCGATCACGCTGCCAGTCCATGTTGTATAACTGTCCCATGCGTCAACAGCACCGGGCTGCGGTTCGCCAGCGGGCCGCAGCGCGTCGGCGACGACGTTCCAGTTACGCAGGTCAGTCGATACCGCGTGCCCTATTGACACATGCCAGTGACGCAGTTCCTCTTTCTGCAACGCGCGATCGGCCTGCAGGTAAAAGACGTGGTAATTGGCGCCATCTTTGGCAAACCAGAAATCCCACACCCATTTATCGGGAAGATGTAAAGCCATAAAAACCTCATGATTGGATTCGGGTCGGCCAGCAACCATTAACCTTTAATGCCGCTGGACGCCACGCTCTGTACAAACCACTTCTGGAACAGCAGATAAAAGATCAGTACGGGCACGGTAATCATCGTGGCATATGCCATGATCTGCCCCCAGTCCGGCGTTTGCCCGAAGAAAGCCGCCATACCCACCATCACCGGGCGCGCCGACTCCCCCTGCACCGACATAATCGGCCACAGGTAATCGTTCCAGCGTGTCAGGAATTGCAGAATGGCAACGGTGGCGATAATCGGCCTGGAGATCGGCAAAATCAGCGTCCAGTAGATGCGCAGCGGACTCGCCCCATCGACAACCGCCGCCTCGTCGATGTCCTTAGGAATGTCGATGAAGAACTGGTAGAACAGGAAAATCGAAAAAGCATCGGCGATAAACGGCACAATCTGCACATGATGTGTGTTCAGCCAGGATGTCGTCAAGGACAGCTCACCGCCGCTGACACTCAACCATACCAGCCGTGTAACGACGAACAGCAGCGGCACAGCGATCGTCTCAAATGGGATGATGAGCAGCGCGATGACACCCGTCAGCGCGACCTTACGCCCGCGCCAGCGCAGCCGCGCCAGCGCATACGCCGCCATACTGTTGGCGAGGATGCCCAGCGTCACCGTTGTTGTGACGATAAACACCGAGTTGAACATAAACAGGCCGAAGTTGCTGCGATTGAAAACCGCCTGATAGTTGTCGAGCGAAAACTCAGTCGGCAAAAAGGCGTCGAACGAACGCAGATCCTCGAAGATGACCGCGTTCGACTTAAACGACGACACGATCATGAATATGACCGGAAACAGGAAAACGAACGCCAGCAGGCTCATGAAGGCGTAAGTCAGCCCCAGTTTGACGAAGCCCCACATGCGACGGCGCGAGGTCTCCGCCGCGAGCCGCTGGCTCTGCGTTGATGAGATACTGGTCATAGCGCCCTCACTCCTCACTCTGGCTGAGTACACGCCGCTGCAGCAGCGCGATCACCAGCACGATCATGAAGAACACAACCGAAATCGACGACGCATAGCCGATATCGGACTCGCGGAAGCCGCGCTGCACCGCGTGGAAAACCACCGTGCTCGTCGAATTCTGCGGACCACCGCGCGTCATCACATCCACCTGAGTAAACAGGCGGAATGCCAGAATCGTCGTACTGATGGCGACAAAGATGATCGTGTTACGCAACTGCGGGATGGTCACACTCCAGAAGCGCTGCCAGCGGTTGGCGCCGTCGATCTGCGCCGCCTCGTACAGCACGTCGGGGATGCCCTGCAAACCGGCCAGGAAGATCACCATCTGGAAACCCACGCCCTGCCACACCGACATGATAATAATGGCGATCAGCGCTGTACTGGCCCTTCCCAGCCAGTTGATCGGCTCGATAACGCCGCCGCTGATCGTCGTCAGGAACTGGTTGACCAGTCCCACCTGCCGGTCATACAAAAACGTCCACACAATGGAGATCACCACCATCGACGTAACAACCGGGCTAAAATAGATGGTCCTGAAAATATTGACGCCAGGGATCTTCTGATTGATGAGCATCGCCAGGGCCAGCGCCAACCCGGACTGCAACGGAACAACGACAAGAGCAAAAGTAAAGTTATTCAGCAATGAACGTAAAAAGACCGGGTCTTTTGCCAGCACCACATGACGGGTGCTGCCCAGTTCGAATGCAAACCATTCGCGGTAACCATCATACTGCGGGTAGTTCTCGGAATCGCGCGTGATATCGCGGGAGCGCGGATACTGTAATTGGCCGTCGTCATCGCGCAGAAATTCGCCAGTGGCTTCGTCGGTGAGCGGGTCCAGCGAGAGCAGTGAAACACTCAGCAGCCGGTCATAGTTACGCAGGCCCACAGTCTCCGTGGGATTAGGCGATAGCAGTCGCTGGTTGGTGAAGCTCAATCCGATTGCCATCATAAACGGCAGAATCAGGAAGACCAGCAGACCTGCAAACGCGGGCGCACCCATGATCCAGGCAAAAACCGTCTCGCTGCGGCGTAAGTTACCTGCCGTCGCGTTCGCCATGGTGTTTCCTCCACAGGTTTTGTCGGAGAAGCAGCGAGGGATGCTGTCTTGCATCCCTCGCCCAATCTATCGCATGAAAGTAGCTTTATGGCAACCAGGCGACAGCAGATTTAGAAGCCGTAGCCGTCGTTGTCCTCGATATTCTGCTCGATAGCGTCAACCGCATCATCCAGCGTATCCTGAATGTTAGCACCCAGCGCAATTTCGCGGGCGGCATTCTCAAACACGCTGGCGATCACCGGGTAGGCCGGCGTCTGCGGACGCATCACCGAGTAGGCGTTGGAGATTTCCACGAAGATGTTCAGCGGGCCGCCTTCGGCGTAGTTCTCGGTCAGGGCCGCGCCGCTGGCGGTCGCCGGGATCAGGCCGGTGGCGTTGGACATAGCGGCCACATTCTCAGGCTCCAGGATGAAGTCGATGAACGCCCAGGCACCTTCGGGATATTCACAGGTGCTGCTGATGCCCCACTGCCAGGAAGCACCACCGACCACTGGACCGTTACCGAAGTCCGGCGGCGGCATGATGACCAGGTCGTCGCCCCAGGCTTCGAGCATGCTCGGGTAGGCCCAGTTACCGATGTAAGCCAGCGCAGCACGCCCCTGCTGGAATGCCTGATCGTCGGCGGCGGTCGGGTCGGCCAGGCCGCTCTGGAACAGATTCTGGAACCACTCGCCCCAGGCCAGTGCTTCCTCGCCGTTCAGCACGCCCTCGGCTTCGAGGAAGTTGTCACGGTTAATCAGATCGCCGCCAAAGCTCTGCAGGATCGGAGAGAAGGCATAGGGCCACCATTCACCAGAGTAAGCAGTGTGCATATCGATGGCCAGTTCGAACTCATCCAGACCGGCGAGGGTTTCCAGCGCGGCGTTGAATTCTTCCAGCGTCCAGGGTTCTTCAACGGTGGCAATGCGGATATCGTTGGCTTCCAGCACCGAAGCGCGACCATAAATACCAACCGCCGCGTCAAACTGCCCCACCGCGTAGATGTCATCCTGATAGGTGCCCAACGCCGACGGCAGCAGCTCATCCAGCAGTTCCTCGGTCACGAACTCATCCAGGGTGCGGACATGACCCGCCCAGGCGAAGTTCGGCACGGTCGGACCGTCAAAGTCCAACACGCAGGGTAGCGTGCCAGCCAGCGCGCCCGCTGTCACCGATTCGGTGTAGGATTCCTGCGGAAGCTGCTCAGAGACGACCAGCCACTCGTCCTGCGAGTCGTTGAAGGCGGCGATCTGCGCCAGGCTCTCGTCAAGCTCGGCCTGACCGTCCGACGTATGTCGCCACAGCGTAATGACAATTGGGTCGTCCTGGGCCATCGCTGCCGGAACAGCCATCAGCACCAGGCTGAGAATGATAAATACAACCAAAAAACGCTTGTTCATGTTCCACTCCTCAAAGTATCAATAGGTCAATAGCTGGTTTGTTTGGATAAAACGGTTTCCTGCGATATGGCATGCCCTCCTCAAATAGCGGTATATAGCTGGAAAACTGACTGTATTGGAATCGATTCCAATACCCAAACGAAAAAGCTCAAACAGTTAGAGATGATGTCGGGCTACGATGCACTGAAATCGATTCCACTATACCGCTAAATGGTCCTCTTTGTCAAATATCCTCTCACGAAAACTGGTCACTTCGCTGACACTTTAACCCGGCCAGCGACGTATAAAGTTATAGTGCAAAGTGACTCCTGGCACTGGCTCGCGGACTGTCTCGCCTGACCGGCAGACCCAATGGAGGTAATCATGAACCGTCTCGCAGTTTCTCCGACGACCGTATCCAGACACCTCACCCAGCTTGCGCAACATATCGGCCCGCGCCCCACCGGCTCACCCGGCAACCAAAAGGCCGGCGAGTACATCCGCGACCAGTTCAGCCGGCTCGGCTGGCACGTCGTAACCCAGCCGTTCGAGTGCCTCACCTGGGACAACAACGGCGCTGCGCTGACTCACAACGGCCAGACCTTGCCCGTCCAGCCCAATCCATACTCGCTGCCATACGAAGGAACCTGTCCGTTCGTCGTTTGTACCAGCATCAGCGAACTGGAAAGCCACACCGACCTGCGCGGGCACATCGTCGTTTTGTCCGGGGAGTTGGCAGCAGAACCTTACATGCCCAGGAATTTCCCGTTTTTCGCCATCGACGAGCAGCTTCATGTGCTGCACCTGCTGGATGACGCCCAGCCGGATGCAATCATCGCCGTCCACGACAAGCCGCTGTTCTGCGACGCCGATTTTCACATGCCCTCGGTGACGATTGCGCCAGAGACCGCCCGCACGCTGCTGGCCAATCCACACGCCCCTGTTGAGCTGGAAATTCGCAGCGCCGCCATCCCATCCACCGGATTTAACGTCATCGCCCGCTCAGATAGCCAGTCCGCGCCCAGCGTTGTCATCTGCGCGCATTATGACACCTGGTTCGATACCCCTGGTGCGATGGACAACGCCACCGGCGTCACTGCTCTGCTCGGCCTGGCGAAAGTCCTCGACCGCAGCCTGCCGGTCGAAATCGTCGCCTTCAACGGCGAAGATCACTACGCCTCACCCGGCCAGGTCGTCTATCTCGAACAGAGCCGCACCGACCCGGATTACGTCATCAACATCGACGGCATCGGCGTCGCCGGACGGCAGAACAGCGTTTCGTTCTGGGGCGAAGATACTAAACTACTCGCCGCCGTCCGCGCTGCACGGGCCAGCTTCCCAAATCTGGCCGAAGTCGAACCCTGGCCCCAGGGTGACCACATGATCTTCGTCCAGCGCGGTGTTCCGGCGATAGCACTGTCGTCTGTGTTCGACGACTGGCTGGCAAAGACTCACACTCCAGCGGACACCCTTGACCAGGTCGATCCTGACCAGGTGATCGAGATCATCGCCTTCGTTCAGCATGTGCTGGGACGCTGAATCGGGCGTTATCGCTTACGATCGGACAGCGTCTGCACAGGCGTTGTCCGCATTTACCCCTGAGATTATCTGGCAATTCCTGCCACCCTACGTTACCATAGCGTAACAATCATGTTTCAGGTTCACCTGCCGCTGTCTCGTTCGCAGGCCGAAATCGCACATCCGGCGTTTCACATGATGAGCCGGATGTGCTATCGTTGTTTGCAGGCTTTACATCACCTATTGCCAGGCGGTCTGGTTACAAAGTGGTCCTACGTCATGGATCAATCGCTGCTGGCAGATGTTTCCCATATCTGTTGTTTTCAGCAACAATCCACCAATCGCACGCCTGAACTCGCTTGCGGCAAGGTGCAGTATTTGCTTACTATCACCGGATTTGTTTTTGTAATTGTAAAGGAGAGTTTTCATGAATAAGGGTTCTTTACAGCTTGGCACAGCTTTTAACCTGCTCATGCGAACCATGCCCATCATTCTGGTTCGCCTGGGCGTGACCATCGCTTTCTGGCTGGTCGCGCTGATCTATCTCGGCGTGACGGGCGGCGTCGCCTGGCTCATCGGTCAGGCGATCTCCATCGTGGGCGTTATTCTGTTTTTCGTCGCCATCGCGGCGATGATTCCGCTGTACAATCTGGCGTATCGTTACGTCTTTTTCATGATTAAGGCCGCGCATATCGCCGTCGTCAGTGAGCTGCTGGTTCGTGGCAACCTGCCGGACGGCACCAATCAGCTTTCCTGGGGGAAAGAGCGCGTGACGGAGCGCTTCGGCGAAGCCAACGTGATGTTCGTCGTCGATGAACTCGTAAACGGCGTCGTTACGGCCTTTACCCGTACCGTCTACAGCGTGGCGTCCTGGCTGCCCGGCGATCTGCGGTCAGTCGTGCGCATTCTCAACCAGATCATCCGCTTCGCTATGAATTACATCGACGAGGCGATTCTGGCGCGCAGCTTTTACAGCAACCAGGATAACGTGTGGGCCAACGCGCGCGATGGTCTGGTCCTGTACGGTATGACCTGGAAGCCTATCCTCAAAACCGCCGTCGCGCTGATGGCCCTCAGCTATGTGCCGTTCATTGTCGTGTTTCTGGTATTCAGCGCGCCACTGGGACTGCTGCTATCGCTGATTTCGACCACAATCGCCGGTTGGTCACTGCTCATTACGCTGCTGCTCGCCTGGATGGTCAAAGTCGCCGTCGGTGACGCTTTCGCTATGATCGCCATTGTCGCCGTCTACCAGCGCGAGACCGACGGACTGGAGCCAGACCCGCAGATGGCCGCCCGCCTGGAAAGCGTCAGCAGCAAGTTCATCGAACTGAAGAAGAAAGCTGCTGAAAACATGGGCATTGGCGAGAAGCCAAAAAACGACAACCTGGACCAGCCCGATATGGAACCCCTGGCCTGACCCTAACCACGAATTGTTTGCGCCAGATAGTCATCATCCGAAACCGGCGCGAGGGTCTCCCCGGTAACAAACACAGGTGAACGATGAAGGTGAGGTGAGGTTATTCGACCCGCCTCACTTTTGTGTTATTTTCCCTCTACATCAATGCTATAATCAGATCAATAGTCGAGCGTAACGCCCTCCGGCACTGTTAGCCGGACAGTACAGACTGCATTATCGCCCGCATTGAAGAAAGAATCGCTGGCATGGACTGGCTGCGCCATTTTTCATCAAGATTAACTGACCTGACCTCAAAAATCACCCGTCCGCATCCATCGCTGACCACCCACCAGCAGACCGAAGCGCGCGTTTTGGCATCAGTCAGTATCGCCGCAATTTTGCTGACGTTGATCAGTGTGGTGCTTCAGTTTGCCTTCAGCGGCAGAACCAGCCTCGACCCGCTGATGATTGCCGCCGCGCTGCTGGCCATGCACATTATGTACGCGCTCAGCCGGTCCCGTGCCTATCGCATTGGCGTGTATATGGGCATCGGTTCCGCGCTGGCATTAGGACTGGCAACCATCCTCGTTTATCGCACACCGACTACCGTCAACATGCTGATCCCCCCCATTTTACTGACCGGTCTGTTCTTCCGGGGTCGGGTTGTGCTGCTGTTTACCGCCTTCAACGCCGTGCTAATGCTCATCGTCGTCCTCACCGTGCCCGGCGACTGGCACGAACAGATCGAACTTCGCCCCTTCTTCCTGGTGATGACCGGTGTCGTCCTCGCCATCAATAACGATATCCGGTTACGGTCGCAGCAGGCACTCTCCCACGCCGAAGAACGCTACCGGGCGTTATTCGAGGACTCACGAAACGTCATCTTTCTGCACGACTTCAACGGTAACTTCATCGACGCCAACGACGCAGCACTGAACCTGTTGGGTTACTCCCATGCCGATATTTCCCATCTGAATTTCGCCCAATTACTCACACCCGACGACATCTTATCGGCAGAGCAGATGCTGAAAGAATTACGCGAAACCGGCACCCAACGCCAGCCAGCACGCTTTACGCTGCGCACCCGCAGCGGCGAACTGCGCTACGTCGAAACCATGTCGTCGGTTATCGAACGAGCCAGCCCCTATGCGATCGTTCAGGGCATCGCCCGCGACATCACCAATCAGGTCATCTCGACTGAGGCGATGCATGCAGCAGAACGCCGTTACCGAGCGCTCTTCGAACAGTCGAACGATGCCGTGTTCATCCTGGACCTCTCCGGCAAACACATCGCAGCCAACGAACGCGCTGCTAACATGCTTGGTTATACAGTTGAAGAATTGCTCGCACTTTGCACGCGAGACGTCATCGCAGCGGGTGAATACGAGCAAGGCGTGCGCGTACTGCATCGTCTGTTGGCCGGAGACAAAATCCAACCCTACGAACGCACATTCCGTCGCAAAGACGGCAGCCATCTGACCGTTGAAATCAACATCGAAATCGTACGTGACGCCAACGGTGAGCCGCAGCATATTCAGAGCATTGTCCGTGACGTCTCCGAGCGCAAACGGGCTGAAGAAGCCCTGCGCCGCAGCGAAGAACTGCTCAACGAGACCAGCAACACCGCTCGCATCGGCGGTTGGGAGATCGATCTGGTCAACAACAACGTTATGTGGACCCAGGGTACGCGGCGCATACGCGAAATCCCCGATAATTACATGCCGGGCCTGGAGGAAGCGATCAGCTTTTATCACCCAGACGACCAACCCATCATCGCACAGGCCATCGAACACGCCAGACAGCACGGAACACCCTTCGAGCGCGAACTGCGTCTGATTACAGCTACCGGCAAGCAATTGTGGGTCCATGTGATCGGCAGAGCCGAACAGAGCAATGGCGCCTGTATACGCCTGCATGGCACCATGCAGGACATCACCGAACGCAAACTGATAGAGGACGAGCTGCGCCGCAGCGAAGAACTGCTCAACGAGATCGGCAAAATGGCCCGTGTGGGTGGCTGGGAGATCGACCTTAACACCAATCAGGTCATATGGACTGATGTCACCCGCCAGATTCACGAAGTCCCCGACGATTACGTACCCCTTCTGGATGAGGCTATCAACTTCTTCCACCCAGATGACCAGCCCCAACTGACCGAGGCGGTGCGCAGCGCCATCGAGGACGGCCAGCCGTTCGACCTTGAGCTGCGTCTGATTACGGCAACGGGCAAACAACTGTGGACGCACGCCATCGGCAAATCAGAACAGGAAAACGACAGAGTCGTCCGCGTATACGGAACCTTCCAGGACGTCACCGATCGCAAGCTGATGGAAGACGAACTGCGTCGCAGCGAAAAGCAGATGCGCCACATTCTGGAAACCCAGACAGACCTGGTCACGCGCTACCGGCCCGATACCATTATGACTTACGCCAACGAAGCCTACCTGCGCGCCTTTGACATCACCAGAGAAGAAGCGATTGGGCACAGCCTGCTCAATCGACGCCCACAGGTAAACCACGATCAGATTCGCCAGTACATCCGCGATTTGATCGAATCCGGTAAGGACATTTCCCAGTTTGAATTACTCGTAGAACAACCCGATGGCAGCACGCGCTGGTACCTGTGGCTGGACCAGCTCATCAGAGACGCCAGCGGCACCCCCATCGAGATTCAGGCCATAGGCCGCGACATCACCGAACGCAAACGCGCCGAAGAAGCGCTGCGTCGCAGCGAGGAACGCTATCGCCTGATGGCCGAAAACGCCCGCGATGTCATTTACCGTATCCAGCTAAAGCCAGAGGTCCGCTACGAGTACATCAGTCCGTCGGTCAAATCAATGATCGGCTATACACCCGAAGAACTCTATAACGATCCACTTATAAGACGGCGTATCGTCCACCCGGACGACCGGCCCATTCCCGCCACCCAGCAGCCACGTGTTCAACGCTGGTTCCGCAAAGACGGCACCATGATCTGGTCGGAGCAGTATAACGTCCCCGTATTTGATGAAGAGGGCGACGTGGTGGCCATTGAGGGCATCGCCCGTGACATAACCGACCGGAAACGCATCGAAGACGAACTGCGCGAATCCGAACAGCGTTACCGGGTAGTGGCCGATCTCAACACCAACTGGACCTACTGGCAAAAAGCGGATAATACACTGGAATACGTATCGCCAGCCTGCGAAGCCATCAGCGGGTTCACGCCGGAAGAACTGCACCAGAATCCATCAATCATCGATCAACTCATTCTGGACGAGGACCAGCCTATCTGGGAAAGCCACCACCATGACCGACCCAACAACAGCGGCGCGCGCAAAATTGAGGTGCGCATACGTCACAAGGACGGCTCAGTCCGCTGGATTGAACACATTTGCCGGCCCGTCATCGACGATGGCGATAACTTCGACGGCTTTCACGTCAGCAACCAGGACATCACCGAGCGCAAAGAGGCCGAGGAAGCGCTCCATCAAAGCGAGGCTCGCTTCCGCCGACTGTTTGAGGAGTCACCAGTCGCCACCTGGGAGCAGGATTTCTCCCAGGCAAAAGCCTATCTGAATCAACTCGTGGTTTCCGGCATCACCGATATCGATTCACATCTGAAAGAGAATCCGCACGTAATAAGAGAGGCATTGAGTCGGATACGAGTCATCAACGTCAATAAGGCTAGCATCCAGTTGTACGACGCAACCTCGAAGGAAGAACTCATCGAACATTTCGCCAGGTCCCTTACCTACGACGACTCACAGATTGGCTCGCTAACCGCCATCGCTACCGGCCAGACAACTTTTACCGGTGAATTTGTCAACTTAACGCTGAAAGGCAGGCGTGTTTCCGTCCTTATCCGGTGGTTAGTCATGCCTGGGCACGAAGACACATACGCTCGTGTGATCATCTCAAGCATCGACATCACCGAGCGCAAAGAGGCCGAGGAAGCCTTGCGACATAGTGAAGCGCGCCAGCGCGCCCTGCTGCACGCCATTCCCGACGTAATCTTCCTCAGTCGTAAGGACGGCGCATTTCTGGATTACTTCGTCTCCGACCGCAGCCAGTTGGTCGTCCCACTGGATACACTGATGGGCAACCAGCCAGAGGATGCCCCACCGCCAGGCCTATCGGTCGATTTTGTACGTGACCTGGCATCCACACACCGCAAACACATCCAAAATACCATCGATAGCGGGCGCGAGTCGATTTTCGAGTTTCAATTGCCAGTCAACGATCGCTACCTGGACTACGAAGCGCGGATAGTCGTCTGTGGTGAGGACGAAATACTGACCATCGTCCGCAACATCACCGAACGTAAGCAGCTCCAGATGAATGAGATGGCGATCCGGTTGGAAAAAGAACGGGTCGAATTACTGACCCGGTTCATCCAGGGCGCTGCGCACGAGTTCCGCACCCCACTGACCATCATCAATTCCAGCGCCTCGCTGCTGGCCAGAACCGATAACGAGGATAAACGTCACCAGAAAGTTCAGAAAATCGAGCGGCAGGTCTTTAGAATCGCCAGGCTGGTCGATATGCTGCTACAAATGACCATGCTCGAAACAACACCCTCACTGGCCAACAATCCGTTTAACATTCGCATACTGCTCGATTCGATTGCGACCGAGATGCGCTTCACCAGGCCCTCTGGAGCGCCCATTACGTCCGAATATGCCCCCAACCTGCCATCTGTCAAAGGCGACGCACAATATTTGCAGATGGCGCTGCATCACATTCTGGAAAACGCTGACCGTCTGACCCCACCGGACGGCAGAATCAACATCAGGAGCTATTACCAGAATCATCAGGTTGTCGTGGAAATCGAGGATACGGGGCCGGGTATCGCCCAGGAAGACATGAAGCATATCTTCGAGACGTTCTGGCGTCAGGACATTACCGTGCGTTCCACGCCCGGTTTCGGCCTGGGTCTGTCCATCGCCCGCAAAATTATCGAACTGCACGATGGTCAGATCACAGTCGAGAGCCAGCCCGGCGAAGGCAGCATCTTCCGCGTGAGCATACCGGTCGACTCGTAGATGGGGGGCGCTAGCCTATGCAGCGGTGCGACGCACCGGAGCTTTCACAATCAAAGCCAACACCAGCGCGATCATCGACAAGCTCACACCCAACCACAACGCCGGCGTGTAGCTGTCCAGGTAGTCATAAGACAGACCGAAGATGATCGGTCCGATTGATGTGCCCATCACACCAGTGGTGGCTACAAAGCCTCGGATTGCGCCCTGGTGCTGCCGTCCAAACAGATTAACCCACACCGTGCCATCAAATACAGACCCCAGCCCCATAAACACGCCATAGGCTGCCGTATATACAAACAGCAGCGCAGGGCTGGTCATAATCATCGCCAGCACACAGGCCGCGATCAACCCCAGCATCTGGATCATGACCACCAGACCGGGCCGCAGTCGATCAACCAGCCACCCCGCCACCAGAATAAATCCGGCGGTCATCAGCGCGGCCTGACCGTAAGTCGTCGCCGCCACACCCGGACTGTGCCCCAGGGTATCAAACAGCGAAATCTGATGAAAGACCAGCGCCGTACCCCAGGCACCCGCCAGCACCCGGCCCATAATAAACGCCCACAGAATCGGCGTGCGCAATGCCTCGCTTAACCGCCAGTTGTCTTCCAGCACGCCCTGCGCCTCTGGCGTGTTCGAGTCATCCTCGCCATCAGGATTCAGCCCGAAGTCCTCTGGCCGATCTCGAAATAGCAGCCCCATCAGCGGCAGGACAAAAACCAGCATCACCCCACCCGCCAGCAGCCATGCAGCCCGCCAGCCGTGATCTTCAATAAACGACTGCATCCAGGGCAGGTAAAAACGCTGGAAAACCGCAAACGCCATCATCGACAGGGCCAGTACCCGCCCCCGCCGCATGCGGAACCATTGGGCAACTGCGGTCGTACTCACCAGCCCCAGCGAACCCTGTCCCAGCCCCCGAATGGCGATGAAACTGATAAAGATGGTGAACGGACCCATGACCAGCGAACTGGCCATCAGCGCCAGGCCAAACGCCAGCGCGATGAAAACACTCATCAGCCGGTTGCCGTGCCGGTCAATGCGCCTGCCGACCCAGGTCAGGCTCAGCGCCGCCAGAAACGTGCCCAGCCCATATAAGGCCGAAACACTGGTGCGATCCAGCCCAAAATCGGCGATATAGTGATCGATGAATAACGATACCGAAAAACTCTGTCCGGGCGCCGTCGCCGAAACGCCAATCGTCGCCACGAACCAGATCACCCATCCATAGAAGATGGGCGAACGTTGCACCAGCTTGCTTTGTTGTAGTGTATGGGGTTGAACAGTCATACCACGAAGTGTCTCAAAGGTTGCCGGAAATAGCAAGGAACCAATTATGCGGATTACACAGCAGATTGTGCAATAGATCACAAAGATTCCTGTATAAATTGCTCGTTTTTTCGAATTTGTTGTAGTGTTTCACTATTTTATGTAAAATACCCGCTACCCACTCTACAACGAGATCAGCTTCATGATCTCTGAAATATGTACTGTATGTTGTTGGGATTTAATAAGCATCACAAGCAAAGGAGATAGAGAAGGGTGAAACGCAGGATACCATTGTTCTTAGCAGTCATGTTGGTGGCCAGCGTGTTCTTCGTAGCCTGGCAGCCCTCCGCAGAAGCCCAGGACATGAAGACGCTGACCATCGCCTCTGGCACGGATATTGAAAATACTGATATCCATACGGTCACTTCTTCGCCGTCGTTCTCAGTACTGGAACATATCTACGAGCCGCTTTTCGAAATGACTGAAGAGGGTGTTCTCGAGCCGCTTCTGGCTGAGAGCATCACCGCCAGCGGTGACACCAGCTATACCATCGAGCTGCGCCAGGGCGTCACCTTCAGCGACGGCTCGCCGTTCAACGCTGAAGTCGCCAAAGCCAACCTGGACTACGTCCTGGACGCCGAAAACGGTGCGGTCTTCCGCTTCCTGGTGGTTGTGGGTGGCGAACCGGCGACTGTCGAAGTCGTCGATGAGTACACCATCGAGATCACCACCAGCATTCCCTTCGCCCCGCTGCCCGCGCATCTGTCGCATGGCGCGCTGGCAATGGTAGCCCCGGCAGAACTGGAACAGGGTGCGGAATTCATGGCGACCAACGCCATCGGCACCGGCCCCTATGTCCTGACCGAGTGGAACCGGGCCGAAGAGGTCATCCTAGACCGCAACCCCAACTACTGGGGTGAAGCCCCCGCCATCGACCGCGTGATCTTCAAGGTCATCCCGGAAGCTGGCGCTCGCATCGTGGAAGTCGAAGCCGGTACGGTTGACGTCGCTGTGCGCGTGCCCCCGGCAGACATCGCCCGCCTCGAGGCTAACCCCAACGTAGAAGTGGTCGTTACCCCCGGCCTGCGCACCATCTACATCTTCTTCAACGTCACCGAACCGCCTTTTGACGATGTGCGCGTCCGCCAGGCTGTCAACTACGCTGTGGACAAGCAGGCCATCGCCGAAAGCCTGTTTGATGGCGCCGCTCGCGTCAGCGACGCGCCCATCCCACCGGCAGTCTTTGGCTACGCTCCTCAGGAACCGTACGCCCGCGATGTTGAGCGTGCTCGTGAGCTGCTGGCTGAAGCCGGTATCGAAGAAGGTACCACTGTCACTCTCTACCATCCCACCGAGCGTTACCCGCAGGATGCCCTCGTGGCCGACGCGGTCCGCGCCCAGTTGGCTGAAGTCGGCCTGGACGTTGAGCTGCGCACGCTGGAATGGCCGCAGTACGTACCGCACGTCCGCCGCGAACAACCTGAGAATGACATCCAGTTTGCTATGCTCGGCTGGGGCACGGTGACCATGGACGCCGACTACGGCCTGTTCGCACTGTTCCACAGCTCGGAGCACCCACCTGGGTTCAACGGCGCCTTCTATGAGAATCCTGAAGTTGACGCGCTGCTCGACGAAGCTCGCTCAACCCTGGATCCTGAAGCCCGCGAGGCCGCCTACGCCGACGCCATCAGCATCATCTGGGAAGACGCGCCCTGGCTGTTCCTGTACAGCGAAATCCAGGTCACCGCGATCCGTAACAACGTGTCCGGTTTCGTCGTCCATCCAGACGAAAGCCTGATCGCCACTTACGCAGACATCGAAGAGTAGGCATCAGACACGCCTGAAGACTTAACCACAATCAATGGAGCGGGGCATCATTGTCCCGCTCCATACTGTATCCACATTGGACAGCAATTCCTATGACTAAGTTCATCATACGCCGCCTGTTGCTGGCTATCCCCACCCTGTTAGGTGTTACATTCTTTGTGTTTCTCAGCCTGCGCCTCGTCCCCGGCGACCCGGCCATCGCTCTGGCTGGCGAGCTGGCGACGCCGGAACTCATCCAGCAGGTACGCGAAGACCTTGGACTGGATCAGCCTATTCCCGTTCAATACGCAAACTATGTGTTCCGCATGGTACAGGGAGACATGGGCCAGTCCATCCGCAGCAGGCTGCCAGTCACTGAAGAAATTCAGCAGCGCCTGCCCAGAACGCTGACGCTGGCATCGGTCAGCTTATTGGTCTCATCAATAATCGGCATACCCATCGGCGTGTTCGCCGCCACCCGGCCCAATTCCTGGTTCGACGGCGGCAGTATGGTTTTTGCCCTGCTGGGAATCTCCATGCCGATCTTCTGGCTGGGCCTCATGCTGATGATCCTGTTTTCCGTCCTCATACCCCAATGGTTTGGTTTGGCCGGGCCATTGTTACCACCCACCGGTAGCGGAACCTGGCAGCATCTGGTGATGCCGGTCATCGCCCTGGCCGCCAACTCGATGGCCCTGCAAAGCCGTATGACGCGCTCGTGCATGATGGAAGTCCTCCGCGAAGACTACATCCGCACCGCCCGCGCCAAAGGCCAGCGCGAGCGCATCGTCATTTATCGCCATGCGCTGCGTAATGCTATGCTGCCCATCGTCACCATCATTGGCCTTCAGTTCGGTACGCTGCTGGGTGGCGCCGTCCTCACCGAGACGGTATTCGCCTGGCCGGGTATCGGTCGGCTGCTGGTGGATGCGATTGGCTTCCGCGATTATCCGATTATCCAGGGTACAGTCCTGGTGATAGCGGTCGGCTTTGTGCTGACCAATCTCATCGTCGATGTCCTGTACGCCTATCTCGACCCGCGTATTCAGCACAGGTAGAAACCGCCATGACGACAATGACCAAGTCACTGAACAATAACTCGCAGACTTCATGGCGGTTGCCCCGCACCGTTCGCCGCATCCTGCATAACCGGCTGGCGATCGTCGGGGCGATCATTGTGCTCTCGTTCATTCTTGTCGGTCTGGCGGCAGACTGGATCGCTCCGCACAACTATGACCTGGCCGACTTCACGAAGGCCCGCCAGGGTCCCAGCGCAGAGCACTTACTGGGTAACGACGAAATTGGCCGCGACATGCTATCACGGCTGATGCATGGCGCACGAATTTCGCTGCTGCTGGGTATTATGTCAGTGGCCATCGGCATTTCTATCGGTGTGCCAGCGGGTGTGATCGCCGGTTACTTCGGCGGCACCACCAGCCTTATTATTATGGCACTCATCGATATTATGCTGGCCTTTCCCAGTATTCTGCTGGCGATTCTGATGGTGGCCTTTCTCGGCCCCAGCCTGGAAAACGCCATGATTGCCATCGGCGTCCTATCCATACCGGTTTATACGCGGCTGGTGCGCAGTTCTACCCTGGCGCTCAAAGAGGACCTCTTCATCGAAGCGGCCCGCGCCCTGGGTGCCAGCCACATCACGATTCTGCTGCGCCACATCCTGCCGAACGTGTTCGCGCCCATCATCATCCAGTCCACCCTGCAGATGGCGGTCGCCATTCAGGCCGCCGCCGCCCTCGGCTTCCTGGGGCTGGGCGCGCCGCCGGATGTCCCCGAATGGGGCAACATGCTGCAAAAAGGCCGCAACTACATCTTCTCTGCGCCGCACATTGTGCTGTATCCCGGTCTGGCGACGATGATGGTTGTATTTGGCTTCAGCCTGCTGGGTGACGGCCTGCGCGATGCCCTCGACCCGCGCATGAGCCAGTAGCCCGCTTTTCCTCTCAGACAAAACAAAGCCCCGGTTTCGATCACAATCTGAAACCGGGGCCTTTGATTCGCGTCTCACATCTGTCTAGCCGTGCAGCCGCACCGGCATCGACTTCATGCCGCGCAGCAGCAGATTCTCACTCCACACCAGATCATCAAAGTCCACCGCCAACGTCAGGCGCGGAAACCGTTTGACCAGCGAGCGAATGGCGATCTGTCCTTCCAACCGGGCCAGTGGCGCGCCAACACAATAATGAATACCGCTGCCAAAGGCGATGTGCCGGTTGGGCTGGCGTGTGATGTCGAAGCGATTCGGCTCCGGGAATACCGCCGGGTCGCGGTTGGCGGCCAGCAGTGCCACCATGACCGCTTCGCCACGTGGAATCACCGCGTCGCCAAAGTCGATGTCCTCAAACGCCACCCGAAACGTTGTCGTTTCGACCGGACCGTTATAGCGCAGCATCTCCTCAATCGCCGAACGCAGCAGCTCGTCGTCGTCAATCCCGGCCCTCAGCCGCGCCATCTCCGCCGGATGCTCGATCAGCGCCAGCATACCGTTACCGATCAGGTTGACGGTCGTCTCGTGCCCGGCCACCAGCAGCAGAAAGATCATGCTCATCAGTTCCATGCGGTCGAGCTTGTCGCCGGCTTCCTCGGCCTGCACCAGCGCCGAGATCAGATCGTCACGCGGCTCGGCCTGCCGCGCGTCGATCATTTCCTGCATGTACATGGCGAACTCCATCACACGCGGGACCGCCTCATCCGGGTCTGTAGAAAACAAAATCGTGTTCGACCAGTCGCGGAAGCGGTCGCGATCGGCGGCGGGCACGCCCAGCATCTCGGCGATGACCGTAATCGGCAGCGGAAATGCATAACGCGCCAACAGGTCAAGCTCATCATGTGATGCCATCTCATCGAGCAATTCATCAGCAATCTGATGAATACGCGGACGCAGATTGTCCACCATACGCGGTGTGAAGGCCTTATGCACCAGTGCCCGCAGCCGCGTATGGTCCGGCGGGTCCATATTCAGCAGATGATAGTTGACCACCTCAAACGGATCATCATCGGACTGGGCCTCGCCCACATAGCGATCGGCTTCATCCTTCGTCAGGTTGGCACGCAGATTCTTCCCGATACGCGGATGTTTAAGCGCCTTTACACAGTCGTCATAGCGCGTCAGGAACCAGAATGGATTGCCAGAAACTGGCCCAATCGCCCGAAACACCGGGTCCTCAACGCGCGCCCGCGCGTATAGTTCATGCACACGCCCGCGCCAATCGGCCTGCCAGAATGGATACTTGTTCACGGTATCCTGCATCATCGGCTAACAATCCTTCCAATCCATCGGTTATCGGCGCGCACATTATATAGTAACTCGCCCACCAGCACGACTACCCCCCCGGGTTTGTCATTTCATGTACCAGCGGCGATTTGCATAATTCAACCAGAGCCAGTAATTTTATGAGCAGAGCCGATGTCCGGACTCAGGCCAGCAAACAACAATCGCTTATTATGACTATACGCAATTTCCATAATGGGACATTCTATGACATCACCCCGTTTTAACGTACCAGATCACCTCATTGAGCAGAGCTTCACCATCGCCCGCGAGCGTTACGCCGCCCTCGGCGTCGATGTCGAAGCCGCCCTGCAGCGCCTCAGCCAGATCGCTATCAGCCTGCACTGCTGGCAGGGTGACGATGTCACCGGCTTCGAAGACCCGGAGCGCGGACTCAGCGGCGGTATCATGGCCACCGGCAGCTACCCCGGCAAAGCGCGTACCGTCGCCGAACTGCGCGCCGACCTCGACCAGGCTTACCACCTCATCCCCGGCACACATCGCCTGAATCTGCACGCCATCTACCTCGACAGCGACCAGCGTGTGCCCCGCAACGCGATCCAGCCGCAGCACTTCGCCGGCTGGGTGGATTGGGCCAGGGCCAACAATCACGGCATCGACTTCAATCCGACTTGCTTCTCGCATCCCCTGGCCGACGACGGCTTCACCCTGTCCCATGCCGACGACGGCATCCGCCAGTTCTGGATCGAGCACTGCATCGCCGTGCGCGAGATCGGCGCCCACTTTGGCCGCGAGTTGGGCACACCCGCCGTCACCAACATCTGGATTCCCGACGGTTACAAAGACACCCCCGTTGACCGTCTCGCCCCCCGCCAGCGCCTGCGCGACTCGCTGGACGCCATTTTCACCCAGCCCCTGGACCCCGCCCACAACCTGGACGCCGTCGAAGCCAAGTTATTCGGCATCGGCTCGGAGAGCTACGTCGTCGGCTCGCACGAGTTCTACATGGGCTATGCTGTCACCCGGCAAAAACTGCTGTGCCTGGATGCCGGCCACTTTCACCCTACCGAGACCATCGCCGACAAGATTTCCTCGGTGATGCTGTACGTGCCGGAACTGCTGCTGCACGTCAGCCGGGGCGTCCGCTGGGACAGCGATCACGTCGTCACACTGAGCGACGACCTGCAGGCCATCATGCAGGAACTTGTGCGTGGTGACTTTTTAGAGCGCACCCACATCGGCCTGGACTTCTTCGACGCCAGCATCAACCGGGTCGCGGCCTGGGCCATCGGCACGCGCAACGCCCTGCGCGGACTGCTGCTGGCCCTGCTCGAACCGCGTGACCTGCTGCGCCAGTACGAGCAGGACGGCGACTTCACCGCGCGGCTGGCTCTGCTCGAAGAACTCAAAGGGCTGCCCTTCGGCGCGGTGTGGGATGCCTACTGCCTGCGCCAGGGTGTACCGGTGGGCATGGCCTTCATGGACGCCATCCGGGACTACGAAAAGACCGTCCTGGCGCATCGAATCTGACTCACTCACAATCACAAAGGAAAACGATATGGAACGCTACGCACCTTCACAATACCGCCATGTGACCTACGCCTGGGACGATGCCCGCGCTGCCAGCCTCGACCCGGTCGAACGGCTGGTCTATCGCTCCAACATCCTGGGCGACGACCAGCGCATCACCAACACCGGCGGTGGCAACACATCATCCAAAATCTTAATGACCGATCCTCTAACCGGCGAACAGGTCGATGTCATGTGGGTCAAGGGTTCCGGCGGCGACCTGCGCACGTCCAAACGCGAGAACTTCGCATCGCTCTACATGGATAAGCTCATCGCGCTGCAAAGCATCTACAACGCTGCCGACGTACGCGGCGTCAAAACCCCCATCGAAGATCAGATGGTGGGCATGTACCTGCACTGCGTCTACAACCTCAACCCGCGCGCCAGCTCCATCGACACGCCGCTGCACGCCTTCGTACCTTTCCGTCACGTCGATCACACCCACCCCAACGCCGTCATCGCCATCGCTGCCTGTGATGACGGCCCGGCCCTCACCCACGAGATTTATGGCGATGATGTCGTCTGGCTGGACTGGCAGCGGCCCGGCTTTGAACTGGGGCTGGCGCTCCAGCAGGCCGTCGCAGCTAATCCAGGGATTCAGGGCGTCATCCTGGGTGGACACGGCCTCATCAACTGGGCCGACGACGACAAAACCTGCTACGAGCTGTCGCTGACGCTCATCGAGAAGGCCGCCCGCTTCATCGAGGCCCGCGACAAAGGCGAGCAGACATTCGGCGGCGCGAAGTTCGCCCCACTGGATGATGCCAGCCGCCGGGCTGTCCTGCTGGAAGTCCTGCCAGCCCTGCGCGGTATGGTCTCACAGCAGAACCGTTTCATCGCCACCATCCAGACCGACGCCACCATCCAGCAGTTTGTCAACAGCCACGACGCGCCCCGTTTGGCCGAGCTAGGAACGTCCTGCCCAGACCACTTCCTGCGCACCAAGATCAAGCCGCTTTACGTCGATTGGAATCCGCAAAGCGAGGGTGTCTCCGCCCTGCTGGCGAAGCTCAGAAGCGGCCTGGAGCAGTATCGCGCCGATTACGCCGATTACTATGAAGACTGCAAACATCCCGACAGTCCCGCCATGCGCGACCCCAACCCCACCGTCATCCTCATCCCCGGCATCGGCATGATCGCCTGGGGTAAAAACAAGAGCGAGTCGCGCGTCACAGCCGAGTTCTACAACAACGCCGTCGCCGTTATGAAGGGTGCCGAGTCCGTCAGCCAGTATGTGGCCCTACCCCGCCAGGAAGCTTTCGACATCGAATACTGGCTGCTCGAAGAGGCCAAGCTCAAACGCATGCCACCCGAAAAGTCGCTGGCTCGTAACGTCGTTGTGGTCATTGGCGCGGGCAGCGGCATCGGCGCGGTGACGGCCCACCGCGTGGCGAAAGAGGGTGCTCACGTCGTCTGCGCCGACCTCGACGCAGCAGCCGCCGAGGCCACCGCCGACCAGCTAACGAAGGTCTACGGGGTGGGCATCGGCGTCGCCGGGACCGGCATCTCCGGCTGCGGGCCAGCCATCGGTCTCAGCGTGAACATCACGGACCGCGACAGCGTGCGTCAACTGCTGGCCGAGATCATCATGGCCTATGGCGGCATCGACAATATCATCGTCACCGCTGGCGTTTTCGTCCCGCCAGATAAGTCCGGCCACATCCCCGACGACAAATGGCGCTTTACCTTCGACGTTAACGTGCTGGGCGGCTACATCGTCGCCGACGAAGCGCGCCCAATCTGGGAAACCCAGGGACTCTCCGGGTCACTGGTGCTCACCACCAGCGTCAACGCCGCCGTCGCCAAGAAAGGTTCACTGGCCTACGACACCAGCAAAGCCGCCGCCAATCATCTGGTACGCGAACTGGCCATCGAACTGGCCCCGCTGGTGCGCGTCAATGGACTGGCCCCGGCCACCGTCGTCGCCGGCAGCAGCATGTTCCCGCGCGACCGCGTCATCAGTTCGCTGGTCAAATACGAGATTCCCCACAGCGAAGACGAAGACACTGAAAGCCTGCGGTACCGGCTGGCGAACTTCTACGCCCAGCGTACGCTGACCCGCCAGCCCATCACACCCGAAGATCAGGCCGAGGTCGCTTACCTGCTGTGTACGCACGCCTTCAGCAAAACCACCGGCCAGATTTTCAGCGTGGACGGCGGCCTGCACGAAGCCTTCCTGCGCTAAAAACTCCACTATGCACACGCCGCACTGCTTATTGGCGAGCAGTGCGGCGTGTTGTAAGAGCCTTATTCATCAATCCTTAAAGGCACGCTCACTGAATTACCACCTCACCCTGACAATATACGCCTTGCTCCTCAACTGGCAGGTCATCGCAGCTTGCCGGTCAATCACAGGGCACGAGGAAACCTTCAAATGAACACCGGCACCACTCCCCGTCTTCAGTCTCTACCGCAGCGGATCAACTGGCGTGTATCTGGTCTCCGAACCATCGCGTCAGACACTCCGGCCAGCTACATTTTCACCACCCATCAGCATCATGGAGACCAAAACTCATGGCAGGTCGTCAGAAAGTAATTGTTATCGGGGGCGGTTTTGGCGGCTTGTCGGCAGCGGCGCGCCTCGCTGCCCAGGGATACGCTGTGCAGCTCTTCGACAAGCGCGACAAACTCGGCGGTCGGGGCTACCAGATGGAAATCAACGGCTTCAAATTCGACAGCGGCCCCACCGTTATCACCGCGCCCTATATGTTCGACGAAATCTGGTCGCTGGCCGGGCGCGACCGCCGCGACTACTTCGAGCTGGTGCCGCTGGACCCCTTCTATCGCATCTTCGACCATCGCGGCCAACACTTCGATTACTATCGCCAGATCGACGACGTGATGACCGAGATCGACCGCTGGAACCCCGACGACAAAGACGGCTACCGGCGCTTCGTCGAACACACCGTGCGCATCTTCGAGAAATTCCACCCATCGACGGACCAGCCCTACCAACACCTCACTGACATGCTCAAAATCATGCCGGATGTCATCCGCATGGGTCTGTTCCAGAGCATGTACGGCTACACCGGGCGCTTCATCAAAAGCGAGTTCCTGCGCCGGGTGTTCTCGTTTCATCCGCTGCTGGTGGGCGGCAGCCCGATGGACACGCCTTCGATCTACGGGCTGATTATCCAGTTCGAGCGCGAATGGGGCGTACATTACGCTATCGGCGGGACCGGCGCTATTGTCGATGCCTTCGGGCGTCTGCTTGAAGAACTGGGCGTCGATATTCACCTCAGCGCCGAGGTCAGCGAGATCACCATAGAGAATGACCGCGCGACCGGCATCCGACTGGCCGATGGTTCCACCCACACCGCCGATATCGTCGTCTGCAATGGCGACGTCGCCCACACCTACCAGAATCTGATCCCGCAGGCGCAGCGCAGCCCGGTCATCAGCACGCGCCTCAAAACCATGAACTACAGTAATTCACTATTCGTCATCTACTTCGGCACCAAACGCCGCTACCTGGACAGCAAACTGGCCCATCACAACATCATGATCGGCGACGACTACAAGCGCCAACTCCGTGCCATATTCAACCAGCGCAAACTACCAGACGAGCTATCGCTGTATCTGCATATGCCATCCAAGACCGACCCGACCATCGCCCCGGATGGCTGCGAGTCCTTCTATGTGCTGGCGCTGGTCCCCAACCTGGACGCAGACATCGACTGGACCACCTTCGCGCCAACGTTCCGCGACCAGGTGCTCGGCTATCTGGAAACCAATTACCTGCCGGACCTGCGCGAGAACATCGTCGCCCTGCATCACATCGACCCGCTGCACTTCCAGAACACGCTCAACAGCTATAAGGGGGCCGCTTTCGCTTCCAAGCCCACGCTGATGCAGTCAGCCTGGCTGCGACCGCATTCCCGTTCCGACCAGTTCGATAATCTGTATTTCTGCGGTGCCAGCACCCACCCTGGCGCGGGTGTCCCAGCGGTGATGGCCAGCGGCAAGATCGCCGCCAACATGATCGTCGAACGTTACGGTCCTGCGACCTCAACTGCACGCCCACAACCCATCACGAGCGCGAACAATGTCTGAGACCAGAGGATTCCATTATGGCCTGCTCGACAGCGGTGAGTTAACCGCCGATAATCTACCGGTCGAGGGGACTATCCCCGCCTGGCTCACCGGCACCCTGCTGCGCAATGGACCCGGCTCGCTGCACGGCGGCCAGCAGCGTTACCGCCACTGGTTCGACGGCATGGCGATGCTGCACAAATTCTCGTTCGAGAACGGGCGCGTGTCTTACGCCAGCAAGTTCATGCAGACCCGCGCACTCAAAGATGCCGAACAGACGGGCCGCATCGCCTATCCAGAGTTCGCCACCGATCCCTGCCGGTCGCTGTTTCAGCGGGCGATGGCCGTGTTTACCCATCAACCCACTGATAACGCCAAAGTCAGTATCACCCGCTTTGCTGACAGAATGCTGGCCCTGGCCGAGACACCCATCCAGGTCGAGTTTGACCCCGACACGCTGGCTTCTGCCGGTGTGTTTCAGTACGAATCCGAAGCCGTCGGCCAGATGACCACTGCCCACCCGCACATCGACGGCGACAACATGTACAACGTCGTCACGCGCTATGGGCCGATCTGCCATAACCGGCTGTATCGTGTCCCCGCCGCCGATACACTCCAGGCGGAACTGGTCGGCCAGGTCTCGACGATGCGACCATCCTATATGCACAGCTTCGGCATGACCGAAAATTACGCCATCATCACGGCGTTTCCGTTCGTCGTCAATCCGCTGAGTCTCTTATTCTGGCTCAAGCCGTTTATCGAGAATTTCTACTGGGACCCGCGCCGGGGTACACCCTTTTATGTACTCAACCGCCACACCGGCGAGCTGGTTGGGCGCTACGAGTGCGACCCGTTCTTCGCTTTCCATCACGTCAACGCATTCGAGCGTGACGGCGAAATCGTGCTGGATATCGTCGCCTACCCCGACGCCGAGATCATCACCCATTACTACCTGCACCGCCTGGAACAACCGTCCGTCTCGATTCCGTTTGGCAAGCTGCGCCGTTACCGTGTACCGCTGAACAGCAAGAGCAAGCGGGTGCAGCACGAGACGATCTCGGACGCCTGCATCGAACTGCCGACATTCGATTACGCTAACTACAATACACGCGCCGACTATCACTACGTCTACGGCATCGGCATCAATCCGCAGCGCCGCGACGAGTTCTACAACCAGATCGTCAAGATCGACGCGCAGACTGGCAACACGCAGACCTGGCACACCGCCAACTGCTACCCTGGCGAGCCAGTGTTTGTCCCCGCGCCGGACCGTCAGGCCGAGGACGACGGGGTGCTGCTGTCCATCGTCCTGGACGGCGACGCCCGGCGTTCTTTCCTGCTGGTGTTAGACGCCGCCACGCTGCACGAAATCGGACGCGCCCAGATTCCTCAGGCCGTCATGTTCGGCTTTCACGGCTCGTTTTATCCACCGGAGTCGTAAACGACGACGGACCTTCACGACACAAAGCGAATCTCGTCCACATCGCACACCGGACGGTAGCCAATCGCCTGATAGATACGATTGGAAGTTGGATTCGACAGATCGGTATACAGGAAACAGAAACGTTTGCCGGCATCCAGCATCATCTGACTCACAGCAGCCACCAGCGCGCCCGCATAACCACGTCGCCGGTATTCTGGCGGCGTGTACACCGCGCCGATACAAATCCCGTTCGGCGTTGGGCGCATGTAGCCTGTCATCGACACCGGCGCGCCGTCCACTTCCCACAGATACAATCCACGCACATCCGGCGGACTGTCCATAAAGCGGCCACAGGTTTTCTGAGCCTGTTCCGGGTCGGTTTCATCCAGCGCCTCTTCCAGAAACGCCGCCGTCCATTGCAGGCATAGCCCCCGGTCCGCCGCCCTGACCCGGCGCATGTGCCCCGGAATACCCTGCGGCGGCGTCACTTTGTCGAGCTGGTAAATGCGCTCGGCGCGGTTCAGCGTGTGCGCCTGTCCGGTGACCTGCTGCCACACCCGCGCGAAGTCCGCGCTGTACGGCTTGCTGGCGATCACACCAGGGACCGCCCCGGCGTACTGGTCTTTCACGTCTTCGGCCAGCAGAGCCAGGGCGTGCTCGGCATCGTCCGCTTCCGTCTCCACATGAGACAGGATGACGTTATGCGGTGGCGTGCGCAGCGCCACCAGTGCCGGTTCCCCGGCGGCCAACACACACGCCAGATACGGCTCAACGTCATATTCACCCGCGTGCAGGCTGGACATCAGACCCAGCAGCAGATTGTGTTCGGCTTCCCGCCGCGCCAGGAACGGCAGCGCCACCGCCTCAAATTCGTCCAGATTCGCAAAGCGTCTGATCTGCATGATTACCCCCTTTGCCAGCATGCAGTCCACTGTGGCTTATCTTTATTGTACGCCAAACAAGACGACCACAGCGCATCAAATCCTTGCGTGATAGTTGTTATGTCTGTACAATTTATATACCGATAATACAAAACCTGTTCCAGCAAGGAAAATCCATTTGAGCGACATCGACAACCTGCTTGCCAACTATGACAGCGGCGTACAGAACATCGCTCGGCGTCTGCGGGAACTGGTCGTTGAGGAGATACCACACGCCAACGAGATCGTAACTGGCCACAAAAACATCAGCTACAGCACCGGTGCTGGCACCATGAAAGGCGGTATGGTCTATATCGCCCCATTCAAGGACTCGGTGAACCTCGGCTTTGT
>CAZXCK010000004.1:0-81032 GCA_964639225.1 uncultured Anaerolineaceae bacterium | reverse complement strand
CCCGCTTGCCGTATCTGACTTGTCATGATCCGTACTTACCCCGTACAATAAGAACGGGATTCATGATGAGCGCGGCGGCTGAGACAGTCGCCAAGCGCGCTGTGCCTGGGCCAATCTGTTACCTGCCTGTCACATTCCGCTGCGATCTCATCGACGTTACGACTACCCCCTCCGTATGTGGGTATGAATGGAGCAACCAGAAGCGTCATGGCGTTGCAAACTGGAGGCGAGATCGGCCCGTATCGCATCGAGGAACGTACCGGCGTCGGTGGTATGGCGACCGTCTACCGGGCGCGTCAGTCTCGCCTGGAGCGCGACGTCGCGGTTAAGGTGCTGCATCCGGCATTTTCGGCGGAACCCAACTTTCTGGCGCGCTTCGAGCGCGAAGCCCGCATCGTGGCCCGGCTGGACCACCCGCACATTATCCCGGTCTATGATTATGACCACCTGGAAGAGCATTATTTCCTGGTGCTGAAGTTCGTTAATGGCGTCACCCTGCGCGATATTCTTCAGGGTGAACGCCTGTCCGATTCTAATGTGCTGGCTGTGATGCAGCCCATCGCCGATGCGCTGGATTACGCGCACCAGCAGGGCGTACTCCACCGCGATATCAAACCGTCCAACATTCTGATCGACCAGCGCGGCACCCCTTACCTGACCGACTTCGGCCTGGCGCGCATGATCCGCCCCGGCGAATCGACCATCAGCATGGAGACGATGCTGGGTACGCCGCATTATATCGCGCCGGAGCAGGCGGTCGGCAATACGAACCTGGATGCCCGTACCGATGTCTACGCGCTGGGCGTGGTGTTGTACGAGATGCTCACCGGGCGCGTGCCTTTCAGCGGCGAGTCGTCGTTCAGTGTGGTGCATGACCACATCTACACGCTGCCGCCGTCGCCGCGCACGTTCAACCCGGGTATTTCGCCGGACGTCGAGGCGGTGCTGTTCAAGGCGCTGGCTAAAGACCCTGCCGATCGCTACCAGTCTGCCAGTGCGATGATTGAGGCTTACGCGCAGGCCAGCGGCCAGCAGATGACCAGCCCGGCTGTCCTGGCGCACATGCCGGAACGAGTACAGTCGCCAGAGCCAGTGTCCGCGCCTGTTGTGCCGCACATCGAGAGCGCCGCGACTAGCATCCAGTATGAAATCGAGCGCGAGGTCGAAAACGCGCGCCAGGAGGTGCGGCGCGCCGTTGGCGAGTGGCGCGCCGCCAACAGCCAGACGCGCTGGATGTGGCGGCCCGGCACCGAATGGACCACCACACCCGATGGCACACAGGGTTTCTTCACCCAGGCCGAAATCCGCGAGATGGAAGCGCAGCTCCCGCCCGACGAGCAGATTCGCCGCCGGGTGGAGAAGCGCATCGAAGCGCGCAACGAATACCGCACAGCGATGGTTGTGCTGTCGCTGGTTTTAGTCATGCTGTGGACGATCTGGTTGCTGACGCCGGGCACGTTCCCCTGGCCGATTTTCCCGTCATTCGGCATCGGCATTGCCATTGTGGCCGCCAGCATGGACTATTACAACAAACACGGTGACGGAGCCAGACGCCGCGAGGAGTTGATCCAGCGGGAAATTGCGCGGGAACGTGCGCGCGAGCGCGAACGGTTGTACGGCGAGCAGAAGCTGAAAAATGAGGATGTCATCGGCCACAGCGTGCGCCTGACCGGTGATGGCGAACTGACCGAGAGCTTTATCGAAGACCTGAACGATAGGTCTAAACGAGATGACCGGCACTGACCGGGTATGATGACGCACTTTATAAGGGACGATTATTGTGACTGTTGAAACCATCGGGCAATATGAGATCGCCGAGCAGATCGGGGCGGGTGGCATGGCGACCGTCTACAAAGCCTACCAGCCCAAACTGGATCGCTTCGTCGCCATCAAGCTGATGCACCGCAATTATGCACAGGAAGCCAACTTTCTGTCACGCTTTGAGCGCGAGGCGCGCATTGTGGCCCGGCTGGACCATGCGCACATTGTCCCCATCTACGATTACGACGATCACAACGGCCAGCCGTATCTGGTCATGAAGTTTATCGAGGGAGTTACCCTCAAGCGAGTACTCAACGACGGTCCGCTTTACCCGGACGACGTGCTGAAGATCATCAGCCGGGTAGGGGAAGCGTTGCAATACGCTCATGAGCAGGGCGTACTCCACCGCGATATTAAACCGTCGAACATTCTGCTGGATATGCGCGGCGAACCCTACCTGACCGATTTTGGTCTGGCCCGCGCCGTTCACAGCGGCGAATCGACCATGAGCGCCGACGTGATGCTGGGTACACCGCATTACATTTCGCCGGAGCAGGCGCGCGGCGAGACCGACCTGGACGCTCGCACCGATGTTTACTCGCTGGGCATCGTACTCTACGAACTGGTGACCGGGCGCGTGCCGTTCGTCGGCGATACGTCTTACGGCATCATCCACAGTCACCTGACGGCGTCGCCACCACCCCCGCGCGAATTTAACCCGGATGTCACGCCCGCTGTCGAGGCAGTGCTGCTCAAGGCACTCGCCAAAAAACGTGAGGAACGCTATAGCACGCCCATCGAACTGGCTGAAGCGTACCGCGAGGCCGTCAGTGGCCGGCAGATCGCCGCGCCGCCGCGCCAGATTGACCCCAAAGGCGACCGCACGCCGCAGGAGCGCCGCCCCGTCAGCAAAAAAGACAGCGATCCTTATGGTCTGGCCGAACTGGGTCGCGAGATGGCCGCGCTGGGACAGGAGATCGGCGGCCAGATCCGCGAGGCCTTCCAGGATTTCGACCCCGAAACCCTCAAAGAAGCGAGTAAGTCGGCGCATGAGAAGGGCCGCAAACGCAAGAACCGCGAAGTACATATCAACACAGCCGACCAGGAAGAGCGGAAGCTGCGCCAGCGCGTTGAAAAACGCATCAAGAAGCGCCAGGAAGAACTCCAGGGGTTGGTGATTCACGCGGCGATCTACTTTTTCGTCAACGCTTTTATTCTGGGCTGGAACCCCTGGGTGGCGTTTTTCTGGGGGATCGGGCTGTTCGCCCAGGCCTGGGATTATTATCACAAGTACGGGCCGGGGGCGACCCGCCAGGAAGCGGTCATCGCCCGCGAGATCGAGCGCGAGCGCCAGCGTTACTATAACGACCTGGAAGATGATTTTGATAAACGCAAAAACGAGGACCGCGAACCGCCGCGAGTTCGCCTGCGCGATGATGGCGAATTTACCCAGAGCTTCATCGATGAACTGGACGAAGGCGACCGGCGTAGTGATCGGCGTTGAGGCGGGTCGCTCTGGTCGTTGAACGGAGCAGCATACCATGACCGGACTGGAACGAATCGGCCCGTATGAGGTCGTCGAGCAGGTAGGCGCTGGCGGCATGGCGACCGTCTACAAAGCCTACCAGCGCAAACTGGATCGCTACGTCGCCATTAAGCTTATGCACCAGAATTACGCAGCGGATGCCGCTTTCCTCGCTCGTTTTCAGCGTGAGGCGCGCATCGTGGCCCGGCTGGATCACCGTGCCATTGTCCCTGTATACGATTATGACAGCCATGAAGGGCGTCCCTATCTGGTGATGAAGTTCATCGACGGGCGCACGCTCAAGGAGGTGATGGCCGAACGCCTGCTGTCCCTGGATGAGATTCGCGGCATGATGGGCCGTGTGGCTGAGGCGCTGACCTATGCCCACGAAGAAGGCATCCTGCACCGCGATGTTAAGCCGTCCAACATCATCATCGACAGCAGCGGCAACGCTTACCTGACCGATTTTGGCCTGGCCCGTGTGGCGCTCAGCGCGGAATCGACGATGAGCAGCGATATGATGTTGGGCACGCCGCATTACATCTCGCCAGAGCAGGCGCAGGGGCAGGCCGGCCTGGACGGTCGTACAGACCTGTATTCGCTGGCCTGCGTGCTCTACGAGCAGGTGACCGGGCGCGTGCCTTTCACCGGTGATTCGGCTTTCGCCATCATCCACAAGCACCTCAACGCCGCGCCGCCGCTGCCATCGGAACTGAACCCGGAACTGCCGCCGCAGATTGACTCCGTGTTCACCCGTGCGCTGGCCAAAGTCCCCGCCGAACGCTTTCCCACCGCCGCCGCGCTGATGCAGGCCTTTGAAGAAGCGGTGCAGGCCACCGGCCTCACCCAACTGGACGACAACCGGTTGAGCGTGGCTGTTGCCCGCGCGCCGCAAATCAGCGAACATACGCCCGGCGGCGGCAAATACGTCAGCATCCCATCACCAACCGGAGAGGCCGCCCAGCCCGCCTCGTGGGACGAACTGCTGCGGCAGGTGAGTGGGCGGGTGAAATCGGTGGTGGAAGATGTGCGCACTGAAATTCAGCAGCGCGACATCGTTCAGGACATCGCCGAGGGTGTGCGTGGTGTAGCCAGCGAGGTCCAGGGTGCAATCTCCGAGTCCAAAGACCCGCAGGCCCGCGAGTACCAGCGTCGTGTTAAAGCCATCCGTGTGATCGACCAGGATTGGGGACTCGGCGACGAGTCGATTCGCCGCCGCGCCCAGCAGCGTATCGAAGAACAGCGCGGGCTGCTTTTTCATGGCATCATTTACACGGTGGTTGTCGCCGCGCTGTTCGCCACGCAGGGGCAGGTCCAGTCGGGGCTGGCCACAGCCCTCAACGACCCGGCCTCGGAACTGGTGCAGGCTGTCGGCCTGGATTATCTGGGTCCGCTGGCGACGCTCAACTATGCGCTGGTGGTGGCGTTGATGTGGGGCACCGGGCTGATTTCGCACGGTATCAAGGTGTTCTACAATTCGGGCCAGCGATTGGTGAGTCGCCGCCGCGACCTGAAGCTGGCGCTGGAAGCGCGTCATGGTCTGGACTGGCCGCAGACCATCGACCACCGTGCCTACAAGAAAATCCGTAAGCAGGTTGACAATCGCTATAACCAGCGCGCTGAATTCTTCTCGCATGCCATCTCGGCGGTGATGGTCACAGCGGCGGTGTTCATCGCCTGGGGCCCGATCTCCGATGTGCTGTACGAGGCTTCGCTCCGCGCTGGCGACCCCTGGACCATCGTCACCGACTCGACCATCCCCATGATCTTCGGGATGATTATGGCTGTCACCGTGCTGATTCACGCCATCGTGCTGCTGGTGAATATGGTGATGGGCAGCCACGCTAAAGATCGCGCCATCCAGCGTGAAATCGAACGCGAGCGCGATCTGGCCGGGCTGGGACCGTCCAGTGCCAAGCGCAAAAACGACGCCGACCTGTTCTACGATGACGACGAGCAGAAAGCCAAACGCAGCGACTCGATCCGACTCACAGAAGACGGTGAACTGACCGAGAGCTTCATCCGCGAGATTGGCAACGATCCACAGCAGGAGCGTCAATAAGCAAAGCGCGCCGGGCTTGCTGAGGCTTATGTTTCATCGAGTGCGCGCATGATGACACGGTAGGCGTGATTGATCTGCTGCATGCGCCGAGTGGCGCTGGCGTCGCCATCGTTGACGTCGGGATGGTAACGACGCGCCAACCGGCGGTAAGCCCGTTTGACCGTGTCGCGCTCCGTGCTCGGCTCGATTTGCAGCAGGGCGTAATATTCGGCCAGGGCGCTGGCGTAAGGCTGGCCAGCGTTCTCCGCACGCTGGCGGTGCGCTTCATGCGGCGCGCCGTTGAAATCCGCCACAAACCACTCACCCTGTAAACCGGGCACATCGGTTACGATCCGCTGGCAGCGCAGCGCGGCTACGTCGATCGGCTCGCCATGATGGATGCGGCACTGTGTGGTGCCCGGCAGACGCTCGAAGTGTACCGGGTAGATATACACATGCTGCTGGTAAATCTCGTAGCCGTAGACGCGGTCGCCGTAGAGTGCCATTAGCCCCAGATGCCAGTCTTCCGGCTGGTAAAGCCGCCCATGCCCCGGCAGCAGTAGATCGCTCCACAGGATGAACAGCGAATGGTTGCCGTTGTCGCCGTTGGCGGTGAGGATATTTCTGATTTCGTAGAGCGGTATATGGCTCTCGATCAGGTAGATCATCAGCGGCTGCCCGTCGAACAACTCCAGGTGGATGATGTCACCGCCGTCAGCGATGATACGTCGCACCGTATCGCTGGCCTGTAGCTCGTGGACGAGCTGCGCGCTGACATAATAGGTTTCAACTCTCACGAATTTACCCTGATTGGTCTGTTCAATAGATATATTTTAGCTCAGAATAAGTTAAAATAAGGGTAAGCAGATATGTGTTGATGGTGAGTTAATGGGGGTGAGGTGATGAATAACTGGACAACCGCTGTTTCAACTGATTTGTACGCACTGATTCAAAAGCCGCGCCTGGGTTTGATTGTTGACATTGATGGCACGTTGAGTCACATCGCCGATACGCCCGCCGATGCTCGCGTCACCGAGAGGAACAAGCATCTACTCGGTAAACTGCTCCGGCATCTGGACGTTGTGGCCGCTGTTTCTGGTCGTGCCGCCGCCGACGCATATAAGATGGTCGATGTGCCGGGTGTGCTCTACATTGGCAATCATGGCATGGAGCGTATGCAGGGCAGGGAAGTCGATATCCTGCCCGAAGTGCGCCGCTTTCGCCCGAAGATCGACGAGGTGATGGGTAAACTCCAGAACATGCACCTGCCCGGCGTAATTATCGAAGATAAATACGTGTCGCTGTCGGTCCACTACCGCCAGGCCGAGGATCCGCAGGCGATGGGCGAGAAGCTGCGCCCAACGATCAAAAACCTGTGCTACAACCACGACCTGAGTTTCCACGAGGGTCGTATGGTCTTTGAGGTTCGGCCTGGCATCAGCCTGAACAAGGGGACCGCCCTGGAGACCCTGGCCCGCGAGTACGACCTGCACGGCCTGGTGTTCATCGGTGACGACACCACCGATGTCGACGCGATGCGGGCGGCGCGCCGGCTGCGCATAAACAATGAATGCTACGCCATCAGTCTGGGCGTGGATTCGCCGGAGACGCCGGACGCCGTCCGCGAGAACGCCGATCTGATTGTTCAGGGTGTTGAGGGCGTCGAGGAGTTTTTGTCCTGGTTGCTCAGGGCGCGTAAAGCGTCCTCAAGCTGAGTGTTAAACCATTCCCGGACCCCGGCACCGTGTACCTGACGGCGCAGCGCCCGCGCCCGGCGTGCGCGTTCGTCTGCTGGCATGGTGAGAGCGTGGTGCATGGCCTCGGCGGTGGAGTGAATGTCGAACGGATTGACCGTCAGGGCGTGGTCGCCTAATTCATAGAAAGCCCCGGCGTGTTCGGACAGCAGCAGGACGCCGTCCCGCTGGTTGACGAGCGCGCCCTCTTTTGCCACCAGATTCATACCGTCCGCAATCGGATTCACCAGCAGCACGTCGTACATCTGGAAGGCGGCAATGGCCCGCGAGTAATTGTCGCCCATGATGACGCGCACCGGTTCCCAGAAGGCGTCGCTGAATTCGGCGTTAATCATACCGGCCTCGGCCATGACCGCCTGCAGATAACTCTGATACTCATCGACTTCCATGCGCGACGGCACCAGCAGCATCATCATCTGTACCTTGCTCCGGTGCTGCGGATGCGTTTCCAGCAGCGAACGAAACGCCTGTAAACCGCGCAGAATGTTCTTGCTCGGCTCGATGCGGTCCACGCGCAGAATCATCTTTTTGTCGCCTACAATGCTCATCATCCGATCTTTGAGCAGGTGCGTCTGGGGTTCCTCGGCCAGCATTGACACTTTATCGACGTCGATGGAGATGGGGTAGGCGTTAGCGTAGACCTTGCGCCCTTTGTATTCAATCGAGTCGCGGCTGCCGTAGGAATGAGCGTCCTGGAGGTAGAAACGGCAGGTCTGGACAAAGTTGAAGGCGTCGCGTTTGGTCTGGAAGCCGACCCGATCAGACCGCAGCAGGCTTTCGAGGATGGTGTTGCGCATCTCGCCTGGCAATAGCCGCCAGGCGTCCGGGCCGGGCCAGGGAATATGCACAAACGGTTGAATCTGGACGCGCTCGCCCAGCATCTCGCGCAGATAATGCGACACCATGTACAACTGGTAATCCTGCGGAAAGATAATCACCGGACGGTCGGGTTCCACGTCTTTGACGCTCTCGGCGACGACCTCGGCCATGCGCCGGTTGACCTCGAGGTAACCGCTGCGCCAGGCGTCCCAGGTGGCTTTGTCGATGTCCGGCTTGATGGGTACTTCCCACAACTGATGCTGGATAAACCACAGCAGCGGGTTGGAAATCTGGTTGTAGTAGCGGTTATAGGCTTTGCGCGGAACCTGCACCAGTTGCAGCCGGGTGCGCTCAATCTCCTGCGCTTTGCCGTCGTGGGCGGCTGCCCATTTCTCGTCGCCTTTGCTCAGTGCGACGGCCACCCACAGCACCTCATGATGCTGGATCAGCCCGGCCAGCGCCGTGACCAATCCCCCCTGGCCGCGCTGGTAGCTGAACGAACCATTCTTCCGGGCTTCAAACGAAAACGGCCCCCGGTTCGAGACGATGACAACCAGGGGGCTTTTGTTCTCTTCAGGCATAACGTGTCTCCTGTTTGTTTGCATACTCAGGATTACGCTCAGAGTTTAGCATGGGCAGATGAATGGTATATTAAGCACCCTGCAAACGTCGGCTGCGGCGGGCGTCCCTGTGTGCTATGTTCTACGGGAGCGAACGACCGGCAAACTGAGGAGATATGATGAGACGAGTGCTGATTCTGCTGCTGATTCTGCCGCTGCTGGCACTGCCGGTGGCCGCCCAGGACGTCCCCGCCGATGACGCGTGTCCGCCCGACTTCGACGGCTACCTGGCACCGCGCCTGCAAGCCGGCGAGCGCGCCCGCTCGCTGGCCAGCGTACAGTTGAACATCCGCCCGGAACCCACCACCCAGCGCGCCCGGCTGGACGTGCTGCCGCCGGGGACTACCTTCACCGTCAGCGATGGGCCGCGCTGCGGTGATGGTTTCATCTGGTGGCAGATTGAGGAGTCGGCGGGGTGGGTGGCCGAAGGCGACCCGAACACCGAAACCTACTGGCTGGAACCGCGCGGCGAGCCGGTCCTCATCACCGGCGCGGACGGCATCCAGCGGGCTTATGTGCGCCTGGATGACGGTTTCATCGAGCCGGAAGGCTGCCTGCGCCCACCCGATGACTACAGCCGCGTGCAGATTGGCTGGGCCACGCTCAACCGGCGCACGCTGGCCATGCTGGACCAGGCCCAGCGCCTTTACCGCGAGCAGGGTGGCATCGTCGATCTGCGGCAGGCCATCACCCAGGGTAGCTACAATCCCGGCGGCGTGGCGGCCAGCTTCGGCACCCACGACGGCGGCGGCGCGGTAGACCTCTCCGTGCGTGATTTCCGCGACTGGAGCATCCTGCACGACGAGATCGAGCGCATGATCGAGGCGCTGCGCATCGCTGGCTTCGCCGCCTGGCTGCGCGACACTGGCGAGCTTTATCCCAACTCGCCCATCCACATCCATGCCATCGCCGTTGGCGACGCCGATCTGTCGCCAGCAGCCCGGCGCCAGATCGACGGGCGCGAAGGCTACCTGCGTGGTTTCAACGGCCTGCCCACCGACGATGACGTGCCGCCCATCCCCGACCGCTACGGCGGCCCGGTCATCTGCGGCTGGATGGTCGCCGATGGCTGGGACGATCTGCGGGACGCACAGGACGATTGACCGCCGCAGAACAGCGATGTGAGATAGTGCGCAGCCTCAATGACTGTGTTATTATCGCCAGCGGAAATGACGTATTGTTAGCCGATGAAACGGGAGCAGAATGGATCGGAACCACTTTGACCCTGGCGTGCAGCGCCGCCGCATCGAGGATCAGATTATCGCGCGTTTTCGTGAGGTCGATTTCAGCCAGAAGTACCACGCCTACCTTGAGGACGAAACGTTCTGGGATTACATCTTTGCATGGTATGATCTGGTTAAGTATTACGACGAAGGTCAGGACACCGCCATCGGCCAGAACATGCTTCAGCTCTATGCCGAGAGCCTGAGCCTGTTCCAGTCCGCCATTACCGACAGTCGCCTGCGCGAGCGCCGCCGGGATCGCGCCGCGAATGCCATTTACCAGATCAACTATTACCTGAATCAGATTGTGATCCACGCGGAACGCAACGCGCAGGACAACGACGACAGCATCGGACGCATCTACTGAGGAGCAGCAGGATATGGGCACACTTTTTAAGCACGGAGTCATCGTCACGGCTGGCGACATGTATGCCGCCGATCTGCTGATCGAGGACGAGCAGATCATCCAGATTGGACTGGATTTACCGGCCAGCGATCACGAAGTGGTGGACTGCACCGGTAAATACCTGATGCCGGGCGGTGTCGATGTCCATACGCATCTGCATCTGCCGCTGGCACAGACCAGCAGCAACAGTGACTTCGACAGCGGTCATCGGGCGGCGGCCTTCGGCGGCACGACGACCCACATCGACTTCGCCATTCAACCGCGCGGCGGCACGCTGGCCGAGGGTTTCGCCATCTGGCAGCAGAAAGCCCGCCCGGCGCAGATCGACTACGGCTTCCACATGACCATCACCGACCCGCGCGACGATGTGCTGGCCGATATCCCGTCGCTGCTGGATATGGGCATAAATTCCATCAAAGTGCTGATGGCCTACAAGAACTCGTTTCAGATTGACGATACGGGTCTGTTTCGCATCATGCGCATGGCTGCCCAGCATGGCATGCTGGTGATGGTTCACGCCGAGAACGGCGATGTCGAGGCCATTCTGCGCGAGGAACTGCTGGCATCGGGCCTGACTCAGCCGCTGTGGCATCCATCATCGCGCCCGGCGGAGATCGAAGCCGAGGCCACCAACCGCGCCGTAATGATGTCCCGGCTCACCGGCTGCCCGCTGTATGTGGTGCATATGACCTGTGAGGGCGCGGTCGCCGCTGTCCGTCAGGGGCGCGCCGCTGGCGTCCCGGTGATGGGCGAAACCTGCCCGCAGTATCTGGCGCTGACGGCCAGCGAGCATCTGGGCCTGCCCGGTTTTGAGGCGGCCAAGTATGTCGCTTCACCGCCGCTGCGCGAGCAGCGTGACCAGCAGGCACTGTGGAGCGCCCTGCGCGATGGCACGCTCCAGGTGGTAGGCACCGATCACTGTGACTTCTGGTTTGAGGGGGGCGTTGGTCCCTGGGAAGCCTGGGCCGCCGCCCACGATAACCATCACTGGGCGAAGTACGAGCGTCAGGACCCGTCTTATCGCCGTCCGGGTAAGGAACTGGGCCGCGACGACTTCTCGAAGATTCCTAACGGCCTGCCCGGCATCGAGGATCGCATGCTGGTGACGTGGCAGTTGGGCGTCAATGGCGGCGAGATTACCCCGACGCGCTTCGTCGAGACGCACTGCACCAACCCGGCGCGTATCTTCGGCCTGTATCCACGTAAGGGCACACTGGCTGTCGGCTCCGATGCGGATATCGTGGTTTGGGACCCCGCCGCGCAGCATGTCATCAGCGCGCAGACGCACCACATGCTCACTGACTACAACGCTTACGAGGGGCTGCGCGTCGAGGGTAAGCCGGTGCAGGTCTATCTGCGTGGGCGTAAACTGGTAGACGGCGACGAGTGGCTGGGCGAGAACGGCTACGGCCAGTATCTGGCGCGGCCCGCCGGGGTGACGCTGGTTTGACCGTCGCGCCACCTGCTCTTAATACGCTGACGCCCTTCCGCATCGGCGATATCGTCATCGACCCGCCGCTTACCCTGGCCCCGATGGCTGGTCAGACCGGTTATGCTTTTCGGGCGCTGTGCCGCGAGATCGGCGGGGTGGGGCTGGTCTGTACCGAACTCATCAGCAGCCAGGCGATGCAGCACAAAAGCTCGCGGCAGCGCACGCTGAGCCTGTTCGACTGGCAGCCGCACGAGCAGCCGCTGGCGGTGCAGCTTTTCGGCAGCGACCCGGCCCACATGGCCGAGGCGGCGCGTGTCGTCGTCGATCATGGCGCTGCCATCGTCGATATCAATATGGGCTGCTGGGTGCCCAAGATCGCGCGCGGCGGCGCTGGCGCCGCGCTCATGCGCGATCTGGACAGGGCGACGGCGGTGGTGCAGGCGGTCGTCGATGCGGTGCCCGTGCCGGTCACGGTAAAGATTCGCAGCGGCTGGGAACCGGGCCAACCGACGGCGGTCCCGTTCGCTGTGGCGGCGCGGCGGGCCGGAGTCCAGGCGATTGCCATCCACGCGCGTTATGCCCGCCAGGGCCACGAAGGCCGCGCCGACTGGTCGATGATCCGCCGCGTCAAAGAGGCCGTGCCCGATCTGCCGGTCATCGGTAACGGCGATGTGTGGACCGCCGCCGACGCCGCTCGTATGCTGGCTGAGACCGGCTGCGACGGCGTCATGGTCGGGCGGGCGGCGCTGGGCAACCCCTGGATTTTCCGCCAGATTGTCCACGAAGTGCGCACTGGCCAGCCGCTGCCCCCGCCTACACCGCCGGAAATCGCGGCGATGGCTGTCAGGCAGGCGCGGCTGACTCTGGCGACGACCGCGCTGCCGCCGGTCGCCGCTGTGCGTGAACTTCGCGGCCAGCTCCTCAAATATCTGGACTATCTGCCCCGCGATGTTGCCGCCGGTGTGCGCCAGGGCATCATCACCGCCGAGACGCTGGCCGCTGTCGAAGCGGCCTTCGCGCCCCTGCAATTTGCCTGATACTCTACCACGCGGCGACCAGCCCATCCTTGCGCGGATCGCTGCCGCCATAGAGCACGCCCGTGTCGGCGTCGCGGCGGATGATCTGCCCGCTGCCGAACACGCCGCGCGCCGCACCGCTGACCGGCTGGATGCGATGGCCCAGCTCGGCCAGCCGGGCCATCGTCCTGACCGGGATGCCTTCTTCGAGCAGCAGCAGGCTGTCCGGGCGGCCATCGGCCAGCATCCAGCGCGGACGGTCCAGCGCTTCCTGCGGATTCAGACCGTCGTCCAGCATGGCACTGATCACCTGGAAATGTCCCTGCGGCTGCATATCGCCGCCCATCACGCCGAACGTTGACCACAACTGGCCGTCCTTTGTCGCCAGGCCGGGGATGATCGTATGGTAGGGGCGCTTGCCACCGGCCAGCGCGTTGGGATGGCCGGGAATCAGGTCGAAGCCTGCGCCGCGATTTTGCAGCATGACGCCGGTCCCCTCGGCGACGATGGCGCTGCCGAAGCCCATATACAGACTGTTGATGAACGAGCAGCCGTTGCCCTCGCCATCGATTACGCACAGGTAAATCGTGTTAGATGAGCCGACCGGCGCGCCGAACGATGGCGGTTTCATGGCGCTTTCCGGCGAAATCATGGCGCGGCGCCGCGCGGCGTAATCCGGGTCCAGCAGGCCGGCCACAGGCACCGGGCTGACTGCCGGATCGGCGATGTACTGGCGCGCGTCGGCGAAGGCCAGCCGCATCGACTCGACCATCAGGTGCAGGCGCTCCGGCGAATCCCAGGGCAGGGCGGCCAGGTCAAAGCCGCTGGCGATGTTCATGGCGATGAGCGCCGTCAGGCCCTGGCCGTTCGGCGGGTGCTCGTGGATGGTGATGCCGCCGTAAGTCGAGGTGATCGACTCGCCCCAGGTGGACGTGTGCGCTTTAAGGTCGTCATGCGTCATGACGCCGCCCAGTTCCTGGAGTGTGCGCACGATGGCGTTGGCCACCGGCCCTTCGTAGAAGCCCGCCGGGCCGTCCTCGGCGATGGCGCGCAGGGTCGCCGCCAGACCGGGCAGCCGCACCACCTGACCGACGCCGGGCGCGGCACCGTCCGGCAGATATTCCTCGGTGTGAGCGCCGTTCTTCAACAGCGATTCGGCTCGCTGCCAGCTTTCGCCAAACACCGGCGACACCGCGTAGCCGTCCTTAGCGTAGTGGATGGCGTCGGCCAGCACGTCGGCCAGCGACATGCTGCCGTGCCGTGCCAGCAGATCGTGCCAGCCCATCACCGCGCCGGGGACCGTCACCGCATGCGGGCTGCGCGCCGGGATGCTGCCGCTGATTCCCTGCTCGGCCAGCAGGTCGATGCTGAGTGCCGCCGGAGCGCGTCCGCTGCCGTTGAGCGCGGATACAGCGCCGGTCTTTGCGTCGTAGTACAGGGCAAAGCAGTCGCCACCCACGCCTGTTGAGGCGGGCGCGGTAACGTTCATCACGGCGGCGGCGGCAATGGCGGCGTCGGCGGCGTTGCCACCCCGACGCAGCACATCCAGCCCGGCCTGCGACGCCAGCGGATTACTGGCTGCCACCATGCCGCGCCGCGCCAGCACCATCGAACGCCGCGACTTAAAATCAAAGGACATGGGTTTCATCGTCATATGAGACTCCCGGTTACGTGAGCTTGTTGATTCGCTGTAGGTGTCGATTATAACGCGCTTCAGAGCGCACCGCGCCGCACCATCCGTATGGATGGACTCTGCGCGCTAAGTGATTTGCCGTTTAAGCTGGCGAATGGGTTATAATGCGAAATATCGATCACTTTCGGCGTGCTGTAACAGGGTCGTATCGCCGATAAGGCAATTGAATTGAGGGACATCATGCCTACATTGAGACGTTTTATTGTGATGATGCTTGTTCTACTGGTGCTGATGATGGGAGTGCTGGTGGTATCTGCCCAGCAGCAGACCTTTACCGGTTACCAGGCCAACGATGTTGAGGTGGACTCGTATGAGTTTTACCTGTCTGCCGGGCAGACGATCAACGCGCTGGCCGAAGCCACCAGCGGCGACCTGGATACCTATCTGGTTCTGCGTGACTGGACCGGTGAAACGGTAGCCGAAAACGATGATCGCGATTTCCCCAACGATCTCAACGCAGAAATTACCTACACCGCCAGCGCTGAAGGTGTTTATACGCTGGTGGTGACGCACATTCTCGATACGTCGGGCAATTACCTGCTGACGGTTAACCTCAGTGGCGGCACGGCGCCACCGCCGCCGGTGAACGGCACGGATGGGCTGATTGTCGAGCACGAGGGCTATATGGGCGATGATGTATCGGATTATCATCACGATATCACGCTGCAGGCCGGGCAGGCGGTGGTGGTTTTCGCCGAGGCCATCGACGGTGATCTGGATACGTATCTGCTGCTGCGCGATGCCGCCGGTAACACCGTTATCGAGAATGACGACCGCGATTATCCCGACGATCTGAACGCCGAGCTGGCCTACGCCTCGGCGACAGGTGGCACTTACACGATCATCGTCACCAACTTCTCTGGCACCAGTGGCCAGTACCGGCTGACGGCGCGACTGATCTCGCCGGATGAGGTGATCCTATACGAGCGGGTGCGCCTCAGTGGTCCGATTCAGACCATCGACACGCCGAACTTCCGCATTCATTACACGCTGGAAGGCGAGGATGCTACAACCGAAGCGTTTGTGCGCAAGGTGGCTGAGACGATGGAAGAGGTTCGCATGATCCAGGTGGATCAGATGGGCTGGGCCGCGCCGCCGCCAGACAACGGACGCGGTGGCGATGATCGATATGATGTGTACCTTGCCAATATCCTGGATGGCATCGAAGGTCATGACCTGGGCTATGCCTCGCCAGAGATACCCTACGGCGACAACCCTAACAACACCGGCTCGGTACAGCAATACGCCGCCCCCAGTTATATCGTGCTGGACAACGCCTACAGTGACCCTGACGTGCTCAATGGTCGCGCGCCGGTCTCGCTGATGCGGGCCACCGCCGCGCACGAGTTCCACCATTCCATCCAGTTTGGTTATGACATGAACGACTCCCATAACTGGCTCTATGAAGCGACAGCAACCTGGATGGAGACGACCACGTTTCCGCTGGATCAGGATGCTACTGGTTATGTCGAGGTGGTGCTCACTTATCCGGAAGTCTGCTTTGGCGCGGCTGACGACCCCAGCGGCGGCCTGATGATGTACGGTGAGTGGCTGTTTATCCAGTCGCTGGCGGACGCCTACGGCGACGAGGCACCGCTGGTGCTGTGGGAGAACATGGCCGAGGCCGAAGGTTGGGAATCTCTGGAGCTGACAGTGGCCGCCTATGGCGACAAGCTGCTGAATGCTCTCGCGCGTTACCGTGTGCAGAATCTGGTGCGCGATTATGAGTTTACGTCCAGCTTCGCACAGCATACGGTGTGGCTGGAAGCCGTCATCAACGGGACGGGCAACTGGCAGTATACGGGCGAGGGCATCCAGGAACTGGGGGCCAATTACTTCGAACTGGCGCTGCCGTCCGGTGTCTACGACATCAGCCTGAACGACTCATCGGGCTACCTGAATATATGGGCTGTGGGCATCAGTGGCGATGTCGCCAGCGCCATACCGCTGAATCGGGCAGGGACTGTCAGTACGGTGGGCTACGACAACGTTTACCTGATTGTGATGAATACGGAATATGGCGACGATCTGCTGGACTGCGCCTACCGGTCGTATACGATCGATGTGGCGGCCAGTGAGGCCAGCCCTGCGCTGGTCGCCTTCGAGATGAACGCCAGCCAGTTCCAGCCGCCGCAGTAGACCGCTATCCGCTGGGGCGGGCGGGTTTATGCCTGTCCCAGCGCGTCGAACACCTTCGGCGTAATCAGCCACACCAGATACCCGCGCGCGCTGCCGGGCTGGTCCAGGTGTATACGAGCCAGACCACCCTTTTTCATCTCTACCAGGCCGCCGGTGAAAGCCCCTACCACCGCGCTCATGCCTGGCTCGTGGCCGACGAACATCACGTTGGCGTCGTCGGGCAGGTCGTGGGTGAGGCGCTGCACCGCAGCGGCATCGAAGCCGAAATTCACTTCATCGCGGATGTCGACGCGCAGGCCCAGCGCCTCGGCGACAATTTCCGCAGTTTGCAGCGCCCGCAGGCGCGGGCTGCTGAAGATGTGCGTTACTCCCAGGTCCAGCGCCGCCATGACGCGACCGGCGGTCTGTGTGCGCTGGACTCCACGCGGCGTGAGCTTGCGGTCGTGATCGGCGATGCCGCTGCCGAATTCCGCCTGACCATGCCTGAGAAAATAGAGTTGCATTGGTTTGGTTCCTCTCCGATATGTGGTTCATGCTGTGCGACCCGCTTTCATCGCGTACGCGGTCAGCGGGATGACGCCCGCGTTAGCCGCCGTCACGCCGTGCGCGCGGGATATTGGGCGGACGTACATTGTCTGGCGGGGCGTGTCGCTGCGGGGCCGGCGGGTTTTCTTTGGGTTCAAACAACGAACTAACAGAGGGGTCCAGTTCCGTGTTGCGCGACGATATCGCCTCGTGATAAACCGAGATGTATTCGGCGATTTCCTCACGGCGGCGGCGTTCTTTGTCTTCCTCAGCGCGCCGCATCAGCACCGACTGACGCCGGGTGATCTCCTGCTGGACGCGGTGCGGACTGGGTACGTACTTGAAAATCTTCTCGTCACCAACATCACCACCGATCAGCGAAATGCGCACATGGCCGAAATCCAGCAGCGCCTGCAGCGGACCGTTGCGTTCTGACTGTACGTTGTCCACGCTCGCCAGCAGCACGCGGTCTTCTTCGTTTTGCAGCCACAGCGGTCGGCGGTGAATGAGACGAATCGTATCGTGGCCGACGATGTAATAGTCGTTGCGCCAGTCCCAGTCGGCCCAGTAGGCACCGATAACGCCGACGACCAGCATCACCATACCGATTGCGAGACCTGCGGGACCCAGGTTGTTGAGCGACGGCACCGTGTAATATCCCACGAAGTAAGCGCCAGCCACCATGAACCACAGCAGCGCGACGATGAAGTCGCGCAGCAGCACGGTAAAGTGCTTGCGGTAGATCATCTCGCCATTGTGATTCATGAAACTGGTCTTCCAGAGTGTGTTGATCCCTCGTTGCATGGTGTGGCCGCTGGCGGTTGGGTTCGACGGGTCGGCGACCTGCTGCTGCTCATCGACGTCCATATCGACATCGCCGTGAATCACTCGTTCCAGGTCAGCGCGCAGGGAATCGCGCTGGCGGCGCTGCTGCTGGTTAGACATCTCGTCGCGCTTCTCGAAGATCAGGTTCTGGATGCCTTCCGGATTGGGCATGATGGTCATCACTATGTTGCCAGCGTCCCCCGCGTTGCGCAGTTCGACTGTGCCATAGTCAAACAGGCGCGAGAATGGGTCCGCCGTCACATAATGGGCGTTGACCTGCAGAATGCTGGTCAGCGGCGTTTCGCTGATGCTGATCTGCATGGTGTGGATGACACGCTCGACGTGAATGACACGCTGGTTGGTGATAATGACATGGTCGTTATACCATTCAAAGTAGATGTAAGCCATCACAAGACCGGGCACAATCACCGCCAGTGCCAGCAGGCCCAGCGACACACCACCTGCTGGTGCCACCGCCAGCGCGAGCGCTACCAGAGCAGCAGCCAGCATGATTGGCAGCCAAACCCAGCGGACCAGCGCCCACCAGTGACGACGCGTGTTGACCAGTACCTCTTCTCCAGGGCGCTGGCCACGAAATTCCTCAGCCTTAGGCTTGCTTTCCGGCTCCACATGAATGCCGATGTAGTCCTGCAAAACCTGATAGTGCAGCAGCACCTCTTTAAGGCGCTGGCGCGAGACAAATAACACCAGCGCCGGTTCCACGATCTGGAGTGAAGCCGTCTCCTGGATGTATTGCAGCAGGGCCGCCTCGTTGATGTAGGTGTTGGGTTCCACCATGCCGATGCGCTGCTGCTGGCCCTGGTTATCAGTCTGGATGAGCTGGCCCCGCCCGCTGACGAACATGTACAGCCCGGCGGCGGGCTGGCCCTGTTTGAAGACGAAATCGCCCGCTTCGAAGCGCAGCAAACTGAAAGCCTCAGCGACCCAGGGCATGTACTCGTCGGGTATGCGCGAGAACAACGGCAGTTGTCGAATATGGGATTCGATAAAGCGATCCGGCATGATACACCACCACAGTTACAACTTGCGATTGCCCTATTGTAACGCTTTTTCGTCGATGTGCCCTGCGCTAACTCTCGCGCTCGATGCCCAGGCGGTCCAGTTCGGTGTCGATGATGTTGGCGAACACGTCGTAGGGCTGCGCGCCGCTGACGAAGGTGCCGTTGATGAAGAACGACGGTGTACCACGCACGCCATTAGCCTGAGCCTCGGATGCATCCTGGATGACGTTGTTGAGGTATTTTTCGCTTTCCAGGCAGGTGGTAAATGTCTCGGTATCCAGGCCCAGCTCGTCGGCGAAGCCGATCAGGACGTCATTCATCGCGCCTGCGTCGCGACCTGGTGACATCTGGTTATCAAACAGGAGTCCATGATACTCCCAGAAGCTGCCCTGGTCGTCGGCACAGTGTGCCGCCTGGGCTGCCTGGACAGCGTTCTGGCCGCCTACGCCGGGAAAATCGCGGTAAATATAGCGGATATGCCCGTCGTAGTTTTCCAGCAGCGGCTGGAGCGTCTCGCGGTAGTGGCGGCCACAGAATGAGCAGAAGAAGTCGCTGAACTCCACCACCACCACCGGCGCGTCTGACGGCCCCAGGTAGGGATCATCGCTGATCAGATAACGCTGCTGGCGCATGGCGTCATCAAGGGCGCGGTTCACCAGGGCGTCAACCTCTGCCTGGTCGATGCTGCCACCGCTCTCCATGACGATGGGCGCGGCGATCTCCAGTTGGGCGAACTCGGCGGAGACGACATCCTGCACCACACCGCGCAGCGTGCGTTCATCGATGCTGCCATCGCCCAGGCTCACGCCCAGCAGCGCACCGGCTACCAGAAACACCAACCCTACCAGGATATAATTGACGACTTCGCGCGACAGCCTGAACACCTCATCGCTGCGCTGCGGTGTTTCCGGGCCGGCGATAAACGCCTCCGGTTCGTGGGCTGTCGTCGACTCTTGCTCTTTACTATCGATCACCGTGACTGCCTTTCTTTCACAATCGAACAACTGCCATTGACTGGCACCGTTTCCGTATTTTAACAGATGATATGAGAGCTTCGATTCTTTCATGCAGGCCGGGGCGAAAATTCGAAGATTCGCTGTACAATAGGCGACATGGATACACTTGGCGTTATTTATCCAATAGAACCGTATAACTTCAGCCTGACGCTGAACCTTTTTGCGCGCTACACGCATCCGGTCCTGGATGTCGTCCACGATGGCGCTTACTGGCGTGTGGTGGCGGATGATGACAGCCTGGCGCTGCTGCGCGTGGACAACTACGGCGATGCGTCTCGTTCTGCGCTGCGCGTGTCGCTGATGGCGGCTACCGGCCCGGTTGATCGGGCCGCGCTGCTGGCCCAGATGCGCCGCATCCTTTGCGCCGATGCCGACCCGAAACCATTCTACGATACAGCCCGGCAGCACGCGGAACTGTGGCGGTTGGTGGAACCGGTGCGCGGTGTGCGCTGGTTACGCACGGCGACCGTCTTCGAGGCGCTGCTGCTGACGATTATCGAGCAGCAGATCGCCTGGGTGGCTGCCCAGCGCGCGCAGCGCTGGCTGTGCGAATGGGGCCAGCGCCGCATCGAGTTCAACGGGCGCGCCTATTACGCGCTGCCCACGCCCGCGCAACTGGCCGCCGTAACCGACGTGCAGGAACTGGCCCCGCTGAAGATCACGTTCAGGCGGGCGCGCGTCATCGTAGACATCGCCCGGCAGATCGCTGAGGGCGCGCTGGACATCGAAGGGCTGGCTGCGCTGCCAGTGGCGGATGCTTATGATGAACTGGTGGGCCTGAAGGGAGTCGGCCACTGGACCGCGACTTACGTCATCCAGCGCATCAGCGGCGATCACAACTATGTCGGTCACAACGATGTCGCGCTGCAGGCCGCCGTTAACCATTACTTCTACGGCGGCAGCGGACGCATCCCCGGCGCGCAGGTCATGCAGACGTTTGCCCGCTACGGCGCGTTCGCCGGGACTGCCGCCTATCACACGATTGTGCGCTGGGTGCTGGACCGTTACGAGGCCGGTGACTAAGAGCCGGAATCCGCTGGCGCATCTGGTGGGATGCCCCACACGTAGACCGGCCCGGTGGCGTCGATGATTGTCATCAGGTAGCCGTCCGCTGTCCAGTCGACCGCCAGCACACGCTGGGCGTCGTCGGTAGAGACGAGTGTCGCCTGGCCAACGGTCTCGCCGTCGAGGTTCGTCAGGTTCCACAGGTTTACCGGGCCGTCCAGCGTCGCGGTCAGCAGCAGCTCGCCATCCGGGGAAAAAGCCGCCGTCGTGCGCTCGCCGCCCACGCCGGGCAGCAGCGCCAGCAGATCGCCGGTCTGGGCGTCCCAGACGGTCATTTCGGGGATGTCGCCGCCGTTGACCAGCAGCCGCCCATCCGGCGAGAAGGCTAGCACGTCGCCGCTGCCGCCGGGACCGGTGCGCAGCGCATACAGGAAGTCGGCGTCCTGCCAGCGCCACATGCCGATGTAATCCCACATGCCCAGCGCCAGTCGCGTGCCATCCGGCGAAAAGATCGCCCGCAGCGGCGACACGCCGCCGGCGTCGAGTTCGGCCAGCAGCTCCCGATCCTGCCAGCGCCACACGCGAACCGGCCCTTCGCGGGCGGCGGTCAGCAGCAACTCGCCATCCGGTGAGAAGGCGACTACCGTCAGCGGTGTGTCGTGCGCGTTGATCGTCACGCGGCTGGTGCGCTGCAGCGGCTCCCACACTTTGACCGTGCCATCGGTTCCACCCAGCGCCAGCCAGCCGTAGAAGTCGTCGTAATCAATCGCGCCGCTGAAATCGGTATGGGCGCTGAAGGTGGTCTCCAGGCGACCGCGCTCGGCTTCGTAGGCGCGCACGCCGCCGCTCTGGTTGAGGGTGTATAACTCGTTTTTGTCCGGCGAATAGAAGATATAAGCGCCGTCCTGGCGGGCGTTGTTGATGATCAACTGCCCGCTGATAAGGTCCCATGCCAGCAGGCGATCGTTGTTGAGTCCGGCCAGTCGTGTCGAATCCGGCGAAAAGGTATAGGCAAACAGTGTGCTGCGCGCGGCGGGCATATCCAGCCGGCCCAGCAGGCGCGCCTGGTCGGCGTTGCTGACGGTCACAGCGCTGGCCGCCTCGACCCATTCGGGGGCCGCGCCCAGCGGACTGACGCGCGTGGTGCCAGTCGGCGGTGGGGCGGTTGGACGCTCGCCAGCCTCGCCGGTGCCGCCACAGGCCGCCAGCAGCCCGGCCAGCAGCAGTCCCGTACAGCATATGATCAAACGTCTCATCGGCACTTGCTCAGTTTCGCATTTCACAATGTCCGTATTATAAGCCAGGATGACAGCCGCGTTCGTAAGGGTTGATATGAGCGCGGGATTAGGGATTTCCGTACTCTGCGCCCCGAATTGGCGACTGACTTCGTATACAGCTATGATGATCCTGTATCCGTCAACAAATCACCGAAAACGGAGAGAGAGTTCACCCTTATGAAAACCGCAAAGTTGTTAATGTCCCTTTTGCTGCTGTTGACGCTGGCCCTGGCCCTACCGGCTGCCGCCCAGGACGACACCGGGGTGTTTCGTGAAGCTGAATGCCCGTTCGAACTGGTCGAAGGCAGCCTTGCCGTGAATTGTGGCTACGTCACTGTGCCGGAGTTCCATGCCCAGCCGGACGGACGCACCATCGAGCTGGCTGTGGCGATTATCCCCAGCAGCGCGGCCAACCCGGCGCCCGATCCGCTGGTGATGGCCCAGGGTGGCCCCGGTGGCTCGACGCTGGAGTTCTTCGGGCCGACGATGGCCGAACCCAATGGCCTGGGTTTGTTCTTTGTGGGCGAGCGCGATATCGTCCTCATCGAGCAGCGCGGCACGCTCCATTCGCTGCCGAATCTGGTCTGCGAAGAAGGCTTCGACCTGCTCATCGAGACGATCGACCAGATGCTGACCCTGGATGAGGTCATCGAACTCAATAACCAGGCCGACCTCGCCTGCCGCGACCGGCTTCTTGAAGAGGGGGTGAACCTGTCCGCGTTCAACAGCCTGGAAAACGCCGCCGATGTTCCGATGGTGATGGACGCGCTGGGCTATGAGACGTTCAACTACTACGGCGTCTCCTATGGGACTATGCTGGCCCAGCACGTCATGCGCGACTATCCGGAGCGCCTGCGCAGCGTGATTCTGGATGCTGTGGTGCCGCTTGAGGAAAATTATGTGCCGGCTGTCTCGGCTCGTGCCGATCGCATCTTCGAGCGTGTTTTTGAGACATGCGAGGCGCAGGAACGCTGCAACCTTAACTTCCCGGACCTGGAAAGCCGTTTTCTGGAACTGGTCAACCAGCTCAACGATGTGCCGGCCATCGTTCCACTGGAAGACCCGGAAACCGGCATCATCTACGATGCAGTCGTCAATGGCGATTCAGTCGTCAGCCTGCTGTTTAACGCCATGTATGTGACGCCGCTCATCCCCAACATCCCGCGCTACATCGACGAGATGAGCAACGACGATTTCACCTGGGTAGAGACCTGGGGGCCGGCGCTGGTCTTTGACCGTACCACCGCCAGCGGCATGTATAACTCGGTGACCTGCGCCGAGAGCCTGAATTACACCATCGACGATGTGGTGGTGGAAGGCCGCTACCCTGAGGTTACACGGGCTGCCAGTGTCGCCGCGCTGCGGCTTCTCGACCTGTGCGATGAATGGGCTGTGGATACGCTGGATGATTTCGTCAATGAAGCGGTCGTCAGTGACATCCCGACGCTGATCTTTTCTGGTGAGTTTGACCCCATCACCCCGGCCAGCGGTGGCGATGTGGTGGCGCGTTCGCTGAGTACGCGCTATGTCTATACCTTCCCCGGTGTGGGGCATGGCGCGGTTCTGGGCGGGCTGTGTCCGGTGGAAGTTATGGCCGACTTCCTCAGCGACCCGGCCAGCGAACCGGCCTCAAGCTGTGTTGACGGCATGCGGCTGGCCTTCACCGTCAGCGTGACCGGGCCTGGTGGTCTGTTCACCCTGCCTGAACCGGACGGCTGGACCGATACCAGCACTGCCGACTTTTTGCGCTATGAGGACCCGGACACCGGATCGGTGTTGTACGCGATGGCCAGCAAAACCAGCGACGTGCAGGAAGCCATCAGCGACGCGCTGAACGTCATCGACCCCGACTTCGCGCTGCCCTCGCTGGTGACACAGGAAATCGACCTGCTGAGTCTGGTGTGGGAGCAGAATGTCTATCTCGATTTCAGCACGGGCCAGTTGATTATTGCGCTGGGAGCGGAACGTGATGGCGTGGTGGCGACGCTGGTCGTCTACACAGACGAAGCTGCGCTGATGACCATCTCACCGCTGTTCGATCTGCTGCTGACAGGGATCACCATCGCCAGTCCGAATTAGGGCGCGCTACATTTGCATACAAAAGGGCAGGACTATTCACGGAGTCCTGCCCTTTTGTGATTCATCATCCGCAGTGATTGTAATGCGTACTGGCGTTTAATACAGCGCGTAGGTATCTTCCAGTTCCTGGCGCAGCTTGCGGAAGCTGCGATAGCGGCTGCGGCTGATCTCGCCGCGCTCGACGGCTGCCTGCACAGCACAGCCTGGTTCGCCGGTGTGGGTGCAGTCACCGAAACGGCAGCTTTCCACGTGTTCGGCGATGTCCACAAAATAAGCGTCGAGTTCTTCCGGTTCGACATCCCACACGTTGAGATAGCGCATGCCCGGTGTATCGGCCAGGTAGGTGCCTGCGCCATATAGCGCGGGGTCGAGTTTAATCAGGGCACTATCGCGGGTGGTGTGGACGCCTTCCTGGCTGGCCTTGCTCACCTGCTTGACCTGCCGTCCCAGGCCCGGTTCGATGCAGTTAAGCAGGCTCGTTTTGCCTACACCAGACGGCCCGGCAAACGCGGAAATTCTGCCGCGCAGGAGAGCGCGCATCTCATCCAGGCCGCTGCCCATTTTGGCGCTGGTGTACAACAGCCGATAACCCATTTTTTCATAGGGAGCGAAACGCGCTTGAATGTTACTGGGGTCTTCCAGATCGATCTTATTGACGACAATAATCAGATCGTCTATTTCGGCCTTCTCGCCCGCCACCAGAAAGCGATCCAGCAGATGCAGGTTGGGGCTGGGTTCTGCTGCCGCGAACACGAGGAAGATGGCGTCCGCATTGGCGATGATGACATGTTCACGTTCGGCCTCGCCGCCACCCCGGTTGCCTTCGGTGCGGGCCGCACGCGACAGGGCGCTGGCGCGTTCTTCGACAACTTCGATGACGCCTTTATCGCCGCTTTCGTCGTGCTCCAGGATGCTGATCTGCACGCGATCGCCGATGGCGGCGATATCCGTCGACTGGGCTTCTTCCATCAACCGGCCACGCAACCGGCACATGTAAATGCGACCATCGGCCAGCTCAACCCAGAAGAAGCCACTCTGCTCTTTAACGACCAGTCCCTCTAACAGAGTTGTCAAAGGCAATCCTTTCTCTATCCAAAACCGTATGATAACCATGCAACATCAGCATCAGAATCTCCTCTCTCCAGGTCGATTCCCCATTTGACTATATTATAGCGCGATATTTCGTCGGTTGGGCAAGGGCCGCTGAAATCGGTCTGCCGGTTATGACGCCGCTGGCCGGGCAGAAGCGTCGGCCAGGGCCTTCTGGCGCAGGTAACGCTGTTGGGCAAGCTGGCGCATATCGGCCACGACGTCGGACTCGTCGGTGATCTCCGTGCCCAGCAGCGATTCCAGCGCGTCTTCCATCGTGATGATGCCGGACGTGCCGCCATGCTCATCGAATACCAGGAAAATATGCTCCTGCCGGGCGATGAACTCATCCATCACGCGGGTGACAGACAGAGTCTCTGGCACCGGGTGCAGCGGGCGTGCCAGCGACCTGAGTTTGACATCCAGCCGATCCTCGGCGGCGCAGGTCAGGATGTCGTGGCGCAGCACAAAGCCAACGATGTCATCGTCGTTCTTGTCATAAATTGGAATGCGCGAGTAGGGCAGCGCCCGGTGGCGGTCGATGACCGTGTGGACCGTTATATCCTGCTGGAAGCGAAACATGACCGTGCGCGGTGTCATGATGTCGGACACCTGCACGCCGCTCAGATGCAGTAAATTGCGTAGAATGCGCGACTCTTTTTCTTCCAGCGCGCCCTCGACGGCGCTGATTTGCGCCATAGCTTCCAGTTCGCCACGGGTGACGGTGGGCATTTTCTCGTCGGACGTGATGAAATTGGTGAGCACGCGGAAAGCCCACACCGCCGGATACAGCACCAGCACCATGACGCGCAGCGCATAAGCGGTAAAGCCAAACAACTGCTTCCAGTAGATCGCGCCCAGCGTTTTAGGCAGAATCTCGGAAAAGGCCAGAATCAGCAGGGTAAGCATGGCCGTGATGAAGAAGAAATACTGCTGGCCGAATACGCCGACCGCCTCAGCGCCTGCACCCGCCGCGCCGACCGTATGGGCGATGGTGTTGAGCGTCAGAATAGCGGTGATGGGGTCTTCGACATTCTGCTTTTGATTCCGCATCCAGACGCCCACACGTGAGCCTGTCTGAGCCTGCGCTTCAATGTACGATGCCGGGGTCGAGAGTAGCGCCGCTTCCAGGAGTGAGCAGAGAAAAGAAAGGCTAAGGGCCAGTGTTATGTAGAAAAGCAGGCCTTCGATAGTGCCAACGCCTTCGCCAGCAGGCGCAGCCGCAGCCGCCAGAATGGGGGTTAAAATGTTAGGGTCCATATCCTCACTACGCTAAGCATCGAACTCACAGCCGATACGCCGGTTGATTATATGCGCCGGCTTCACGAGACAGTATAGCATAAAATTCTGTGGCCGCCGCCAGGATTCTGGAAACTTTATAGTGGCTTGCGCGTCGGAATCCCCGGTTGGCGCGGATATGGCGTCGGTGTCTCGCGGATTTTGCGCACGGTGATCAGATAGTGTGGGTCATCGACGCCGGGTAATGGTATCAACTGGACATCGACCAGTTCGCCGCCCAGGGTCGCCAGCGCCGCCGCCGAGTCCTGGATTTCCTGCTGGGCAGTGGCGCCCTTCATCGCCACACAGACGCCACCCAAAGTCGCCAGAGGCAGCAGGTACTCCAGCAGGGCGGGCAGCCTGGCGACAGCCCGCGCCAATACCACATCGTAAGCGGCGCGGTGGGCGACATTGTGGCCGGCTTCTTCGGCGCGGGCTTTGAGGGTCGTCACATTTGACAAACTCAGCACGTTTTTCAGGTGATCGAGAAAGGCGATCTTTTTGCCGGTGGCTTCCAGCAGTGTCATGTGAATGTCGGGATAGACGAGGGCCAGCGGCACACCAGGGAAGCCAGCGCCGGTGCCGACGTCGATGACGCGCTGGCCTGCGCTGAATGTCACCGCCTGCGTCACCGACAGCGAATCGAGGAAATGCCGCACACGCACCATGTTTGGCTCGGTGATGGCGGTCAGGTTGGTGTGCGCGTTCCAGGCCAGCAGTTCGGCGCTGTAACGCTCGAAGGCGCTGATCTGCGCGGCACTCAGGTCCAGGCCGAACAGGTCAGCCGCCTGCTGCTGAAGTGAGTCCATCGCCTGTTGTTCTCCGGTGGGTTCATCAGCGGCGAACGAGGCCGGTTGAATGTTGTCAACCGGCCTCATGCGATTTCCGATCAGTTGCCGATTACCGGCCAGTTGGTGTAAATCACATCGCGCCCTTCGAGATTGGGCAGCACGTTGAAGGTGCAGGTACCGTTCAGAATGTCGTTATCTGTACCGGGGCCGAAGTCTGTGTAGCCGTCACTGATGGCACGTTCCCAGCGGGCTTCGTAAGAGATGCTGTACTCGCCCGGTCGCAGGTTGCCCAGTGTCGAATAGTAGAATACCCAGTAATCGCTGCCGCGCTGTTCGATCTCGGTACGGACCACATTGGGCAGCGTCACATCGGATTCGTACAACGTCACCGAGTAATCGACGGTATCGATGTGCTCCTGCACCAGTTCCGCCGTACTTGCATACCACGACCAGAACACGATGACGTTATCGGTATCGTAGATGATGCCCGGCTCAGCAACAGGGTACTGGTTGCACTCGGCGAAGATCAGCCCTGGAGTTTCCTGGCGCGGCGGCACGAATTCGGGGCGCGCACCGATCTGCACCAGCGGCTTCTCTGGCGGCACATAGCCGGGGTTCAGGAAACCGCCAAACGGCGACAGAATCGGGCTGGCCGGGGTTGTCTGCTGGGTGGGACTCACGCCGTCACCAGACTCGACGCTCTCGCCTGCGGTCTCCTGCGGCTCCGAACAGCCGTCCTGCACGTCGTCGATGAACTCTGAGAAAGTCACGCTACCGGGATCATTCTCGCGGGCGATGGCGGTGAAAACACTGCCCACTGACCCCGCCGGCATCACCGGACCGTCGGCGTAGGGCACCGCCTCTCCGTAGCTGTACTGGCCGTTCACCGAGGCGCGGCGCAGCGTTGTCAGCGGAATACCGCCGCCCTGTGGTGCTGTAAATGCCTGGAAATAGATGTCAAATCCTGGTTCCATATTGCCGTTGAAATTGACGACCACGCGATCTTCACAGATGACGACGAAACTCTGAATCGTGGAACCGGGGCCGTCAAGCTCCTCTTCGTCGATAACCTGCTGGGCCAGGCCCGCCCCTGTTCCCAGTGCCAGTATCAGCACCAGCAACAGACCTACCGTAAATTGCCGAATTATAGTCATTTGGAAAAGCGCCCTCCTGCTCTTGCGCAAGCAAGCAAATCTTACCCCAAAACCGGCCAGAACATCACCCCCTGCTGGTCTACGATCGGCCAACGCTTGCTGATGATATGCTGGTGGCCAGTCGTAAATAGAAATTGAGTTGACAAACCGTTAATTTGTGGATTATACTTAATTTACATTATTCATAGAATGGTGGGTGAGGACATTTTAACAATGTTATACGAAACTGCCGAACTGGGGCCGGTTGTGGGCACCCGCGCCCCAGACTTTGCGCTGATGGATCATAGACGCCAATTATACACGCTGGATGACCTCACGGGTGAGGCTGGCGTGGTTCTGGGGTTTATCGGCAATCTGTGGCTGCCCACCAGTGTACGGCGTATCCTGTGGTTGCAGCGCCATGTCACCAAGTTCGCGCTGATGGGCACGCCGGTCGCGCTGTTGGTGCGCGATTTCCCCCACATACTCAACGGATTTCACAGCAGCAGTCCGCTGCCGGTACCATTCCCGCTGCTGGCCGACAGCGACGGCCAGATTCACCGCACCTACGCGATGGATCGCAATCCTGGCATGCTGCTTATCGACCGGTATCGTGTCGTGCGTCAGAAATGGATGCTGCCAGATGATCGGGTGTGGCCGCGCATGCAGGAACTGGTGCAGGCGATTCAGGTGGTGCAGTCTTAAACTCAGGCGCAGATCGAACGCAGCTTCTGCGAATGCTTCCTCCTTCTCTTTGTTGGCGCAGCAATTGTGATGTGACAGACGACCGTTCTTATACAGGAACGGTCGTCTGTCATTATGGCTGGTTCTGATACCGGTAACACCGCCTATGCCAGCAGATCGCGCATGGCTTCTGGCGTGGTGACTGGCATACGGCAGGCGAAATTGCGGCACACGTACACGGTCGGCTGGCCGTCACGCTGGGTGCGGTGACTCAGCAGCGGGATGGTCGCTTCGCCCGGCACATCCTCAGCCGACAGCGCCACGATCAGATTGGGGCGCAGCGTCTCGGTTGTTACGGCGAGCAGGGCGCGTGTGGCGGCGCTGGCCGGCTGGCCAACGATGGCGATCTCGGCCAGGCCGCTGGCCAGCATATCGACCGCGTTAAGCGCCTCGGCGAATGCCTGCGGGTACTGGCGCATGGCTCCGGTGAGCAGGCGCAGGCTGTCGCTGGCGGCGGTTTCGTAGCGGGCATCACCAGTGTAGGCGTACAGCCGAACCAACTGTTTGGCCATCATGGCGTTGCCGGATGGGGTGGCGTTATCCTGAACGTTGCGCGGGCGTACGATCAGCGCCTCGTGATCGTCGGACGTGTCGAAGAAGCCGCCATCGTCGGCGCGGAAGTGGGCCAGCACCCGCTCGGCCAGCCGCCGCGCCGTGACGAACCACTTGTCGTCGAAGGTCGTCTGGTACAGTTCCAGCAGCCCGTCGATCAGGTTGGCGTAATCCTCCAGATAGCCGTTGAGCTTGCTCTGTCCGTCTTTATGCGTGCGCAGCAGTCGATCGCCATCGACCAGCAGCGCGTCCAGCAGGAACTCGCCGCAGCGCACCGCCGCCACACGGTAGTCGTCGCGTTCGAGAACGCGCGCAGCCTCGGCCAGGCTGGCGAGCATCATGCCGTTCCAGGAGGTGAGAATCTTGTCGTCAAGGCCGGGTGGCACGCGATGCGTCCGGGCAGCGTAGAGTGTGTCTTTGCTGCGGGCGATCAACGAGCGCAGTTCATCGACCGGCATCTCCATGCGTTCGGCAACGGCTTCGTCGATTTCCGGCACATACAGAATATTGGCCCCTTCGAAGTTGCCGGCGGCGGTTATGTCCCAGTAGTCGATGGCTATGGGCGCGTCATCGCCCAGCAGCGACTCGATCTCTTCCTTGCTCCACACAAAGAATTTGCCCTCTTCGCCTTCGCTGTCGGCGTCGGTGGCGCTGTAGAAGCCGCCTTCGGGTGCCGTCATCTCGCGCAGGATGTAATCGTAGATTTCCTCGGCGATGTGGCGATAAAGCTGTATTTTGGTCACCTGCCAGGTGTGCAGATACACACGACTCAACTGTGCGTTGTCGTAGAGCATCTTCTCGAAGTGTGGTACCAGCCATTGGGCATCGACGCTGTAACGGGCGAATCCGCCGCCGATCTGGTCGTAGATGCCGCCGCGCGCCATACGCTCCAGCGTGAACCGTACCATGTCCAGCATGTTCTGTTCGCCGGTGCGCCTATAGTTGCGCAGCAGAAATTCCAGGTTCATGGGCTGTGGGAACTTGGGCGCGCCGCCAAAACCGCCGTGCATCCAGTCGAAATTCTGCGCCAGGGCAGCGGCAGCAGCATCGAGCAGTGGCGCGTTGAGGCTGGCGGCGTCCTCGCCGATGTTGAGCGCCGTCCGGTCGAGCGCGCCGGTAAGTTTGCTGGCTGCCTGCTCGACGTCGTCACGGCGGTTGGCGTAGGCGTCATAAACGCCGCTCAGTACCTGCTTGAAGGACGGCATGCCCATACGCGGCTCTTTGGGATAATACGTCCCGCCATAGAAAGGACGGCCATCAGGCGTCAGAAAGACGGTCATCGGCCAGCCGCCCTGACCAGTCATCGCCTGGACGGCCTGCATGTAGATGTCGTCCAGGTCGGGGCGTTCTTCGCGGTCTACCTTGATGCATATGTACCACTGGTTCATGAGCCGGGCGGTCTCGTCGTCCTCGAAGCTCTCGTGTTCCATCACATGGCACCAGTGACAGGCGCTGTAGCCCACACTCAGCAGAATGGGTTTGTCCTCTGCCTGGGCTTTCTGTAAAGCCTCGTCGCCCCAGGGATACCAGTCAACGGGGTTGGTCTTGTGCTGGAGCAGGTAGGGGCTGGTCTCGTGTTGCAGTTGATTCATGGGGCTGTCTGTCCTCGCGCTGTCTGTCTCAGGGTTGGTGTGTCCCATAGTGCCGCATGTATACGCAAAAGGCAACACTCGCCCCCTGAACCGCTGGTAGGAGCGTACAACCATCCTGCCATCACACCGGTGAGCGTGATACAATTGACTCGGCTCCGGTGGCGAAACATTGTCTCAGCACGCCGGATGCCCCTGCACGATGTGGGTAAATGGGAATAACCACTTATGTCTTTCAACCCATCTCTGCGCCGCATGTCACTGGCGCTGATGATCGTTCTGCTGCTGGGCAGCCTGTGGCCGTCCACGGCGACCCAGGCCCAGGACGCAAGCCCGACCGATCTCATCTCGCTGGCGGTGAGTCCCGGTTACGATAACGTTTTTCGCCCGAACCAGTGGCTGCCCATCCGCGTGCAGATCAGCAACCAGGGCGAAGCGATCACCGGCCAGCTTGTCGTCCGTCCGGAGACATCCGGCAGCGGCATCACGGGGACTTTCAGCACGCCGGTCGATCTACCGGCCAGCACCAGCCAGGACTTTTTCCTGTATATCACAGCGCGCAGCAACGCCAGCAATATTCGCGTGGAACTGCTCAATGAGCGCGGCGGCGTGATGACCAGCCAGGATACGACCCTCAGCAGCCTGGCTCCGCGTGACAGCCTGCATGTTGTGGTCAGCGACTCGCCGGATTCCGCCCCCGACCTCAGTCAGATCAGCGTGGGCGGTTATGAGGCTTTCCAGACGAACTGGCAGCCAGAAGAACTACCCGACCGGGCGCCTGCCCTGGATTCGATTAACGTAATCGTATTCGCCAATACCAACAGCGCCAGTCTGTCGAATGCGCAGCAGCAGGCGCTGCGTACCTGGCTTCAGACGGGCGGCCACCTGATTGTGATCGGCGGGGCCAACTGGCAGCCAACCGCCGCCGGGCTGGTCGATCTGCTGCCGCTGCTGCCCGAATCGGCGCAGACCGTCGCGGACGTCACGCCGCTGGCGCGGCTGGCCGGGCTGTATAACGCCCAACTGGACGGCGACACCATCAGTGCTACCGGCACACTGACCGATAACGCGCAGGTGCTGGCCGCCGCTGGCGAGCTGCCGCTGCTGGCTCGCCAGCGGGTGGGTGGTGGCACCGTCGATTACCTGACGATTGACCCCACCAGCCAGCCTTTACGCGGCTGGGCAGACCAGTCCGAGTTATGGCTGGCACTGGTAAGTTCGGTGGAGCCGCGCCCGGCGTGGAACTTCGGCTTCTCCGACTGGCTGGACGCCATCACCGCCGTGAGCATTCTGCCCGGCCTGGACGTGCTGCCGGCGGCACTGGGGCTGGTACTGTTCCTGGTGGCCTATATCGTTCTGATTGGCCCGGCCAATTACTGGGTACTCAACCGCATCAACCGCCGCGAATACGCCTGGATTACGATCCCGGCGCTGATCCTGGTGTTCAGCGGGCTGGCGTGGTCGGTGGGTTTCGAGCTGCGTGGCAACCAGGCGACCCTCAGCCGGTTGTCGGTGGTGCAGATGTGGCCTGACAGCGACGAGGCTCACCTGGAACAGGTGCTGGGTCTGCTGGTGCCGCGCCGGGGCGATTACACGCTGTCTATGGGCGACGAGCGCATGCTGCGTCCGGTCACTGAGGGACTGTCTACACGTGGCAACGCCCCCACCCGGCCACAGGGCAACGTCAACGTTCAGCAGGGCAGTCGCTTCGAGGCCGTTGATTTTTCGGTCGATGCCAGCTTTATCCAGTCGTTTAACACAGAGGGCACCATCCCCCGGCCAGACATCAGCGGCAGCGTCACACTGACTCATCTGGGGGATATGGGCGAAGCACGTGTGCAGGGGTCGGTGAGCAATAACAGCGATGTGTCGCTTGAAGATGCGGTCATCGTGGCACGTGGGGCGACGCTGCGCCTGGGTGCGCTGGACCCTGGCGATGTCTTCGCTTTTGGCGGCGACGACCTGATCCTACCTGGTGACATTCGGATGGCGCCGGTGCCGCTGGAATATGCGCGTGGCGAGCCGGACCCCCTGTATTCGCGTTCGCTGACCTTCCGGCGCACGACATCCATTACCAACATCGAGTCGAACCGCAGCGTGCACGATGTGATGGGCGATGACTACCAGCGCACCGGCTTCCGCATTACGGCTGACGACGACCCGCGTACGCAGGAACTGCGGCGGCGTCAGGCGCTGTTGTCGGCGTTTATGCTGGACCAGTTCGCTTCGACCGCGCGCGGCAACCGGGTGTATCTGGCAGGCTGGACGAACGCCGCGCCCGTGGCCGACGAGGTGCTGGGCGTGGGCTATGAGACTATCGACAGCACGTTGTATATCGTCGAGCTGACCGTCGAAGCATCGCCGCCGTCCAGGCCGGTGACCATCACCGCCGACCAGTTCACCTGGATTTCGCGCGAGCGCACCAATATCGAAGATGTGGGGCCAACCGAGTTGTTCCTCACCACCGACGCCAGCGTGATCTTCCGCATGACGCCGGTTGCAGGGGCGCGGCTGTCTCGCGTGGACGAGCTGGTGATTATCATCGACCGGGCACGGACGACCGGTGTTGGTGGTGCCATCGCCGTGTGGAACTGGTTCGACGAAAGCTGGGAAGTGTTCCAGATGGGGTCCGAGACCGAGATCGTCATCGATGACCCGGCGCGCTTCATCGGCCCGCAGAACAGTGTCCAGGTGCGCACCGCCCAGACGGTGACCGGTAGTTCGGTCGCCATTCGCCAGCTTGGTATTCAGCAGCGCGGCGCGTTCTGAGCGCCGCCGATTGACCGATTGTAGACGAGCGAGACCAACACCGGTATGCAAGAGCAGACAAACTCCGATCTGATTATCGAAACGCACGATCTGGTGAAGTCGTTCGGCAAATTTACCGCCGTCGATCACCTGTCGCTGGAAGTTCCGGCTGGTTCTATTTATGGCTTTGTCGGCCCCAACGGCGCCGGTAAGACGACTACCATGCGTATTCTGACGACGCTTACGCGGCCCACGTCTGGCCAGGCGTGGATCGCGGGGCACTCGGTGCTGGCCGACCGGCGCGCCGTGCGCCGCGCCATCGGCTACATGCCGGATGACTTCGGCGTATATGACGACCTGAAAGTGTGGGAATACCTGGACTTCTTCGCCGCCTGTTATGATATCCCGGAAAATCAGCGCCTGCAGCTCATCGACGATTTGCTGGAACTGGTGGACCTCAATCATCGGCGCGAGGACATGGTTGATAAACTGAGCCGGGGTATGAAGCAGCGTCTGTCTTTGGCGCGTACGCTGGCCCATGATCCCGCCGTACTCATCCTCGATGAACCGGCCAGTGGATTGGACCCACGCGCTCGCATCGAAATCCGCGAGCTGATGGTGGAACTGGCGCGCATGGGCAAGACGATCTTCTTTTCGACGCATATCCTGGCGGACGTGGAGAATATCTGCACGCACGTTGGCATCATCGAAGGTGGTCATATGGTGATGCAGGGCAGCATGGCCGAGATGAAAGCCGCCCTCACCCCTCACCGCGAGATCGTGGTCACTGTCAAGGATGATGCCAATGTTGAGCGGATTAAATCCCTGCTGGCGAACGTGGCCGGCGTCGAGGCCATACAGACCATCGCGCCGAAGGTCAACCGGGCGCGGGTTCAGGTCGATTTCGTGGGCGACGACGACGCTGTCGCTGGTATCAACCGGCTGCTGGCGGAAGCAGGCGTGCCGGTGCTGGGCTTCAGCGAGGAGATGAAAGACCTCGAAACGCTGTTTATGGGTGTCACCAAAGGCGTGGTGACTTAAAGAAAACGGCGGCGAGACGATAAGCTGCGCCGCTGCAAACACCCATCGTCAAAATAGAACAGGGCGCGGTCAGCGATGGACCGCGCCCTGTGTTTTCTTCCTGTTTTTACGATCCTGGCTTAACTCTTGGCAGTTTGCTCACGAGCACGGCGGCGGCGCATCTCCGGCACGATAAGCAGTGCGATCAGGCCGTTGAGCACGACGATCACCGTGCTGCCTTCATGGCCCAGAACGCCAAGCGGCAGTGGCAGGTCGATCAGAAAAACGCTCGCGACCAGCATGACGATTACCGCCAGCGAAAAGACGATGTTCTGCCACACGACGCGGCGCGCCTTCTGACTCAGGCTGATAGCCTGGTCGATGAGTTCCAGCTTGTCGCCCATCAGCACGACGTCGGCGGTTTCCAGCGCGACATCAGTACCGGCGGCGCCCATAGCGATGCCGACCGAGGCCGTCGCCAGCGCGGGAGCGTCGTTGACGCCATCGCCAATCATGGCCGCCGGGCCGACTTCGCTCTCGATGCGCTGGACGGCAGTCACCTTGTCCTCCGGCAGTAAATTGGCGTGGACGCGCGTAATGCCCGCCTGTTCGGCGATGGCATGCGCCACACGCTCGTTATCGCCGGTCAGCATGGCGACCTCCAAACCCCGCTCACGAAGCTGGCGCACCACGTCTGCTGCTTCGGGCCGCAGTTCGTCGGCCAGCGCGACAATGCCCATCCAGTCCGGCCCTTCGCTGGCCTGCTCGCAGGCGCCGCACTGCTCGCAACTGCCCTCGCGGATCAGTCCGATAACCGTTTTACCCGACTTTTCGAGTTCAGCATATTCGTCTTCGAGTTTGTGCGGCATATCGCTGTAGTCGAGCAGATAGTTTACGCTGCCGATGCGCACCAGCCGGCCATCGACTTTGGCCTGGATGCCGCGCCCGGCTACTGCTTCAAAGTCCTCGACGCGGCCCAGCTCCAGGCCGCGTTCTTCGGCCTCGGTGACGATGGCGTGTGCCAATGGATGTTCGGAACGGCTCTCGACCGTCGCCGCCACCGCCAGCAGATCGTCCTCGCCCATTTCGCAGCACGAGATGACATCGGTTACACGCGGCTCGCCGATGGTCAGCGTGCCGGTTTTATCGAATGTCACCACTTTGATGGCGGCCATCGACTCCAGGTGTGCGCCGCCCTTGAACAGGATACCGCCGCGAGCAGCCGACGCGATCGCCGAGATGAATGACGCTGGCACGCTGATGATCAGCGCGCACGGACTGGCGACCGTCATCAGCACCATCGCCCGGTAGAAATTGCTGCTGAAGTCAGCGTCAAACAGGGTGGGTGGAATGATGATAAACAGCAGCACCACGAAGATAATCAGCGCGGCGTAGTACTGCTCGAACCTGTCCAGGAAACGCTCTGTAGGGGCCTGCGCCGACTGTGCCTCCTCCACCATTTTGATGATACGTGACAGCGTGGTGTTGGATGCGGCTTCCGTCGCCTCGACATCCAGCAGGCCGCTTTTATTCAGTGTCCCGGCGAATACCTTATCGCCTACCTGCTTTTCAACGGGCATCGACTCGCCGGTGATCGGGGACTGGTCTACGGCTGACTTTCCCTCGACCACGTCACCATCGACCGGGATGCGCTCGCCCGGCTCGATCAGTACCAGGTCGCCGATGCGAATGTCGCTGAACTTAACCGTGACCACTTCGCCATCGCGTTTGACTTTGGCCTCTTCCGGGTACAGTTTGAACAGTTCGCGGATGGCGTTGCGGCTGCGTCCGATGGCATAAGCCTGCAAAACGTTGCTCAAGGAAAACAGGAACAGCAGAATGGCGCCCTCGTGCCACAGGCCAATGCTGGCTGCGCCCAACGCTGCCAGCACCATCAGCAGGTCGATGTCCAGCTTGTGTTCCTGGACGATGCTCTCCAGCGCGCTCTTGACGCCGAACATGCCACCCGCCACATAAGCCGTTACACCGAACACGGCGTCCAGCCAGCCGGGCGCGCCCACTTGCCGCCCGATGAAGCTGGCGGCCAGTGCCAGCGCTGTTACGGCGACCAGGCGCGGCTCCAGCCATTCCTGGCTTAACCAGTGCTTTTCTTCTTCCTGCTGTGTATCGGACTGATCGAATGTGGTCGATTGGGAAGCCATCATACCCCCTTGGCCTTGTATACGACTGTACTTAGCTTAACCGAGATTAACTAAATATACAACAGTGGTTGTAAATAATTTTCCGATACTAATAAAACAAAGATAACCAGCTTATGGTTGGTTAATCCCGGCCCCTGGTTGCAGCGATTCGAGTGTGCGCTCGAAGGTGGGCAGATGATCGTCGCAGTTGCTATCTGCCGCCAATGCCGCGCTGATGATCTGCGGTGGCGAGCCACCCAACTGGACGGACTGCTGCAGCCGGCACACACCATCGCCAGCTGCCGGTGGGCTGACTGCTGTATCGGCTGGGTTGGTTGCCAGCACGATGAGTGCACTCTGGTCAGGATTCACAAAGATCACCCAGGGATCGCCGAAGGCTGGTCCGGTGATGACCTGCCAGCCTCGCGGGTAGCGCACCTGGAACGCCGTCAGGCGCACTTCGTCGTCGGTGACGATCACCGGTGGGCCGGGCGTGTGGGTGAGCTGGGGCGGCACCTGTGCCGGGACCAGCGCGCCGCAGCCAACCAGCAGAATCGCCAATGCTACCCCCGCGGCTATAGGCCAGAACGCTACAGCCGATCTCCGCGTTTCGTTCATGGGGCGCGGTTGGGCGCGTCGTTGCGGCGCAGGCCGTGAATGCCGGAATCTGGCTCGTCGCAGGAGACAAAGCCGGACCAGCCCGCTACGCGCCAGTCACCGGATGCGGACTGCTCCATACGATGATAGAGGCACACGCCGGCGAATCCCTGCCCAAACTGGTAGGTCGCCACCAACTGGACATCCCAGGCACCGCCATCGGGAATCGAGCGCCGGTAAACCGCTGCGCCCTCGCGCAGCAGACGGCCCCAGTCTGCCGGGGTGTAGGCGGCGATACAGGCCGACACGCTGCCATCCGGGCAGTTGTCGATGACATACGCCTGCATGTCGTCGCTCAACAACTCAAAGGCGATGTCGTCCTGGCCCAGTCCGGCGGCGTTGGCGAAACGCACCGATGCCGCGAAAGCCGGGTTTTCCTCTGGGGTAAAGATCAGCGTCAGCACAATCACAGCGGTTATGGCGATAACCGTCACCACACCGATCAAGATGAACATACGGGGTTTCATGCGCAATCTTTCCATTATTGGCCCGCCAGTTTGCAGCGCACATACCAGGCGGTTCTATGCTCAAAAACGTGGAATGGATTATAATACCGAATCAACTGGTCGTAAATCTGGCCGCAGAGCCGAACACCTGCCAATGACACGACATCACACGCAAATGAACTCCCATTCTGTCGGTAGAGACAGCAGCACATCGAAAAGGGCTGGCTCGATGATCCGCCCCGCTCAACCTGGCGATGCCCCGCTGCTTACTGACCTTGCCCTGCGCTCAAAAGCTTACTGGGATTACAACCCTGATTTCCTTGCAGCCTGCCGTGCCGACCTGACCCTTACGCCGGAAATCATTAACCAGAATACCGTCAACGTGCTGGTAGATAACGATCGTGTTGTCGGTTTTTACGGTTTGTTCGCCCGTGAAGAAGACGCGGTCGAACTGGAATATCTATTCATCGACCCGGATGCCATCGGGACCGGTTATGGGCGGCAGCTTTGGCTGCATGCGATCGCTACCGCCCGCGAACTGGGCTTTGAGACGATGTTCATCAACAGTGATCCGCACACCGAGGCGTTCTATGAGGCGATGGGCGCCAAGCGTATCGGTCAGAGCGAGTCGGCGATCTGGCCGGGACGGATGCTGCCGCTGATGGCCTTCGAGCTGGTCTAAACCGGCCCGCAGCGGCTGCAGGAAGGTCGTGCCTCTGGCTCGGCTTCTGCAGGCTGGTCGCAGGGCGCAGAGCCTGTCGGGATGGGTTTGTCACTGTTCGCTATTTCGTAGAAGCGCGGCATTTTACTGACGAATGGGCAGCCACTTCTGACACCGCAGGCGCTGCATGCCTGGACGGGTCCGCCGCTGGCCCGCAGCCGACCGCGCCGCACCCAGTAGTCGATCATGCCTTCCAGAGTGGCCGGGTCAACATTGAGGTCGCGGGCCATCTGCGCCAGGGAGACGGCCCCGGCGCGGTTTTCGAAATGCTGAAGAACCTGCTTCAGTACGCTCGCCATGATTTACGCTACTCCCCAGCCCAATAACTGCCCGCCCTGGTAGACGATGACCGCCGCCAGCCAGGCCACCAGCAGCATATAGCCTGCCTGATACAGTGCCCAGCGCCAGCCGAACTCCTGGCGCATAGCACCGACAGTGGCCATGCACGGTACATACAGCAGAATGAACACAGTGAAAGCTACCGCTGCCAGCGGGGTGAAGGCGCTGTGCAGCGCCTGTTCCAGGCTGTTGCTGGCGATTGCTTCGTCTTCTCCGCCGCCCAGGAACTGGACATCGGGCAGGGACAGGCCCGGAATCAGGTTCAGCGTGCGCGGCACGATGTTGACGATCTCCTGGCCAGTGAGGATCATCGCTTCGCCAAAACCGGTGACAATCTCTCCCATATCGTCGACGAATGTGCTGCTCTCCGCTGCTGGCTCTTCCTCTTCGCCGACATAAATCTGGTTCATGGTGGCGATGACGACCTCTTTGGCGATCAGCCCGGTGACCAGTGCGCCGCTGGCTTCCCAGGTGCCGAAGCCCGCTGGTGACAGCGCCGGCGCGATACTTCTGCTGAGGGCGCTGAACACGCTGTTATCCATCTCAACATCATTGAACTGGCTAAGGCTGCCGCTGGCTGGGACCGACAGCATGAACCACAACACCACCGAAGCCGCCAGGATGACGGTACCGGCATTGGTCACAAACGAACTGACGCGCCGCCTGATGTCCCGGCCTACGGTACGCAGCGCTGGCAGGCGGTACGGGGGCAGTTCGATGACCAGCGGCGGCACAATCCGCCCGCGATAGATCACTTTGGTCAGCAGCAGGCTGGTGAGCAGCGCCACGACAATGCCGGTGAAGTACATGGCGAAAATCAGCGTGCCGGAGTTGCTGCCAAAGAAAACCGTGCCGAACAACACGTAGACCGGCAGGCGCGCGCCGCAGCTCATGAACGGCGTCAGGAAAGCCGTGATCTTGCGATCGGTTTCGTTGTCCAGCGTGCGCGTGGCGTAAATCGCCGGGACGGTGCAGCCAAAACCCACCATCATCGGCAGAAAGCTTTTACCGTGCAGGCCCAGCGCGGTCATAAAGCGATCCATCACAAAGGCTGAACGCGCCATGTAACCGGAATCTTCGAGTACAGCCAGCGCCAGATACAGCGCGAACAGCACCGGTACGAAGACCAGCACGCCGCCCACACCGGCGATGACGCCATCGACCATCAGGCTCTCGAACCAGGTTTCACTCAGACCGACGACTCCCAGCAGGGCCACCGTCCAGCGGGTGAGGGGGCCTTCGAACAGCATTTCGGTGAACTCGACAAACGGCGCGCTGACGTTGGCTGTAAACTGGAACACGATCCACATCAACAGCAGGAAGATGGGCACACCCCAGGTGCGATGCGTCACGATCTGGTCTACCCGGTCGGAGAATGTCTCCGACGCCGATGCGCCACGTATCACGGTGCCGCGTACAATGCTGGCGATAAACTGGTAGCGATGGTCGGCGATGAGTGTGGCCGCTTCCTCTTCGGTGGTCGCTTCGATGCGGGCAGCGGCGCTGGCTGCCGCGTCGATCAGGTCGTCATGGCCGCCCTCGGCGCGCAGACGCTCGACCAGGTTATCGTCGTCTTCCAGGAGCTGCACCGCCAGCCAGCGCGGCGTATAGCGCGCGGCGAGGTTAGGGCTGGCTTTGATGCGCTGGGTCAGCATGGCGATCTCGGTTTCCAGTGTCGAACCGTAATCGACGCGCAGCGGGCGGGGTGCGCTGTCCAGGCGGTTGATCGCATCCTTGAGCTGCTCCACGCGGTTGAGCTGGCCGTGCGTCGTCTCGATGACAGGCACACTACCCAGGCGGGCCGAGAGTGCCGCCGGGTCGATGTTGAGGCCGCGCTTGGTGGCGATGTCGGTCATGTTCAGCGCCAGAATGACAGGCACTTCCAGTTCCAGCAGTTGCACGACCAGATACAGATTGCGTTCCAGGTTGGACGCATCGACCACGGCTACGACGGCGTTCGGTTTTTCGTCGATGAGGTAGTCGCGGGAGATGATCTCTTCGATGGAGTAGGCCGTCAGGCTGTAGGTGCCGGGCAGGTCTACGACGAAACATTCACGGCCCTGAATATCGACCCGGCCCTCTTTTTTCTCGACGGTCTTGCCGGGCCAGTTACCGACGTGCTGGCTGGCACCGGTAAGCGCATTAAAAAGCGTGCTCTTGCCGACATTGGGGTTGCCAGCGAGCACGATACGATAAGATTGGGTTGGCATAGACTGGATCCCTGTCAGGCTTTGTCACTTGCTGTTGGCATGACGATAATGCGTTGGGTGATGCCTCGACCCAGCGCCAGCCGGCAATCGTCTTTAACAGCCAGGATGACCGGCCCGCGCAGCGTTCCCTGCACCACACGCATAGGCGTCCCCACATGCAGGCCCAGCTCGGCCAGGCGCCTGCGCAGCCGATGGCCGCTGCGAATCTCAACCAGTTCGACCGTCTGGCCGGAAGTCACCATGCTTAAGGGCAGTGGAGCGGCTGGCTCGATGGGTTTGGCGAGCATCGTCATGGGAAAATCCTGTCGTTATGAGTGGTTATCAGTTGATGCGGCGAGTTCCTGGCGACAAGCGGCACACAGGCCGTCGACACACATACACAGCGTCATCACTTCGGCACCGATCTGCTCGGCGATGTGCTGCCTGATGGCTTCCATCTGCGGCAGCTTGAATGACGTGATCTGGCGGCAGCGGCGGCAGGTGAAGTGATAGTCGGCTTCGGCATGGATCGGCTCGTAATAGCGGCGCTCGTGATCTGGCGACTGGTACCGCTGCTGGATGAGTCCGGCATTTTCCAGAACATTGAGGGTGCGGTAGACGGTCGCCAGGCTGACATCGGCGTTGTAGGTTTGCAGGCGCTGGTAGAGCGTCTCGGCATCCATGTTCTGACTGGCTTCCGCCAGCAGATCGACAATGAGCCGCCGCTGGGCGGTCATGCGTCCTCCGGATTTGCGAATCGCCTCGCTGGCCTGCTGGGTGAAAGTCATCGCGCTGCTTCTTGTTATTGCAAGTCGTTCTTATTTAGCAGTTTATGACCTGAACAGCTATCCGTGTTAGTGACAGATGTCACGAGGCGGTATGCTAATGTCACTTTACCCGCATTGATAATAAATTCACGTTAAAGAAAGAAAATGTTAACCCCAGGTTAATTTTTCGCCGGTAACGACAGATGCGTAATCAGCATGAGTCATGTAAAATCTGGCGGGCTTTTGCCGATTCATTCACAAACCAGCCATTCGGAGCCGCTTACGTGAGTAAACTGAGTTTTGAAGACATCAACGTGCAGGACTACCGCAACCGCTTTTATGCACCCCAGCAGTCGCATCTGCTGCTGGATGTGCGCACCATCGAGGAATTTGAAGAAGCGCGTATACCCGGCGCGGTGAACATTCCTCTGGACGAGCTGCCGGGCCGAGCCGCAGAGATTGCGCAAATCGCCGGAGATGCGCCGATTGTGGTGGTGTGTCGCAGTGGTAATCGCAGCATCATGGCCGCCCAGATTCTGCGCTACAGCGGCCTGAATCAGATGGACATATACAATCTGGATACCGGTACGCTGGGCTGGGCGCGCCATCGCGGCCCGCTTGATCGCGGGCCGCAAACAGACTAATTCGGGCGCACCTTAGCGAATATCAGCGTATCGCACAGCTTGTCATTGACATCGCGCCGGTCTTTACGCAGGTGCGCTTCCTGCTCGTAGCCAGCGCGACGGGCGACGTTGGCGCTGCGCTCGTTGGCTGCGTCGCAGTGGATGCATACCCGGCGCGCGTCGAGCAGATCAAAGGTGACCTGCGTCAGCCGGACGACCGCTTCGGTGATGTAGCCCCGGCCTTGCAGCGATGTGCGCACCCAGTAGCCGATTTCAAACGCGGGCACTTCCCACTCGATGCGATGCAGGCCGGTGCCACCGACAAAGCGCCCTGTCTCGCGCTCGAATATGGCCAGCGGAAACTGTTTGCGCTGGATGTAATCGGCGGCGGAGCGGCGGGCATAGGCTTCGCTCTCGTCGAGCGTCTGGCCATTGTAGGCCCAGGGCATCCAGCGGCGCAGCTCCGGCAGCGATTCAACGACCGCCTCGTTGATGACAGCGCCATCTCCGGGGCGCATCGCCCGTAGCAGCAGGCGCTCGGTTTCGAACTGATCCGGGAAATCCAGCAGAATGGGGTCGGTCATCTTCATGATTGGTACCCTGCTTAACCACGCGCCATAAACGACTCGACGTCGTCGCGGAGAGGCAGCGCCGGAATGGCGCCGCGCCGCGTGGTCGCCATAGCGCCGACGGCGTTCGCCAGTTGTAAAATCGATGGCATGTGGTCCAGGTAGTTGTCTGGATGCTCCAGAATACCGGCCAGCACGCCAGCCACGAAGCCATCGCCCGCGCCGGTGGTATCGACCGGCTCCACGCGATACGACGGCTGGTGTACGCTCTGACCATCGCGGGTGTAGGCCGTCGCGCCGTTCTCGCCGTGTGTGACCACGATCAGCCGCATGTCGCCGCGCCACAGTGGTGCGACATCGGAACCGCCGGTCATGAATTCCAGTTCTTCGTCGCTGATTTTGACCACATGCGCATAGTCCAGCCCGGCCAGCATGCCCTCGCGGGCGGCATCGGCGCCAGGCCACAGCGCCAGCCGCAGATTAGGGTCATACGACACGGTCAGGCCGCGATCACGGGCGAAGCGGGCGGCGGCGACCGTCGCCGACCGGCTCGGCTCGCCGATGAGCGTGATGCTGCCGTAGTGAAAAATGCGCGCCGCCTCGATGACGCCCATCGCTACGTCTTTTGGCTCCATGAGCATATCGGCACTGGGATGGCGATAAAAGACGAAGCTGCGCTCGCCGCCAGCCGCCAGCGACACAAACGCCAGCGCCGTGCGCGCGCCATCGTGAAAGCGCAGGCCGCTGGTATCCACGCCGGTTTCGGCCAGTACTCCGGCCAGATAATGCCCGAAGGGGTCGTCGCCTACCTGGCCGATAAACGCGCTTTTATGGCCCAGCCGCGCCACAGCGACCGCCACATTGGCCGGTGCGCCGCCCGGCGCCTTCTGGAAGCCGGATGCCTCGCCCACGCTTACGCCGCTCTCCAGCGCGACAAAATCGATCAACAGCTCTCCCATCGACACAACGCTCATGCAGTTTATCTCCTGGCTGAAATGGTTAAACACACGCCGGTCATCAGTCCGGCGGCTCGTAGATCACACTCTGGGCGATGCTGCGCGCCATCTGAAGCTGTTCGCTGGTGCTGCCCCCAGCCGCGACCAGCAGCAGTATGACATAACCTTCACCGCCGTCCACCGTCGCCACGTAAGCGTTGACCGTTTGCCCCTGCTGGGTGATCGTTCCCTGGGCGAGGGCGGCGGGGCGCTCCTGGACGGTGAATGTCTCCGCTTCGGCGAAACGGGCCTCACGCTCGGAGACGCCGGATGTGAGGCTGCGCACGAACTGCTGTAGTACCTGGGTTGCGGTGGCGCTGGGCTGGATACCCAACTGCGACGGCAGCAGCGGCAGCGGGAAGGCCATCAGCGTGCCGGCGATCTGCCCTGGTTGTGGATCACCGGCGGTGTCCAGCGCGGTCTGGCTGTTGGCCAGGTTGATCTCACCACGCGCGGCGCGCGCGACCCAGCCCTCCGGGAAGCTGACGGTAATCACGCCGGTCAGCACCGATGCCGCGCTGACGGTCTGTGGCAAAGCCGGGGTGTCACCAGACTCGCCCTCGCCGATGCCGCCACACGCCGCCAGCAGAATCGCTATAAGCCCCCAGGCTGTCCATCGCGCTACGTTCACGTATACCCTCCGGTTGCTGCCGTGTGACCAGTATTCACTGATTATAGCATGGCGTTTCGGCTCGTAACCGGATAGTTTTCACCAAAAAGGCAAGCCAGCGCGGCGCGCAGCCGCTATAATAGCCTGGAGATATGGGGCAGCATAAAAGTGTGAGGAGGGATGCCATGACCCAGAAGCCGCCCCGTCCCCCGCGCGAGCCGTTCAGCGACCAGGAACGCCAGCAGATGAAAGACCTGCTGCGCTTTCTGGGCATTGTGCTGTTGATGGTTTTACTGGCTTCGCTGGTGATGGGATTCATCGTCACGAACTGGCTGTAATCGTCGTCCGCGCCCGGGCCAATAAAAACCAAACGCCCCAGGGAGGACCGGGGGCGTCTGGTTATCGGGGAAGCCAGCCTGGTAGAGTGGTGGGGGCAACTGCTACCAGGCAATCTCAATTTATCACAATTCATGGGGGTGAATTGAACGCAACGCCTACGCTTGCCCTACGCGCAGGATAAGAATTTGATAAGTGACGAGATAGGGCGCTGCCTGGTCGGTGTGGCTGCCGAAAAGCCGATATCCGCTTGTAATCCTGCGCTAAAAGACTATCCTTGTTTCGGGTGAAAAAGGATTATAATGCAGTTGGCTGCGCCTGTCAGGTAAGGGCAGTTCGGATAATCGATTATGTCGAGAACGCCAAAGCGATGAGCAAATCACATTACATTATTATCGTAGGATGTGGCCGGCTGGGCAGCTTGCTGGCTAACCGGCTTAGTGGTCAGGGGAATCAGGTGGTCGTCATCGATCATCGTGAGGCGATGTTCGACAAACTGTCGCACGAGTTCAGTGGCTTTCGCATTATCGGCGACGCCATCGAGGTCAGCGTACTGCGCCAGGCCCGTCCCGAACTGGCCGACTACCTGCTGGCGATTACCACCCAGGACAACACCAATCTGATGGTCGCGCAGATCGCCAAGCGCATTTTCGGTATCCCGAAAGTCGTCGCCCGTGTTTACGATCCAGAGCGCGAACAGCTCTACCGTGAGTTCGGCATCGACACCATCAGTCCGACCAAACTATCGGCCCAGGCTTTTCTGGGTCTCATCGAGTGATTTAGAGTCCCCGACTTCACACAGATAGCGCATAGAGAGGTCTGGCTTGAAAACCATACTCATCGGCGGAGACAAAACGGTTTACTTTCTGGCACGCCAGTTCATCGAACGCGGCTATCAGGTGGTGATTATCCACAAGGATCGCGCCCGCTGCCTGGAGATGGCCCACAGTCTGAATGCAACGATTATTCAGGGAGAGGGCAGCGGCATTAAACAGCTCGAAGAGGCGGGCGCGCGCGAGGCGGATGTCGTGATGGCGCTCACCGATCACGACCAGGACAACCTGATCGCCTGCCAGATTGCCCAGAAACTATACGGCGTGCCGCGCACACTGGCGCTGGTCAACGACCCGGAAAACGAGGCGCTGTTTATGCAACTGGGTGTGACGGCGGCTTTCTCGGCGACTAAAGTCATCGCTTCGCTCATCGAGCAGCAGGCGCACTTTGACGATATCACCTCGCTGATGCCCATCGCCGAGGGCCGGCTCAACGTCACCGATGTGCGCCTGGACGCCAACTCACCGGCCATCGGCAAATCGCTAGCCGATCTGAGTATGTCTGGTGGCTCGCTGGTTGCGGCTATCATCCGCGATGACGACATGATTATTCCGCGTGGGGCCACGCGCCTGCTGGTGGACGATCACCTGATTCTCATCAGTCATCCTGAAAGCCAGGAGAAAGATTTAGTGGTGCTGTGCGGTGAAGCCATCTAACAGCTATCAACGACAGCGCAATTACACCCGTGAACGCTACCGGGCTATTCTGGGCTATGGCGGCAACGTGCTGGTCATTATTGGCGCGACGTTCTTCGTGCCGCTGCTGGTGCTGCCTTTCTATCCGGAAGAGCTACCTTATGCCGTGCCATTCGTGGTGACTGGGTTGGGGCTGGCGGGTATTGGCGCCGTGCTGTGGCGCTGGCTGGCCCCGCGTGAACAGGCATTCAGCCCGACTGTGCAGGAAAGCATGATGATGATGGTCATCCTGTGGCTGGTGGCCATCGTCGCTGGGATGATTCCTTTTGCCGTCATCACTGAGATGAGCTTCACCCTGTCCATGTTCGAGTCCACCAGCGGCTGGACCGGGACCGGCCTGACGGTGGTCGATCCGCCATCGATGCCGCGTATTATTCTGTTGTATCGCAGTTTCGCGCAGGTGGTCGGTGGCGCGGGCTTCGCCATCATCGCCCTCAGTGCGGTGACAGCGCCCGCTGGCATCGGCCTCAGCGTGGCCGAGGGCCGCACCGAACAGCTCGCGCCCCATGTGCGCCGTTCGGCGGAGATCGTGGTCACCATGTATGCCGTCTATCTGGTCGTCGGCGTGCTGGCGCTGCTGCTGGCCGGTATGACCCCCTTCGACGCCATCAACCATGCTTTTACGGGCGTCGCTACGGGCGGATTTTCGACCCGAGCCGAGTCCATCGGTTACTGGGATAACCCGGCGGTGGAGATGGTGCTGGTGGTGCTGATGATCCTGGGCGCGACGAACTTCCTCACGGCCTGGCTACTGATTCGCCGTAACTACGGCGCGGTTATTCATAACGGTGAAATCCGCTTGTCGATTGTGGTCATGCCGTTGAGCATCGTGCTGATGCTGCTGGTGGTCACGTCTGGCCTGTATGCTGCTACAGGTAAGGCCGTACGTGTGGCTGTCTTCGAGACGACGTCCGCCCTGACGACGACCGGTTTCAGCACGGTCAATCACAATGTGCTTGGCGGATTCGGTCTGCTGCTGCTGACCGTGCTGATGGTCATTGGTGGTGGCAGCGGTTCGACGGCGGCGGGCCTCAAGCAGTTCCGCGTTTACACGCTGTATAAGGGGCTGAAGTGGGAAATCCGGCGGATGTTCATGCCGCGCCACAGCGTCAACGAGCCGACGATCTGGCATGGTGGTCAGCGTAGTTTTCTCAGCGACTCTGAGATTCGCCACACGGCGTTGTTTGTGTTTATCTATATGACCGGGCTGGTGGTCAGCGCCGGGGTCATGACCGCACACGGCTACAGCGTGGGCGACAGCCTGTACGAGTCGGCCAGCACGCTGAGTGCCGCCGGTCTGAGCGTGGGCGTCACCGCGCCAGATGCGCCGCCAGCCGTCCTTTGGACGCAGATCGTCGGCATGTTCCTCGGGCGGCTGGAGTTCTTCGCCGTGATCGTGGGCGTCAGCCGGCTGGCGCTGGACCTGCGGGTGATGCGTCCCCGATTTAAGCGGCCCCGCGATAGTGGCAAGACACCACCAGCGCAGAGCCGTATGCCAGTAGAAGCACTGCGCACGCTGGAACGTCCTGTGCCGATGGCGCGCCCTCCTGGCACAGATGGCGACCAGCCGCGCGCAGATTCAGATCACCGCTAATTCTCGCCCCACCGCCTCGAAGGCGGCCAGCGCCTGCTCAAGATCGGCCTGGCTGTGGGCGGCGGTGTTCATCACACGGATGCGGGCTTTGCCTGGCGGCACCGTCGGGTAGCCGATGGCCATCGCAAACACGCCATTCTCGAACAATCTGCGGCTGAACTTTTGTGCCAACTGCGCGTCACCCAGCATCACCGGGATGATGGGCGTCTGGGTGTGGCCGGTGTCGAAGCTCAGATCGGCCAGCGCCGATTTCAGATGCTGCGCGTTATCCCACAAGCGCTGGACGCGCTCCTCGGATTCTTCGAGCATATCGACCGCTTCCAGGCAGGCGGCCACATCGGGGACGGTCATGGCGCTGGAGAACAGGAAAGGCCGTCCGCGCTGGCGCACCCAGTCGATGACGACCTGGCTGCCGGCGACAATACCGCCCATCACCCCAAACGCCTTGCTCATGGTGCCGACCTCAATATCGACCTGCCCGTGCAGCCCGAAATGATCGACGATGCCGCGTCCGCCCCGGCCCAGCACGCCCTCACCGTGCGCGTCATCGACCATCAGCAGGATGTTGTGTTCGCGGGCGACTTCGACCAACGCCGGCAGGGGGGCGATGTCGCCGTCCATGCTGAACACGCCGTCACTGATGATGAGGCGGCGTCCATACTCCGTCGTTGAAGCGATTTTGGCGCGCAGGTCGTCGATGTTGTTGTGCTCGTAGGCGACGATCTGCGCCCGGCTCAGGCGGCAGCCGTCGATAATGCTGGCGTGGTTGAGCTGGTCAGAGAAGATGACGTCGCCCCGACCCACCAGCGCCGGGATCGTCGCCAGGTTGGCCGAGAAGCCGCTCTGCAGCGTGACAACAGCCTCGGCGCCTTTGAAGGCCGCCAGCCGTTCCTCAAGCTGATTGTGCAGCGTCATCGTCCCGGCGATGCTGCGCACGGCCCCCGGACCGATGCCGTAGGTGTCGATGGCGCGTTTGGCCGCTTCGCGCAGGCGGGGGTGGTTGGCCAGCCCCAGGTAGTTATTGGCGCAGAAGTTCAGCACGCGCTGACCGTCCACTGTGATGTGGCCGTCCATCGGGCTTTCGATGGTGCGAATGTGATTATACAAACCCTGGGCCTTGAGTTCGGCGATCTGATCGGCCAGATATTGTGTTTTGCTGTCGGTTGTGTTGGTCAAGATCGAGTCCTTTCGTCGTAAGTCGGAACTGCCGCCTGTAATTGTATTGATTCTACCACGTTCGGCCCGCGCCGCGCGCTTTTATCGCCTGCTAAGGTGTATATCATATCCAACCTATGTTGATGGTCTAGTGTGGTTGGTATACGTAAATTGAGCGATGACGTTATTACGAGCATTCACCGAATATGTTTTTTCGGCAGCAAACAAGAAAGGTGTAACCCATGAGCAGCATGACTAAATCGACACCCAAAACACTGAAACCGGACCTGGGTCTGAGTGACGAGAACCGCGAAGGCGTGGCTGAGTTGCTGCAGGTGGTGCTGGCAGATGAGTATGTGCTCTACACCAAGCTGCATAACTACCACTGGAACGTGACTGGGCCGCAGTTCCGCAGCCTGCATCTCCTGTTTGAAGAGCAGTATAACGCTATTCACACCCAGGTGGACGAAATCGCCGAGCGCATTCGCACTTACGGTGTGTATGCCATCGGCACCATGTCTGAACTGGCCGGGCGCAGCCGTCTGAGCGAGCAGCCGGGTGTATATCCGACTGCGCACGAGATGGTACTTGAAATAATTGCCGACCATGAAGATATGGTTCGTTCTCTGCGTGGTGACCTTGAGAAGGCCGGCAGCAATTACGGCGATGCGGGCGCCGAGGACTTCCTCACGGGCCTGATGCAGGCGCACCAGGAAATGGCGTGGTTCCTGCGCTCGATGATTGAGGGCGATCCGATCCACGACTAAGCCGCTACGCACAGCTAATTTATAGCGTTAACAGAGCCAGGGTAGCCCTGGCTCTGTTGTTTTTATAATTGTATCTGTTGAAGGTCGCGTAAGTAGAAGTCGGATCAGCAGCACCCACAACAACAGCACACCAAAAAATCCGCCCGAAAGCAGCAGTGGGTCGACGTCACGGCTGTTCGATGTTAACAGCAGAACAATCGGCTGGTGTAGTGTGATGAGCCAGAACGACAGGCCGCACCACCAGTTGATCAGACGTGGACGCGCTAGCTGATCCCGGTGGCGCAGGATCAGTACGTAGACCAGTAGCAGCGGTGGCAGCCCTGATACCCAAAGCGTCGAACCCATCAGCAGCACGGTGACGATCACCAGCGCGTATTGCAGCTCAGAGCGCCAACCGATGTCGGGCATGCGGTGGCTTGCTCGCGTTCTGAAAATTGCATAGCCCGTTATGCCGACGATTCCCACCAGACTCACCAACCGGGAGATACTCAGCAGCGACGGACTGATTAGCAGCGGATCGACGAATTGATTTTCGGCAAATAGCCGCGACAGAAAAGCAAACAATGACAGGTTTTCATAATTCGCAGCGGGCTGCCCATTCTGAATCAGATCGAATAATGTCCGCATGAATCCGACCAGTGTTGCCGGGCCGGAAATGATAATCTGCATCAGCAGCAGCACCAGGCCGGTGACGATTGTCCCTGCCAGCAGGCGCCAGTTGCGGTGCCAGGCAAATAGCAGCAGCAGCACAGCCGGGAACACCTTGATCCAGGCGGCCAGCGCGAGCAGCGAACCAGCCAGCGCGGGCCGCTGTTGGCGGAGGGCCACCCAGACGCCAGTCAGCAGGGCCAGCAGCACGATGGTCACCTGCCCCAGGACCAGCGCCTGCCAGACCGGAAGAAAGAGCATCGGACTTAGCCATAACAAACGTCGGGTACGCAGTGGCACATGACGCGCCAGCAGTGCCACACTTGCCAGCAACAGGCTTATATTGAGCATGAACCAAAGGCTGATAGCTGCCTCGTAACTGCGCAGTGCGGCGATTGGAGCCAGCGCCTGCGCCAGCAGCGGTGGATACAGATAGACCCAGCCATCCAGCCCAGTGTACAGGGCGTGCCCGTCGATCACTGCCTGTGCCGCCTGATGATAGGCGGAATATGCGTTCGAACCGATCGATGTCTGGGTGGCGACGAAAAAGGCAATCGCAATGTATGCTGACCACAGCAGCGCGACCACTAGCCAGAACAGAGGAATCTGCCTGGAGGTCCGACACGCTGGCTGCTCAACTGGCAAGGCAGGGGTTTGTCCTGGGTTCCAACCCTGCCGATTAAACAGCGAGGCGGCCCTGAGCGGCAGCGTCGTTTGCATGGGTTCCCAGCTCGCGCTGTCATTTGATAGCCAGATCATAGATCACCTTCAGCATTACCCGAAAAATGCGCCACTCAAAGACCAGCGTTGTGATGGGATTGTAGTATCGCTTGATGATCTGTCGCAGCGGCCATACCGCCAGCAAAGTCTCCAGGCGTTTCATATCGGCGACGTTAGCCTGGCGTGGCAGCACCTTCTCGCGGGCGGGCGCAGTGACGTCGTCCAGATAGAGGCAATGCCACACGCCCTTCGTGGTGAATTCGCTGCCTTTAAGGCACAGATGAAAACGAGAACGCGCCGCTTCACTGAACAGGTTGTCGATCTGTTCCTGCCTGAACTGGGGTGCCATGCCCACGCCATTGTCATATGAGACGAGGAACACGGGCTTATCAATGTTGTGCTGGTCGATGATGTCCTCAATGTAGCCGTTATGGCGTTTGCCGTCGTTGCGGGGCAGCGAATGATTCTCAAACAGCACGTAATCCTGCAGATCACTCATACGTTTAAGGTCAATGCCGTAAGTATAGAGCGAGTGGAACTTGGGGTCATAGAAGTTGGTCCCGAAAACCATGCCGCCCTCATGAGTCGCCTCTGCCAGCCGACCGATAAAGGTTTCGTTGGCCCGTGCTCGAAAGTCCAGGTAAAGGCGGGTCAGGTCGGGGTCGAGTTCGAGGTCGGTCGGGATGTCCTGCCCGGTCTCGGCACGGAAAGCTGCGCGGGCTGCCGGCGAATAATCGCCGCAGAAGACGAACGGCATTCGGCCCGCTGCCGCCGGCACACCCAACTGTCCGTGCTGGATGTTGTCGACGAAAATGCCATCAAAGCCCAGGTCATAAGTCCCCCTGATTTTGTTGAGTACGTACTGGGCGTAGCCCTCGTGGTGGATGGAGCACATGTGCCGTCCGCGATAATAGGTTATCAGGCGGTGGCGGTGGTCGCGTGCCCACCAATCGACCTGTGGAAACTCATCGTAAACCAGATTTGGCCCCTGGATGTACCCATGCACACGGATGCCCAGCCGCTTGAAATTATCGATACGTTCCGCGATAAAACGCCGGTCTTCGGCTTCAGTGGACTCGGCGAATCCCCACGAATATGTCACCCAGTAGTCAGTCACCCCGAATAATTCCTGCACCCGCGCTACGTAGTCATAATCGTAGCAGGTGAGCAGACTGTGTTCGTCGATGCGCGGTGCGAACTCCTTGACCCCGATCATGCGGATGGTCCCCGGTCCGCCCCAGCAGTAATAACCGGTGTAAGCTGGGGAAGATGTGGTATTATTCAACTGGAAAGCAGGGCGGGACTCTGGGTTTTGGCGGGTAGTCATACGGGCATGATCCTTAACGATAGGGTAAACGGACTGCCATTATATACGCCACGACCACGAGGCAACCGACCGCTTTAATCGTCTCTTAAATTGTAGTTCGGTCGTGCCGTTGTCACAGGAACGCCAGGCCGTAGCGTGGCTACGCATGTGGCATGTCTCCAACGAGATTGCAAGCGCGCTGTGAACTGCAAGTTTAACAACCTGATCTTAAACAGACGTTAAACACAAATTGGCGGAATGGCCCGATATGCGGGGACTATCACGAAAGGATAGAACGCATCATGAGACGAATCGCAGTATTAACCAGTGGTGGCGACGCACCCGGTATGAATGCCGCCATCCGCAGTGTTGTCCGTGTTGGTATCGAGCGCGGAGTGGAAGTTTTTGGCGTGAATCATGGCTATGCCGGCCTGGTGAGCGGTGATCTCCAGCAGATGGGGCGTCGCGATGTGGGTGGTATTATGCAGCTCGGCGGGACGATGCTGGGCAGTGCGCGTTCCGAGGAATTCAAGACCGAAGCTGGTCAGCGCAAGGCCATGCGCTCGCTCAATCAGCATGGCGTCGAAGGGTTGATCGTCATCGGTGGCAATGGCTCACAGACCGGGGCCAACGCCCTGTGGAAGCTGGGCCTGCCGGTGGTGGGGGTCGCTTCCACGATTGACAACGACCTCTACGGGGCCGACATCACCATTGGCTGCGACACTGCGCTGAACATCGCCCTGGAAGCCATCGACCGCCTCAAAGTGACCGCCGCATCGCATGAGCGCGCGTTCCTCATCGAGGTGATGGGGCGTGACTGCGGTTATCTGGCGCTGATGGCGGGTATCGCTGGTGGCGCTGAGGCCATCGTGATCCCTGAAGTTGAGATTACGCCGGAACAACTCGCCGATGAGCTGACCAGCACCTACGAGCGTGGGAAATCGCACGCGATTATCGTCGTCGCTGAAGGCGCCAAACACAACGCTAACGCGATTATGGAATACTTCACGCGGGAAGAAGAGAACATCGGCTTTGAGCTACGCGCCACGCATCTGGGTCATGTTCAGCGCGGCGGCACGCCCAGCGTGTTCGACCGTGGTCTGGCGACCCGGACCGCTGCCGCCGCTGTCGATCATATGCTGGCTGGCGATCATGGTATGCTGGTGGGTATGCAGGGCGCAAAAATCACCACAACACCGCTGGAAGAGATCGCCGGGCGGCACAAGCCGGTTGATCCTGAACTGTACAAACTGGCAGAGGTTCTGGCGAAGTAAGCCGATGGCCGGACGCTATTACGATGAGTTGCAGGTGGGCCAGGTCATCGAGCATGACCTGGCCCGTACCATAACCGAGACCGATAATGTGTTGTTCAACAGCCTGACGATGAACACCCAACCGCTGCATATCAACGAGGTGTTTGCCGCGCAGACTCAGTTCGGGCAGCGCATCGTCAATGGGATTCTGACACTGGGGATTGTGGTCGGCGTCACCGTGCCCGACCTGACTGCCGGCACAATCATCGCCAATTTGGGATACGAGCAGGTGCTGCACCCGCATCCGCTGTATCACGGCGATACGATCCGCGTGACGACCGAGATCATCGCTCGCCGTGATAGCAAAAGCCGGCCAGAGGCCGGACTGGTGACAATGAAGCACACCGGGCGCAATCAGAATGATGTGGTGTGCATCGAGGTTACGCGCACCGCATTGTTTCTCAGACGCCCGGTGGACAATTAGCGGTTTACGTCATCGCGCCTCAGTCCTGCTCCTGTGGTGGCGGGGGTGAAGCGCGGGTGACGCTGGGCACTTCCAGTGCGACGCGGAATGCGTCGCCGCTCTGGACGAATTGCAGGGTTGGCGGCGAGTTGTGAATCCAGTACCACAGCACGCGCAGCACCTGCCCGGTGACCCACTGACGTTCGCCGGTGGTCGCCAGCGTGTCCAGGTTCAGGCCGGTGGCGTCGGCGTTCCAGCTATTGGCTGGGGCCATCGGATCGTAGACAATGCGCTCCACCGATACCCAGCCGCCCTGTGGCTCGAATACGGTGGGGGTCTCGCCAATTGTGGCGCAGGTATTGAGAATATCCATGAAGTAATTGTAGTCCCACCCGCTAAGGGCATCGGTGGTGTGTGTTTGCCCGTTGACCGTTAGTGTGATCTGCTCGACAACAGGGCGCGTCTCGCTGAGGATCATGTCGAGGCCGGACTCGTGATTGTAGATTTCCCAGTATGTGGTTAACAGTTCGACGAAGTGGCGCACCTGTCTTTCGGTCAGGTGGTCGAACAACACCTGTGAACCGTCCTCATAACTGCTGAAGGACCAGACTACGCGCCCGTCGCCGTAGATCGTACACAGCGGCACCTCGCTGCGCCGGTGGAGTGCGTTTTCGTCGTCGCCGCCGACCACGTCGGCGCGGAATACAACCGCCATTGGGCTGCGCTCCCACTCAATGAGGACCGGCTCGTCCTGCGGCTGTGCCGAGGAATCGTCGCCGCCGAACACCTGGCACCCGGCCAGCGCGATACTCAGGATCGCGAACATCAGCAGCCGTGTCATCGTGTGTTTCTCCCATAACATAACGTTTAGCCTACAGCCTGTTTCAGGCCATTCCTGACTGTTATCTATACAGTATATAGCCAAAACCCTATCTGGCTGTGGTAAAGGATTCGTGGCCAGCGACGATTCTCAACGTTGATTTAGCAGGTACCATACTATGATCGTACTAGAGCCATTCACGATGGCCATGTCTGACGGCCAAATATGCGAGTCCAGATTATGATGCAGCGAATCCAACAGATGATGGTTAATCGTCCCACCGGCACCTCTGACCGTAATTCACCCGGTGTCTCGGCCTGGATCGCCTGGGGGACGGCGCTGGTTCTGCTGCCGGGGTTTATCGCCGGGGGCGGCGGCGCGGAAGTCTCGCTGTTGTTGGCCTATATAATGGCCGGTGCCCTGTGTGCGCTGCTCAACTGGCGCAGCCCATCGCTGGGGCAGCGTCTCGGCTATCCTGCGCTGGGGGCTGCGGCTGCGTCTGGTCTCATCAGCCTGCCGGCTGACGGTTTGTGGACCTGGTGGCTGGCGCTCATCGGGCTGGTGCTGCTGCCATCGGCGTACAGCCTGCGCGAGCGCGCCGCCACACCCGACGCCGCCCTGATCTACGCGATGGTGACGACGGTCGCCGTTATTATCGGCGGCCTGCGCACCCCGGACCTGGCCGCTAATATCGAACCGGTGCTGCTGGGGATCGGTGTGCTTATCGCGGGGCAGGTGGCGTTGTTACTCACACGTCAGGTCGAGCCGCCGAACAGGGTGCCGGGGCCGGTCGCGCTGACTCGTGCTGCGCCTGATCGTTCTGATCAGGGGGTGGCGGTTGTCGACGGGCTGGGGCGTGCACAACGCATGCTGACCACGCTCGCCGAGCAGCAGGATAGTGACAGTAACGAACAGATGCAGCTTATCCGGCTGGCCGGGGAGCGTGTCGATGAATTTCTCAAACTAGCAGAGAAACTAGCGGAGCAGTCTGAGGTTATCACCCTGGCAGCTCGCGAGACTCTGCACGAGTCGGCGAACAGTCAGGTCGCTATCGAACAGTCGATTCAGGGCATGGGGATTATCAAAACGCAGGTGGACGCTATTGGCTCGACTATTGTCCAACTGACACAACTCACACGTCGTATCGACGAGATTATCACTTCCGTCACCGAGATTGCTACGCAGTCCAACCTGCTGGCGCTCAACGCCAGCATCGAAGCAGCGCGGGCTGGCAGCCAGGGGCGGGGTTTCGCTGTTGTTGCTGATGAGGTGCGCTCGTTGTCGCAGCAGTCAAACGCGGCTGCGCAGCAGGTTCGCGCTATCCTGGCCGAGATTCAGACGGCGGTCCGCGAGACCATCGCCGCCACCGAGATTGGCATACAGGGAGTCGAGTCCGGGACCGGACTTACCCATCAGGCTGACGAGGCCATCCGCCAGATTTCCACATACGTGCAGACCACCGATCAGGCGGTCAATGCGGTACGGGCCATCATCGACGAGCAGGTGAGTGGGCTGGAGGAAGTGGGCATCAGCCTGGCGCGTGTGGAGCGCATCACCGAGGATCGTGTGGAAGCGGTGGTCGCCCTCAACCGGCTGAACAGCAATCTGTCCCGGTTGACCGGGCAGTTGGAAGCGCTGTACGATGAGTCCGCTGCAAGTCTTCCCATCGAACCGGCATCCCAGGCCAGCGCGGAGCTGGCTTCAGATCGAGCTTAACAGCACGCCTGCCGCCATCGCCAGAACGGCCAGCAGCAGCAGGATGGCTACGGTCACGAGTACGCGCAGTGTCAGCAGCGCTAAACGCAGCAGTGGATGCGGGGGCTGGTCCTCGGCAGGTGAGTCGATGGGGTTGTCATGGCTGCTGTTGTTATCGAACAGCGCCAGGGCGCGGAGCTGGCGCATCGCCTGTTCGTTACGCGGGTTGATGGTGATGATGTTCTCCAGGCAAACACGCCGGTCATCCTTGTTTTTGACGACCTGTAACAACGATAACCAGACCGCCTCGTTTTGCGGATGGAGCGCGGCAGCCTGCCGCCACAGGTCGTGAGCGCGTTTGTGCTGACCGCTGGCCAGCGCGGTACGACCGGCCCGCAGTAGTTCGGCTGCCTGGATTCTGTCAACATCTTCAAGCCGGTCGTGAACCATCCGACCCTCGTGGGATTTTCCAGGTTGCTCAGTCGATCCAGCTCCCCGGATAATTCATCTCGATACGTTGTGTCAGTTGATACAATTGTTGGCTGTTAAGATCGTATACAAATATATCATAACTCCCCACGCGGTTGCTGGCAAATGCCAGAAAATTACCATCCGGGCTGAAGACCGGGTAGATGTCATCGCCATTGCTTTCGACGATCCTGAAGCCGGCGTCGCGGTTGTCGCTGGCGGTGAGGTAAATGTCGTGGGTCTGGCCGCCGTCTGTGCTGCCGGCATAAGCGATGATGGTGCCTGCCGGGTTCCAGCGCGGCATCGCTTCGGCGATGACCTGGCGGTCGGTGGTCAGCGATGTGGATGTACGGCTGTCGATGTCGATAACTACCAGGTCCGGGCCGGGGTTATCAGACTCGACATCGTCGCGCACAGCCACGATCCGGCTGCCGTCCGGTGACAACGACGGATAGCGGTAGTTAGCCGTATCGCTGGTGATGCGCACGGCGAACGGCTCGGCGTCTTCGTTCAGATCGACCATGTACACCTCGTCAGTGCGCGTCTCCGTCGATTGGCCGATAAACACCACCCGCGTGCCATCTGCCGATAGCGACGGCATAAACGAGTCGTTATACGGGACAATGGACGGCGCGTCATCCAGGTTGGAGAACAGCAATTCGCCTTCAGCGTCCATCAGGCTGACTTCAAGCAGGCCTGTCAGGCGGACGAGTCGCGTGAAGGCGATCAACTCGCCGCCGGCGGCCACGCTGGGATGTCGCCCGATTTCAGCGCCGATGCGACGCGGTTCGCCGCCGTCCAGCGGGAATTCGACGATGGGCAGATAGGTCAGGTTCTCCAGGTCGCGTCCGCTCCAGCCGAACAACCTGCCATTGATGCCCTCAGGGGCTGGCAGCGCCGTCGGCCCGATGACGAACTCGGTCGGTACTGGCGTGAAAGTGGGTGGCAGTGTCGCCAGGCCGCGTTCCGGCAGTGGCGTGAGGGTCGGCGAGGCGATGGCGACCTGTGTTTGTGTGGCCAGGAAGGCCGTCTCGGTGACATCGAGTACGGACTGCGTTTGCACGGCAATGATCTGCTGGGCGGTGGCGGCGGCGTTCTGGCGCTCGCGCTCGCGCTGGCTTTCCTCGCGGTTGTTGGCGACGATAACCCCGGTCATAATCAGGATGACCATCAGCATCACACCGCCGACAGCGATGGCCGCCAGTCGAATCTGGCGCCGGGTCACGCCGGGGATGACTTCTTCCTGGTCGCGGCTTTGTTTGAACGCCCCTTCAAGCTTGTCGAGCAGTTCACGGGCTTTGCTGTTTTCCGGGTCCAGTGCCAGCACAGTTTTGAGCGCGATGCGACGTTCGTCGTCGTTGTCGGTCAGGCGAGCCAGCAGCAGCCAGGCACGGACGTTTTCCTCGTCCTCTTCCAGAATTTCCTTGACGAAAGACAGCGCAGCCTCACGCTCTCCGGCGCGGGCGGCCTCGACGGCCTGGCGCAGTAACTCCTGATGCAGCGAATTCATGGGCCGATCTCCTGTTGCAGGCGCAGCAGCGCCTCTGGCCGGTAGCGTGCGCTCAGATCGTCGTGGTCATGGTTTGTCACGCGAATCAATACGCTGCCGTCGGGCGCTGCCAGATAAGTCTGGAAGCGGTCATCCTGTCGATTGGAAATAAAGACAACATAACGTCCATCGGGTGTGAACGATGGGCTGCGATCCTCAGCGCCGCCGTCGTCGATGGTGACGATTGTCTGGCCGGTGCCGTCGGCGTTCATCACGTAAACGTCAGAATCGCCGCCACTGCGGTCGCTGACAAACGTAATCCGGCGGCCATCGAACGAGAAAGCCGGGGCGTAACTGCTGTTGTTGTCATTGGTCAGGCGGATATAGTCCGGTGTTTCGCCTGGTTCCGGAATCTCCATACGATACAGTTCAGTCGAGCCTAAGCTGTTCATATCCGAGGCGAACACGATCTCGCGGCTGCCCGGAATGGGTGACCAGGCCGGGTCGCGGTCGGTGAACTCGCTGGCCGTCAGGTTGCGCAGATTCTGGCCGCTGGCGTTGACAATCCACACATCCTCGCTGCCGCGCGCGTCGCTGACAAAGGCCAGCATCTCGCCATCGGGCGACCAGACAGGGCTGCTCACGATACGGGTGCGCATCTCGGTGATGGAGCGCGCGCGCTCCAGGTTGTCAAGGTCGGCGATGAAAAGCTCCGGCAGGCTGATTCCCGTGTCGTCATTTTCCTCGTTGGCGTCATAGCTTACATCACGCACAAAGGCGATACGCCGACCGGACGGGTCGAAAGCCACATCGCGGAAATTGTCCCCCAGCAGCATCTCGCCGCCGCCGTCGCCGTCCAGACGATACAGGTCGGGATGGGTCTGGCCTTCGTCGAGGCGCACGAGCAGCATTTCGAAGTCGGTCAATGGGATGGGCGTGGCGCTGGGCGTGGGGGTCCCGGTCGGGGTGGGGGTGTGAGTTGGCGTGAAGGTGGGTGGCAGGGTCGGCGCGCCGCTGCCACCGGTAAACGGAATCGGCGTGCGCGGTGTGGCGCTGGGCGGAACCGGTGTGTTGGTGCCGCGAATCACCGCCGCCGGAATGGTGGGTGTGGGGGTGGGGCCGCCGAACAGCGTGTCGAACTGTGAAAATAAGAGCAGCAGGGCAAACACGGCCAGCGCGCCCACGATAATCAGCAGCAGATTGAGCACGTCGAAGCCGCTGCGGCCTGGCTGGGCTGCCGGCGCGGGTGGTTGCTGGCTGACGGCGGGAAGGGTGCCGCCCAGCTTTTTCATAGCCTCACGGGCACGCTCGTTGTTGGGGTTGATCTGCAATACGCGCTGCAGACAGGCGCGGCGGTCGGCGACGGTCGTCATGCACGAGGCCAGCCATATCCAGGCGACCTCGTTATCGGGTTCTGCCCGCACGACCGATTCCAGCAGACGGCGCCCGCCGCTGCGATCGCCACTGCGCACGGCTTCGATGCCGGCGCGCAGGGTGCGCCGTTGTTCATCGTTCTGTGACACTGAAAACCTCCTTCTGCGTGAAGGGGCGTAAATGGCCAGGTCTGTTTCTTCGATTATCAACGATAAAGCAAACAGGGGCAAGCATGCTCACCCCTGCTACTATAACAATGATTGTCGCTGGCTAAGAATCCAATCGCCGTCTGGTGGCCCGCTGGTCAGAGTACAACCAGTACGATGATAATCAATGTAATGAGTACCATCGCAACGCCAATTGTGCCGTAAACCAGCAGCATCTGGTTTTCGCGGGCTTCGTGTTTGTACTTCATACGCTTGAGGGCTTTCTGGGCGATCTCGTTGTCTGGGTTCTGAGCCAGGACGCGGTTCAGCCATTCGACACGCTCATTTTGTGATTTTGCAGTTTTGGCTAACCACAGCATGGCGGTCTCGTTGCGGCGATCCTGGGCATAGACCTGGCGCAGCATCATACGTGCTCCGTCGTGCTGGCCGCTTTTGGCCGCGCGGATGGCGAGCTGTAGCAACTCCTCGTTGTTAGCCTGTTTTTCTTTGGTAACCACGTGCGCCTCTCCACAGGTTAAGACTCAATACCCCTAGTTCCTATTCTATACAAAACCTTAACAACTGAAAAGTTAACGTTAATTCATGGGTCAGTCTACGATCTGGATTTGCGTGGGTTGAATCCAATGGAGCAGGCAACAGGTTGCGTCCAGTTTGGAGATTCATCCAGTCAGCCCGACGATGTTGATGAACCCATAAACATAGGCCGAAACCAGCAGGAGCGCATCGACACGGTCCAGTATGCCACCATGCCCCGGTATAATGTTCAGCCCCGGCAGATGCGAGTCCTTGATAGCGAAGGTGCGTTTCAGCGCCGATTCCAGCAGATCACCGAGGATGGCGATAAACGGTCCCAGGGCGATCATCAGCAGCGTGGCGGCACTCAGATGGTCGGTGACATGTAGAAACACCAGCGCCGGCAGAAAACCGCCCAGCGCGCCGATCACGGCACCTTCGACTGTCTTGTTCGGCGACAGACGAGGTGCCAGCTTATGGCGGCCCCAGCGACGACCGCCGAGGTAGGCGAAAGTATCTGTGCCCCATGTCATCGAGACGATGACCACCAGCCACAGCAGCCCTTCCGACAGGCCACGCACGGCGATCAGGAAGCTGCCGGGTACCGCTATGTAGAGCAGCCCGGTCAGCGTCATGGCGGTGAATTTCAGCGTGTTTCTCAAGCGGCCTTTGTGCTGCCCCAGGCCAGCGACGAGGGCAGTCACGGCTAATAACCCGATCACCAGCAGGCTGCTCTCTCTGACATCGAGGGTAAATGCCAGCACAACGGCCATCGCCGCCGGGACACCAATCCATGCGCCGCCAGCGTACAATGTGCCGTGTGCCATATTGTGAAATTCCAGCGTGCCGATGACCACCAGCACCATTACCAGCAGCGCCCACACGTTACCACCAGAGAGCATGGCCAGCAAGACCACCGGCAGCAGCACAATCGCCGTCAGAGAACGCAGCAAAAATTCGCGTGTGATAAAAGAGTTCCTGTTAGAAGTGGGCGTCTCGCTGTCGGTTTCGCGCGTTGGCGGTGGTGTGGCGACTGACTCCCGGGTTGGTAGCGTCATGCGTAATATCTATTCCATAGCCTGATAAACTAAAGGTGACCCTCAGGTCATCAGGTCGCGTGTGTCGAGGATGATCGTCACCGGACCGTCATTGCAAATACTGACCTGCATCATGGCACCGAACACGCCACTTTCGACACGCTTCACCCCTTCGCGGCGCAGCGTCTCGGCGTAATGATCGACCAGCGGCGAGGCCACGTCGGGCGGGGCCGCGTCGATGAAGCTAGGGCGTCGTCCCTTGCGGGTGTCGGCGTACAGCGTAAACTGCGACACAACCAATACGCCCGCGCCACAGTCTAATGCGGACAGGTTAAGCTTGCCGTTTTCATCCGGGAACACGCGCAGGTGTGCCGTCTTTCTGGCCAGCATTTCGGCCTGGGCCGGTGTATCGTCATGGGTGACGCCCACCAGCGCCACAAATCCGCTGTCTACCGCGCCGGTGATCTCCCCGTCCACGGTGACACTGCCTTCAGAAACACGCTGTAAAACCACCCGCATCACATATTATCCGAACGCGAAGGTGGCGCGGCTCCCGGCTCTGCCGGTGGTTGAATCCCTTCGACCTGGCGCATTGTCTTGAGATGATCCTCCCAGTGAAACAGAAAAAACTCCTGCAGGCCACGCTCGACTGTTGTGAAGGTCTGCGTACCCGGATTATAAACCTGAAGTGAGAACTTGTTGATAGGCAGATGCAGCACAAAATCGGCCAGGCGCTGCTGATTGCGCTCCATACTGCGCAGTGAGGCGGCAACCAACCGCTTCTGAAAGAGGCGTGCCGAGATGTTGTTCAGGTGGTCTAGCTGGCGCGCCGACAGCTTAAGACGCAGTCCCAGCAGCGCCGAGCGCAGCAGCAGCAGCGATAGGTTGTCGCTCAGATTGAGGTGGCCCAGCATGGCCGCTGGCGTCCAGCCATGATAGCGCGGTGTATACCACAGGTCTTCGGGCACGCTGTCGATCACCAGGCGTACCCCTTGTCGCGCCTGACCGATACGGTCGATCAGCAGCTCGCGTTCTTCGGTACCGTCCAGAAAAATATAGTCGTGCGCTTCTTCCTGCATCGTTCTGTCGCATCCATACCCAACTAACAAACGCTGTCTATATCCTGATCTTAAGGAATTACGGCATAGGCGTCAACCAGCCCCGACAAGCGAACAAGGCTTGCCAGGGCTGCGGGTGGTGCGGTTTAGCGCGGTTCCGGCGGCTGCTGGAAGCGGCGCCGGATTTCGGCGTCGATGAGGGCGGTATCGCGCCCGTGATGCAGCAGCGAGTACTCACGCACGGCTTCGGCCAGTTCGAAGTCCGCGCCCAGGCTGGAAGGACGGGTCTTGACCATGAACGGTCGCCCGGTCGAACTCGCCAGGGGCATCTTCACCGCCATGTGAAAAGCCGGATAGTTGACCAGATCATCCAGGTTGAACACCGGATAGAGTTCCTGCTGCAGCAGGTAGGCGTCCTTGACGCCCACCTGGAATACGCCCAGCGTGCCGATGTTGCCCAGCACCGCCTCGCGCACGTCGTCGGTGAGCTGGCTGATGAACTGGTTAGCCAGTGTCAGCGACAGGCCGTACTTGCGCCCTTCAGACAGCATACTGCTGAACATGGGCGTGGTGAAGTTGTGGAACTCATCGATGTACAGGTAGAACGGGCGGCGCTGGCCGGCGGGCTGGCGGGCGCGGCTAAAGGCGGCGATCAGCAGACGAGGGACCAGCAGCAGGCCGAGAAAACGACTGTTCTCCTGGCCGATTTTGCCTTTGGACAGATTCACCAGCAGGATTTTGCCGTCGTCCATGATGCGTTTGAAGTCCATCGTGGTGTGCGGCTGGCCGACGATGCTGCGAATGGTTGTGTCGCCGGTGAAGCGCCCGAACTTGCTGGTGATGTAGTCCAGCACCTCGCTGCGATGGAAATCGCTCTGAGCGTCGGCGATGTCGCGCCAGTAGGATTTTACCATCGGGTCTTTCACCATCTCGATGCACGCCTGCTTGTATTTGCGGTCGCTGAGGATGCGCATCACGTCGACCAGTGTGCTGCCCTTGATGGCCATCGCGGTGTGCATGGCGTTGCGCACCGCCTGCTCGAAGCGTGGCCCGACGATGCCAGTGCGTCCAGGGTCGAAGATGCTGTACATCAGCCCCATGAACTCTGAGATCACCATGTTCTTCTCGAAGCTGCCTTCTACGTCGAGGATGTTCAACCCGACCGGGCGCTCGTCTTCGGATGGGTCGAAGAGCACCACATCCTGCATGCGTTCTACCGGGATGCGGGCCAGGATCGCTTCGATGAGGTCGCCGTGCGGGTCGATGATGCCCACGCCTCGCCCGGCGTGGATGTCCTGGACGGCCATATTTTCGAGCAGGGTGGTCTTGCCGGTGCCGGTGCGCCCCACCACGTAGATATGGCGGGCGCGGTCCGCTACGTTGATGTGTACCGGTGTCACCTGGTTGAGGGTGGGGTCGTAGGCGTCGCCGATCAGCAGGCCGTCGGCGGGCAGGTCTGCCGGTACCATGGTAATGCGCGTCTTGAGAATTGGCATACCTGGCAGCCCTGCCGGTCCAGGCACGGGCAGATGTACTGCCGCCAGCGCCTCCTCTGGCGTCCACAGGCGGGGCAGACGTTCCAGGCCGGGCGGGGACTGCGGACGCGGCCAGCCCAGGCCGTCGAGGTCGCGCAGGTGGCGGGCCATCGCCGCCTGGTCGCTGCCCAGCACTGCCGGGCGTATCTCGTAATGGCTGCTGCCGAACAGATTCAGCGCAGCCACAATCGGCAACGACGATGCTGACTGTGGCTGGTCGCTGGTGACGCTGACATGCACCTCAAACATCAGGTCGCGGCCCAGGCTGCGATTATAGATTTCCAATGCGCGCCGGTAGCGCTCATCGCTCATGCGCCGGAGCATTACTTCGAACTCATTGGTGGGCGCGCTGTTGTCCTCGGTCCAGCCGGAGTGCAGCATCTCGCGGACCTGCTCGCGCTCGTCATAGGTCCAGCGCGCCGGTTTGACATGCACATCCAGAACACTGATACCGGGTGTCCGCAGCATCTCGGCCAGCAGCGCCTGGCGATTCGTCTCGCCCCGGCCTACTGGCTGCACCATGTAAATCGAGCGTCCTTCGAACTCGAACTGGTGTTGCTGGCGCATGATGGCGAAGCTGCTCGCCATCTCCGACGGTTGGCGGAGCCAGTCCAGGCGCGCCGGGTCGGTGACGGGGCGAAAGGCATAAACAACCCGGTTCAGAGGCAGCAGGCTGTCGATGGTGTGCCACACATCGGCGGCGGCGCGCTCCATCTGTACGCGGTCGTCGAGGCCGCTGACGCGCACCAGCAGTGCCAGCGAGAGCGCACGGTTCTCGCTGATGTAGCGCCAGGAAAAGCGGACATCCAGCCCCAGACCGTAGCGATCCTGAATATAGTCGTCGGCGTGGTACAGTGCCAGCAGCAGATCGGCGCAGGCCGATTCGACGGCGGGTAGCTCGCGGGTGGGCTGTACACCGCTGACCTCGACCGCGAACAACACGGCTATATCATCATCGCCGGTGGTGAATGTTTCAAACAGAGGCAGCGGCGGCAAGGTCTCCGGCGGGACATGAGTCACCGGGGGCGGCGCGCTGGCGCGAATAGCCGCCAGGCGTTCGAGGCTGGCCTGGCGCAGCCGGTCCTCGTGTTTTTCCAGTTCGGCCATGAGGATTTCGAGTTTGTCGGCGCTCATATCTCGCATGTTAAGCAGACGCCGGATCATCCTGCTGGCTTCGTCCTGCCGGTTCTGGCGCTTGTGCGCTGTCAGCAGACCGGCAATCGAGCGCAGCGCGGTATGGTTAGGGTCGATCTGGTAGGCGGTGCCCGGCAGTTCGTGGATGGCCTCAGTCTCTGGCTGGTTGTCCAGCCAGTCAATCAGGTCAATCAGATCGTCGGTCTGGCTCCAGTTGATGGTGGTGGGCTGCTTGTTATCTGTGGTCATCAGGATTCCTCCAGCAGTCGGCTGTAGAGCGCCATGGCCTGATCGATCTCGCCGCGCAGAAACAGCAGATCGGCTTTGCGCACGAGAAAATCGGCGGCGGACTGTTGATCTTCGGGCATGCAGGCTGCCAGCAGCGTCTCCGCGCTGTCCAGTTGGCCGGCCTGGAGCAGGCGGTCGATGTGAGCCAGCGCCCGCTGGCGGGCACTGTTGTGGACGGCTTCGGCCAGCGTCTCCAGCTTTTCGGTGAAGTCGCGGTTGTACTGCTGGGCTTCGAGATAGGCTTTCCAGGCGCAGGGCGGGTTGTCGAGCATCTCGCATATGTTACCCAGGATTTCCAGGGCGTCGCCGCGCCGGGAATCGTCTACCGGCAGGTTCTGCGCTGCTTTTTCCAGGTAATGCCGGGCGCGCTGGTAGAGTTCGCGCTGGTTCGCGTCAGGCCGAGCTTGTTGGCGCTGATCTCCGCCGCGATCTTCGCTTTCCGCCAGCAGTTCCTCAAGTATTTCCAGGGGCGACCGGCGGTGGCGGCGCCGCGACTGTATCTGCGCCTGATGGGCCAGAACCAGGCCGCGCGCCAGGTACACCACCGGCAGATATTCCGCCAGCGGTTCCAGGGCTTCGATGGTCTCCATCACGTCGGCTGGAAGCTGATCGTCGTCGCCGTCTTCATCGATGCCAGGGATGGCGGCCAGCCGCGCCTGGATGCCGGCTTCGAGATATTCGCGGGCCTGTGTCAGAACATTGGGTGTATGTTCGTTCAGCCAGTCCAGCGACACACGGAGCGTCGGGATGTGGTCGGCCTGGGCGTCCTGCAAAAGCTGGATCCGCAGCAGGTGCAGGTCTGAGGTGGGTGCGGTTGCAAGACGGTGGTTGATTTGCTCAATGGCCAGTTCCGTCTTACCGTCGTCGATCAATTGCCGGATGTCCTTTGTCGATTTCAACGCCCATCTCCTCAAAAAGTATGCTATTTTGTTCGTGCTGGATGCTGGAGCTATGCCTCACGGCAGCCAGGGCCGGGACGCATCGCTGCTGGAACGAGATTTTTGTACTGTAACGAGTGGGTGCTGCTGAAAGAGAAACAGGTACAGATGGCAGACTTGTTATCTATAGTGTGATTTAATATACCATATTTGTGTTAAATTGTGCGTTATGCTTGCTGTGATTTGTGCAGCGTAGGCGAATCGGTGATTTGTTATGCTGGTGGCGGGCAGAAGGCGCCGCTTTTTACCAGATTGCTCATCGCGTCGAGATAGGCTTTGAGCGGTTCGTCGGCCTCGATGAACGGCACCTCGCGGCGGATCAGCGCGTAGGCGGGTTGGGTTCCCTGGCCAAGACGGGCTGTGTCCATTGTCTTACGGCGGAAGTCGATGCCCTGGGCGGCGGCCATCAACTCAATTGCCAGAATGTGCTCTACATTGGTCGCCACCTGACGCAGCTTGAGCGCGGCGGTAACGCCCATGCTCACGTGGTCCTCGACGTTGGCCGATGTCGGGATCGAGTCCACGCTGGCGGGGTGGGCCAGGACTTTGTTTTCAGTGACCATCGCGGCGGCAGTGTACTGCAATATCATAAAGCCGGAATTGAGACCACCCTGCTCGGTGAGGAAGGCCGGCAGTACATGCGTATTCGAGGCCTCGTCGACGAGGCGCATGATGCGGCGCTCGGCGATGTTACCCAGCTCGCTGAGGGCGATCGCCAGATAATCGAGGGCAATCGCCAGTTGCTCGCCGTGAAAATTGCCGCCAGAGAGTACATCGACAGCGCCGGTGGTATCATCGATGAAAATCAGCGGATTGTCGGTCACCGAGTTGAGTTCGACCTCGAACACCCAGCGGGCATAAGCGATGGCGTCGCGGGCGGCGCCATGAACCTGAGGTATACAGCGTAGTGTATAAGCATCCTGTACATTGGTGGACGTAGGCGCGCGCACGAAGTCGCTGCCAGCCAGCAGCCGGCGCAGATTCTCGGCACAGGCCAGTTGGCGTGGGAACGGGCGCAGGGACTGAATACGGGCGTCAAAGGCTGTGATGGTCCCGTGCAGCGCTTCCAGGCTAAGACAGGCGGCGATGTCGGCGGTGTGGCTTATCTGCTCGGCGCGCAGCGTTTCCAGCACGCCGACCGCGCACATCACTGCCGTGCCATTGGTGAGCGCCAGCCCTTCTTTGGCCGCCAGCACGACGGGCTGCAAACCAGCGGCACGCAGCGCACCGGCGCCGGGCAGAGTCTGGCCCTGATAGTTGGCTTCGCCCAGGCCGATCAGCGGCAGGCTCATGTGTGCCAGCGGAGCCAGATCGCCGCTGGCGCCCAGCGAGCCTTGCTGCGGGATGATTGGATGCACCCCTGCGTTGAGCATATCCAGCAGCAGTTGCAGTGTCTGCACGCGGATACCGGAGAATCCACGCGCCAGTGTGTTGGCCCGAATGAGCATGATGGCGCGCGTGGTGGGGATGTCGAACGGCTGGCCTACGCCGACCGCATGACTGACGAGGATGTTTCGCTGGAGCTGAGTCACCTGGTCGGGCGGGATGACACGGTCCTTAAACGCGCCGAAGCCGGTGGTGATGCCATAGGCGACTGTCCCTTCGGCCAGCAGACGATCGACGGCATCCGCCGCGCGCTGGGTACGTTCGACGGCCCGCGATGACAGGCATACCGCCGGATTTCCCGGTTGGCCATAAGCGACCTGCCATACCTGTTCTGGCGTCAGGCTTTCACCATCGAGGATGACTGTATCGGTCATAACATGCGCTCCGTCTGTGGACCTCTGTTCGCATCAATTGTAACACCGCGCCGGCTCATGGCCTATGAGTCTGGGCGAATGTCGGCACGATTCCACCGCTGCATCTGGCACTTTTTGGCGTTACAATAGGGTTATCAGGCACAAACCTGCGTTGGGCTGTAAAACGAGTTGAAAAGAGTCGGACCATGTCGCTTTTACCCATCATCCAACCGGACAACCCCATACTCCGCAAAAAAGCGGTTAAAGTCACCAGCTTTGACAGCCGATTCCAGCGCCTGGTCGATGATATGATCGAGACGATGCTCGACGCGCCGGGGGTAGGGCTAGCTGCGCCGCAGGTGGCCGTCAGCCAGCGAGTGATTGTGGTGCGCCTGCCCGACGATGAAGAGAGTCGCCAGGAATACGGTGACGAGGCCGGTGTGACTTATGTGCTGGCCAACCCTAAGATCATCAAAGCCAGCAAAGAGATGGTCAGCGGCGTGGAAGCGTGTTTGTCTATCCCTGGATATTTTGGTGAGGTGGACCGGCACGAGTCGGTTGTGATTACCGGGCAGGACCGGCACGGCAAGAATATCCGCGTGAAGGCGAAGGGCTGGCTGGCGCGTGTGTTCCAGCACGAGATCGACCATCTGGACGGACAGCTTTACATCGACATCGCCAGCGAAATCTGGCGTGCCCGTGACGACGAAACCGAGGAATCCGAGCCGGTCGAGCGTTAGGCACTGGCTATACCATCAGATTATCGTAGAGCATCTCCTGACTGAGGTTATGCAGAACGGTGTGTTTGCTGGCGATGGTCATCGACGCTGCCGTGATCCCCAGCCGCATGGCCTCATCCAGGGGCACGTCGTTGAGCAGGCCGAAGATAGCTGCCCCGGAAAAGGCATCGCCCGCGCCGGTTGAATCCACCACTTTTGTCTGAACTGCCCGAATAAACCCGCCGCCGCCGCTGTGGGCGTAGGCCAGGCCCGCTGCACCCAGCGTGACGACGACGATCTCCGCGCCCATGCTCACCATCTGCCGGGCGGCCTGGATGGCTGTGTCGCGGTCGGCGCCGCTGGCATCGACGCCGCACATGGCGCGCAGTTCCGAGGCGTTGGGCGTCACAAAATACAGCCGTGGAATATACGGGCACAGCTTCTCGGCCAGCGATGGTGTGGTCGGTTCGGCGGCTACGCGCACGTTGTAGCGCTCCGCTAACTCGAAAACGGTCGCCAGCGCGTCCTCGGTGAGGGTGGCATCGATGACGATGAGACGGGCATCGCGCAGCAGATGCTCATGGGCCGTGATGTAGGCCGTGTCGATGTTGCTGCCAATTTCGAAATCACTGAGGGCGACGTTCAACTGGCCGTTGGGATGCAGAAGCGCCATGTACGTCCCGGTGCGACTGCCCGGCACGCGCTGAATATAGCGGCAGTTGATGCCGGCGCGCTCGCAGGTGCGCTGCACGCGCTGCCCGGCGGAATCCGCGCCGATCGCTGTGAGCAGAGTCACCGGGATTTCGAGGCGGGCCAGATTCTCGGCGATGTTGCGGGCGACTCCGCCCACGCTGTTGCGGATGCGTCCCAGGTTGGGCACACCCCAGGTGAGCGGTTCGGGGTGCGGGCGTCCTTTGACATCAATGCCGGCAGAACCGATGACCACCACATGACCGTCTTCCATAGTGTACTCCTGACTGTGCTAACAACAGGCGATTGGGCGGGTTATCTGCGAAATGGCAGAATGCCTCAAAGGACAGACTTCAGGCGCTGTTCCAATTCGCTGAGCATGACAGCAGTCGCGCCCCAGACCTTATGCCCGCGTACCAGATAATAAGGAATCTGCACGCGGTTGCCGTTGTAGGTATGGTATTCCGTGTGTTTGTTCTGGCCATCCAGCAGTTGATGCAGGCCAAAGCTGAACACTTCGGCGACCTCTGCCGGGTTGGGCTGGAAGGTGGGTTTGGTGTCGATGTGAGCGACGGTCGGGTAGACGTTGAAATGGCTGGGCGGGATGTAAAATGCTGACAGCATTCCGAGGATGGTGATGGCGGCCTGGTTGCAGATGCCCAGTTCTTCACACGTTTCGCGCAGCGCAGTCGCCGTAAAGGACGTGTCCTGTGGGTCGCGCTTGCCGCCAGGGAAGCTGATCTGCCCGCTGTGACCGCGCAGGCTGTCGGCGCGGCGGGTGAGGACAACATGCAGGCCGTCGTCCGGCTCTGGATAGATGAGGGCCAGCACCCCGGCTTCGCGTGGCGGAATGTCGCGGTTTTGCGGCAGAATTCCACGCGGTTTGGGGGCCATATGTTCCTGGGCGCTGACTGGATCGAAAGCGTCGCTCAGTTTCACGGCGCGGCGGATGTGCTCCAGGGTGATGGGGTGTGGTTCAAGCGCGGGTTTCATCGGGGTTTTCCAACCACACATGCAGATAATGCTGGCGGCGCGGGTAGACTTTCCCTTTCGGTTGGCGCGGCTGTCCCAGCTCGCGTGGGACGAGTTCCAGGCGCAGGTCGCGGATGGTTGGGCAGCCTGCTTCGCGCCAGCGGTCGAGATAGGATTCGATCTCCAGAAAGGCGTCGGCGCCGGCGAAACAATGGACGAATCCCTCACCGTAATAAGGGACAAAAGCGGCACTGGCGGCAGTTAGCAAAGCAAAGCCCTCGCCCTCGATGCCGAAGGCTTTGCGGCCCGGTGGCACGGTATACAGCGTAAAGACGGAATCCGCAGGCTCGTTTATCATCAGATAGGGCAAAAAGCCGTACCAGTAATCATGTGTGTTGAGCGCCCCGCTGAGATGGCTGTCTTCGTAGTCGCTGGCCAGCAGCACGCTCAGGGCGGCAGTGTCGATCTGGTCCACACCATCGGCCAGGATGTTGAGAGCGGTGCTGCCAACGCGCTTGCGTACCTTCGGCCCGGCGGCGCTGCCCCGAATGTAAGAAAAGGCACTGGGCACGATGTGGTCACTGGTGAGACGGCCATCGGGCTGTAACTCGAAGCGAGCAGTAACCTGCAGGCCGTCGAGCCAGATCGGCGTGACGATGGCGCCGCGCGTTTTGATCTGCTTGATCCAGGGGCGTGGCATATCCCAGATGCCGACCGTTACGGCGATGCGGTCATAGGCGGCGCGTGGGGCGTAGCCATATGCGCCATCGACGTTGACCACGCACACGTTATGGATGCCGGCGCGCATGAGCGTATCCTCGGCTCTGGCGGCCACGTTGCGCTGAAGTTCCAGCGTAGTCAGCTTGCCCTGATCGCCAACCAGATAACGCAAGAGAGCCGTGCCGTAGCCTGTCCCGGTACCGATTTCCAGGACATTCTGACCGGGCTGCACATCGAGCATTTGCAGCAGATGAGCGATCATGCTGGGCATGGTGGTTTCCCAGACATCGTCGCTGGCATCGGTGCAGACGACGATGGACTCGTCTGAATAGACCTGTTCCAGCGGCACGCCTGGCAGGAAAAGGTGTCGCGGTACCGCCGCAAAAGCCTCATAAATCCGGGGATCGGTGATGTCGCCCCGACTGCTGAGAATGTTGACTAAATCCTGCGGGGTAGCGTTACCCGGCATACCATGCCCTTCGCTTGCGCAAAGACACGCCCGGATCGACGCCGCGTGGGCGTTCGGTCCGTACACGTCCACGCGAGTCGATGTGGACCTGCCCGGCTTTCTGCAGGCGGGCGAATTCCTCCGGCGTGATGACCGGAGCCGGCTCTCCGCCCAGGCGTTCTATGCGCTCATCCATGCGATCGTCGCCGGTGGTGGGTTCGTCCTGGCTGCGAACCTCGTCGGTGTCGGAGGTGTCGGACGAATGGGCATCGTTGTCTGAAGGCGTGTTGTTCCTGTCGGTCATACGCGATTCGTCAGGCCGGTTGAACGTTGGCCTGGCCTCCCTTTCCTTCTACGTTACTGTACGCACATTCTACCATATCAATGATGATAGCATAAATGATGGCCGCCCTGGCAAAGCGCGGCTAAACTGCTGATTAAGGGCGGTGCAATCTTACTGGCGGCTGGCGCTCTGCTGATTTTCGTCGTCTTCCTTCTGTATCTCCATTCCAGCCTCGTGCATCAGATCGTCGAGCGACTGCTGGCGGTCAGCAGTGGTGCTGCCCTGAGCGGCGCTGCGCATCTGGTCGCCACAGACGAGGCACGCCGGGTCGCGGGGGACGTTGACCCACAGCGACGAATGCGGCGGCGATTGCTGGCCGTCGATGATCTCGATGGCGTTATTGGCCAGGATGATCGTATTGGCTGGCAGTGGCAGGTGATCGTGCGAGTCGCGCAGCAGCTCTTTGATGGCGAAATCGGACTGTACCGACGCCACCCGCACCACATGCAGCCACAGCGCCGGCTCGGCTTCGAGCGTGCCCTCCGGGCCGATCATGCCGTAGTCGAGTTCGCCGGGGTCATCGAACTGTATGCCATCGCGCAGGGCTGCCGCCCAACAGGCGTAACACGGGCCATCATACGGATGAATGGTGACGACGTCGCCGCCTTCGCCGCGCTCGTAGACGCCAGCATAGATGGCGATCAGGTCGCGTTCCAGGCAGGCCTGGTTGATGGTGTACTTGATACCTTCACCGTCCACGCCGACGATCAGCAGGTCCAGGTTGTCCAGCGCGTCCAGGTGATCCTCCACGCGCCCGATGTAAGTCTCGACACGGGCTTCCGGGTTGCGCTGGCGGATCAGGTCGGCGACCGCCTCGACTTTGGGGCGACCCACATCGCGCAGGTCGCAGACGTGACGTACGATGTTGTGTTGTTCCAGCACGTCGTCGTCGATGAGGACAAAGCCGCCCACGCCGCTCATGGCCAGACTCTGGGCGACGAAGCCGCCACCCGATCCCAGGCCGACGATGCCGACGCGCTTCTGACGGAGACGTTTGAGATTATCGCTGCCGATGAGGCGCTCCACACGATCCCAGGTCATGACTGATCCTCGTCCTTGCTGCTGGTAGACGCAGCGACGCCAGGCTGGCCGTCTGAATCGGGTGTTGTCGCTGGCTGGCTGCTGACTGGCTTCGAGGGCAGCCCCAGCGCCTTCTCGACCGCGTGGATATAATCCACCAGGTAGCTGTCGCGGTCCCAGGCCCAGCCGGATGGGTCGCTGACGCGCTCCACCTGCGGCCACAGTCGTTCGAATACATCGTAGATGACCTCATCCTGCTGCATGCTGGGGAACGGTCCCACATAGGCGCGCGGCGGTGAGTTCGGATAATCCCAGTCGGTGGCGATGACCAGCATCTTCGACGACCCGACGCGGGCGCACATCAGGCAGATTTCCAGCGGCAGCCTGCCGTCCGTATCCCAGATCAGCACCGACGTAAACAGGCCATCGGCTTTGAGCTGGGCCAGTTCGCTGTCGAAGCGGTCTTCGTGTATCAGATGCCAGGGCGGCTGCACCAGGCTGGGAAGCTGATCGTCTGGCTGGACGGTGGGCGAGATTGGCGAAAACATGCGGCTGTCGTGGTCGATGTACCAGAAATCGACACGGGTGCAGGTGTTATCGTTGTTATCGACAGTCAGGTAGTTGACCGGGTGATCGCTGGGGCTGACAGTCGCCGGGTGGTGCAGCGTGACGATGGGCGCCACCAGAAACTCGAACTGGTTGTCGTGGTCGGCCAGCATATCGAGCGCCGTGTACAGGTCGCCATCGCTGGGAGCCACCATATAACCGGGTTGGCGATGCCAGTCGCCCAGGTGGCGCAGCGGGACGTCCCAGCGGGTGGACTGCGGTTTGCCGTTGCCGTCACGCTGTTTTTCGCGCTGCATGTTCCAGTTGCTGTCAAACCACCAGATCAGCTCATCCTGGCGTTCGTCGCCCTGCTTAAAAGCATAGGTGTCGCGCTCGGCGCTGTCGTCCGGCGCGATCGTTTCCAGAATGTAAATGGTTGGTTTGTCGCCAGGCGTCTCCGCCGGGACGACCACGCCGACCAGTGCTTCACCGGTTTCGTCCTCGACGTAGTGATTGGCCGCTGTCGCCATCTTATTCAGGACGTGCTGTGCCAGAACCAGGTTGGGGACATTCACTCGGTTAGCCATCCATCGCCTCCACAACATGCGATTTATCTCCGGCGCGGCGGCAGGGGCGTATTGGGGTCCACCCGTTCCTCGATACCGGGCCATTCGCCAGTGGCACGCCAGGTGTAGAAAGCGTAAATCCACTGGACCGCCCAGGCGGTAACTGTTACCGCTGTGGAACGGGCCGGATTCCATCCGTACTGCTCGCCGTCTTTGGGATTAAACAGGCACAATTGACCGTCTTCGTACTGGTGCTTCTCGCTGTAGAGCCGGGGCCGCAGGACGTAAGCCTCCGCCGGGCGGTTGGGGTAGTCTCTGGGATAGAGAATCTTGACCACGTGCTCCGGCTGTTTGAGCCGGTGCAGGTTGATCTCTACCGTGCCCAGCCAGTACAGCAGGCCGCTGTCTGGCACCACCAGCTTAAAGGTATTGCCAAACGTCGCCCGCATGGCCTCGACTTCCAGGCGCAGACGCGGTGAAACGTTCTGACGTGTTCCCCACCATGCTGACATGCTTCAGAGTCCTTCTCAGAAATCGTGTTATCTCCCTGACTCTAGGGGAAATCACCTGTCGTGTCCAGTGCTTGCGGTCATAAGTCTATACGGAATAATCGGGTGATGGTTGCGCGTTGTCTGGTAATCCGGGTAGTATACGGCCATCGTCGATGTGAGCCGTCCTGGGATGTATGATGCTGCGCGACCTGATTCCGAGCCTGCAACTTCAGCGGCGCGCCGCCGACATGAACGCGCGCGCGCGGCAGTTCGGCGCGGCGGGGACTCTGCATCCGCTGACCCTGGCCGAGCTGTTCCTGAAATCCGGCGGAGTTTGTGCCTGGTGTGGCGCGCTTCTGGATGACGCTGTTATCGTCGAGTTCGATCACATCACGCCCTTTCGTCTGCGTGGAGCCAACACGCGCGAGAATCTGTGTGTGGCCTGTGCCGACTGCAACCGCCGCAAATCAGACAAGCATCCGGCCCGTTTTGCTCAGGAGCAGGCGGCGCGCGGTATCACTACGCCACTGGTCGCCGATCTGCTGGCCCGGCATGGACTCAGCGCGGCGTCTCAGGGCCGGTTGGCATTCGACGATGATGAGGACAGCGGGTGAGGCCACCGGGTGAGGCAACCGGCGGCGGTGATTCGCCGGTTGCCGGGGTGGGTTGTCGATGCTAGACTCTGCACAGCGTTAGCCGTTCAACAGGGATAATCCCGTGCCTCAACAAGCCTTGTATCTGAAGTGGCGGCCTCTGTCGTTCGACGACGTTGTCGGCCAGGACCACATCACACTCACCTTGCGCAACTCGCTCAAATCCGGGCGAATCCGCCATGCTTACCTGTTCAGCGGGCCGCGCGGCACCGGCAAGACGACGACGGCGCGCCTGCTGGCGAAAGCGGTCAACTGCCAGCATGAGGATTATGCTCGTCGTCCATGCAATGAATGCCCCGCGTGTGCCGCCGTTAACGAAGGTCGCTACCTGGACCTGATCGAGATCGACGCGGCGACGCACACCGGCGTCGACGATGTGCGTGACCTGCGCGAGAAGATCGCATTCACACCGGGCGAAGGCCGTTACAAGGTATACATCATCGACGAGGTGCATCGCTTTACCGGCAACGCCTTCGATGCGCTGCTTAAAACGCTGGAAGAACCGCCGGCGCATGCCATCTTCGTGCTGGCGACGACCGAAATTGACAAGGTACCAGCGACTATCAAGAGCCGCTGCCTGCAATTCGAGTTCCGGCGCGTGTCTTTAATGGAAGTCGCCGACCGTCTGCAGAAGATCGCCGAGGCCGAGGGGCTGCGGGTGGACCGGGCTGCGCTGGAGCTGGTCGCCCGGCAGGGGACCGGCAGCGTCCGCGACAGCATCAGCCTGCTGGACCAGATTGTGAGCGACCCCGAAGACGCGCTGACGCTGGACGTGGTGCAGCGCATTTTAGGGACGGGCAGCAGCGAGTCGGTGCGGGAACTGGTCGAGGCGCTGGTGGCGGGCGATGTCCCACGCGGGCTGCATGTCATCAACGAAGCGGTCGACTCCGGCAGCGACCCGCGCCAGTTCGGCCAGCAGGTTATCGAGCATCTGCGGGCGGTGCTGCTGGCACAGACTGCCACTGCCGACCTGGTAGAAGCTTCCAGCGATGATCGAGCGTTGTTTACCCGGCAGTCGGCGGCCATCTCGCGGGGATCGCTGCTGCGGGCCGTGCGCAACTTCAATGAAGCCATCAACGATTTCAAGGGCGGCTGGCAGCCGCAGCTCGCGCTGGAACTGGCGCTTATTGATAGTATCCGCGACCCGGAACCGGAGCCTGTCTATGCCGCGCCGGTGGCGTCGTCTCCGGGCGCTGTGGCGAGTCCGGCGGCAGCGCAGGCCGCGCCTGCCGCAGATTCTCCACCGGCTGTCGAGCCGAGCGAACCGGGTTCACCGCCAGAAGTCGCACCAGCGGTCATCCAGAGCCGCTGGAACGATCTGCTGACCGCTGTCTACAAATACAGCCGCAGCGGTCCGGGCGTGTTGCAGTATTATCGCGTGCATCGTGTAGATGGCAACGTTGTCTATCTGCAAACCGACCACGAGCTGTATTACCAGCGTCTGCACGGCCATCAGGAGAAACTGGCTGTCATCGAGCGGGCGCTTTGGGATGTGCATCAGGTGGGTCTGCGTGTGCAGGTGATGCTGGTCGAAAAGTTAGAAGGCGACAACAACCCGCCGCCGGTCAGCGACATTGATGACCCGGTACTGCGCCAGGCTCTGGAACTGGGCGGGCGCATCAACCCGGATGACGAATCGACAATCTGAGCAGGAGTGAATAGACAGATGGCCATCAGTCGCCGTCAGTTTTTGCTGGTTATGGGCTTGGGAACGTCAATGCTGCTGCTGCCATCGCTGCACGGTGTGCGGGCGTCTACGGGTGCGACCAGCGGCCCGCGCCTGAGTACAACCATCAGCCGGGGTCGCAGAGATCTGCCCCAGATTTGCCTGACCTATGACGACCTGTGGGACGAGGATATCGCGCTGGAGATGGCGCAGGCCTTCGCCGATCACGACATGCGAGTGACGTTTTTTCCTTCAGGGTCGGCCATTACAGCCAACATCGACCGGCCCACACCCGGCCATGCCAATCTTTACAAGCAGATTTACGACATGGGGCATGAGTTCGGCTGCCATCTGTATACGCACACCGACATCACCGAAGCCGATGTCCATCGTCTGAAGTGGTGGGAAGTGGAACCCTGGCTGGATGAAATGGAACGCGCGCTGGGCTTCCCGTATGAGCCGTGCGCCATTCGCCCACCGATGGGCATCGTGACCCAGGCGCTGCACACCATCGCCCTGGAATACGAACTGCCGCTTGTGCTGTGGAGCGCCGATACCCGCGATAGTTTCTGCACGGTCGATTACTGCGAAGACCTGTTGTTGAGCTATTTCAAAGACCAGTTGAACAACGGCGCCATTTTCCTGCAACATACGACGTCGGCGTCGGCGGCCATCATCGATGTGCAGGTGCAGGCCTTGGAAGAAGCCGGGATGGAAAATACGCTGCTGTCTGACATGCTGGCGGCACTGTTCGACGAGGATTACGCCCCTGTCGGCAGCGAGGATGAAACAGACGCGGACGAAAGTCCGGAGCCGCCCTCATTCGGCTGAGATTGGCCGGGTCGGGAGCGCATTATTCGGTTATTATTATGAAAGTGAAAAGTGAACACAGGAGGTTGTAATGTCCAAGCGTAAAGGTGGTGGGATGCCCGGCGGTATGCCTGGTGGAGCCGGCGCCGGTATGATGAAGCAGATTCAGAAGATGCAGCAGGATATGCGCGAAGCCCAGGAAGCTCTGGAACATGAGACGGTCGAGGTTTCGGTAGGCGGCGGCGCGTTGACGATTGTGATTACCGGCCACCAGCGCGTGGTGTCGATCAACATCAACCCGGACCTCATCGACACTGAGGACGAGGACTGGGTGACTGACCTCCAGGATTTGCTGGCGGCGGCGGTCAACCAGGCCATCGAGCAGAGCCAGACGATGGCCGCCGAGCGCATGGAAGCCATCACCGGCCCGCTGGGGAATATGCCAGGGCTGGGCGGTCTGTTGGGCTAACATCCCGGCTTATTCAATCCATTTGAGACACCATACAGGAAGGGCGCAGTTTATGGCTGCGCCTTTCCTGATTATCACTTATAGGGAGTCGATTCGATGAGCAAAGCCATTCCCCAGCCTGTGACACGCCTGATCGAGGCGTTTTCGAGTCTTCCGGGCGTCGGTCCCAAGACGGCCTCACGCCTGACGTATTTTCTGCTGCGCGCGCCGGATGAACTGTCGCTGGGGTTGGCCGATGCCCTGCGCGAACTCAAAGCCAACACGCGCTTTTGCTCGGTGTGCGCGAATATCACCGTCGATGATCCGTGCCCGGTGTGCGCTGATGCACGCCGTGACGGGGGAATGGTGGCTGTGGTCGAGGAACCGCTGGACGTGCTGGCCATCGAACGGACAGGTAGCTATAAAGGTAAGTATCACGTGCTGCATGGGGCCATATCGCCGGTGAACGGCATCGGTCCGGATGATCTCAAGATCAAAGAGCTGGTGGCGCGTGTGGAGCAGGGCGGCATCAGCGAGATCATTATCGCTACCAATCCAGGACTGGAAGGTGACGCCACAGCTATGTTTATCCAGCGTGAACTGGCCGGAAAGGGCGTCAGGGTGACCCGGTTGGCACGCGGCCTGCCGGTGGGGGGCGACCTGGAATATGTGGATGCGGTCACACTGACGCGCGCGCTGCAGGGTCGCAGCGAATTGTGACGACTTCCCGGTGTTAAACTTAACGATTCGACATGGATTGCCCGCATATAATGGAGGTGATCGGATTTCAATTGACGAATCATTGAGTTAATGCGGTAGATATTGGGCGGGCCAATGATCGAAGTACGCTGGTTGGATGCCGAACACAGGATAGTTGTGTGGGTGTTTCACGCGAATGCGACCGTCGAATCGCTAAAGGTTGCGGCAGATCAGACGGATGCGATGACATCTCATAGGCCATGCTTTGATGTGGTGGCGGATGTATCTCAGATTACCATGTTGCCTGCCTCAATCGTCAATGTTCTGCGACAGCAGCATCTGAGGGCACCGGCCAACTATGGCGTAACGGTGATCGTTGGAGCGAATGTATTCGTGCGGGCGATTCTGGGGGTGGCGTCTCAGCTTGCGCCCATACGCGGGCGCTATGTGCTGGCCGAAACACTTGACGAAGCAGTCCGGTTTCTGAGGTCGCGCCACCAGGTCGAGTGTTAGGGTGGCGCTAAATCTGGCAATTGCCCTGAATCCGCGGGCATGCCCTTGACAATGGCTTGCCCGCCTGATATATTTCCGCAGCCTCGAGTGAGTACCACCACTCAGCAGCAGTAAACACCATACAACAGCAAACGAGCGTCACGGTTGATCTGGCTTGCACAAGCTCCGATTTTGATCGGCACCAAGCAGGCGGGTTGTCTCGTGAACGGCCACAAGCTGGAACATGGGAATGCGGCAGGGCTGGTGAACAGCATTAAGAGGCATAAGCACTGTTTAACAAATCAATGTGTGAACTGCTTCAATGACCGTTCGTGCCGTTGATGTCAGGATATCCCAATTATCCCAAACGAGTTTCAAAGGTTCGGGTAGCAGGTCTTGACAGCAAATGAACGGGTTTGATAAGCTTAAGCACACAACGGATTAAGCCCAATTTAAGCCCTTAACAAAGGGTGGTTGAGACGGCGAAATCGCGCACATTAACAACATAGCCAGTAGAGAAGTGAGTACGGAGAGACTGTCAAAG